>MHFM01000034.1:7348-7598 GCA_001804205.1 Omnitrophica bacterium RIFCSPLOWO2_01_FULL_45_10b
GAAACCCATGCCGATACTGGGCCAGCTTTTTCCGGACAGCATGATGGTAGGGGGCGTGATGTTGCCTGAATTTTACGCTTCACTCTTCACGATGCATGCTTCCGTGATGATTTTTTTCGCGATCATTCCCATTTTGGTCGGGGCGTTTGGCAAGTTCGTGGTTCCGCTTCAAATCGGCGCACCCGACATGGCATTCCCTCGCCTTAATATGATTTCTTATTGGTGCTTTTGGCCCGCCCCTTTTATTGCC
>MHFM01000035.1:0-2989 GCA_001804205.1 Omnitrophica bacterium RIFCSPLOWO2_01_FULL_45_10b
AATCTGATCTTCACGGTAAGGGCCACGCCGTTTCCGCTAAGCGATAAACCCCGTTAGAAATGTGGTTTACAGGCAATTTATAAGAATGGGAGTCGGTACCCCCATATTTCATGGGATTTCTAACGGGGTAAAAAATACTTGATTTATCGTTCTTAGTACGGTATCTTAGGGTCCAGTTAGGACGGGTCATTATCCTTTCAGGTTTAGTCCCTCTAATGAATTCTCAAATTAATTAATCCTAAATCAAAAAATCGTTGAAAAAACGTGTGTTTTTTGCGCTCTGTTTAAGAATATGAAGGGGCGGCTCATATTGATCGATGGCCAGTCGTTTTGCTATCGGGCGTTTTATGCGATTCGGGAACTGACCAATTCAAGAGGGGAACCCACCAATGCGATTTATGGTTTCATCACCATGCTTCGCAAACTGATCAGAGAAGAGAAACCCGATTATCTTGCAATTTGTTTTGACCGCAAGGAGCCTACATTTCGGCGGGAACGTTTCGAAGCGTATAAAGCACATCGAAAACCAATGCCCGATGATTTGATCGAACAAATGCCTCATATTAAGGAATTTGTTCATGCCTATCGAATTGCTGCTTTTGAGCAGCCAGGCTACGAGGCGGACGATTTAATTGGCACCATCGCAACAAAAGCGGAAAAGGAAGGGCTCAGCGTTTTGATTGTTACCGGAGATAAAGATATTTTACAGCTTGTGGATGAGAAGGTAAAAGTATTGAATACCTATAAAGAAGAAATTTTAGATCGAAAAAGCGTAGAGGAACGTTTTGGCGGCCTCGGCCCCGAGCGGGTTGTCGATGTGATGGGCCTTGCCGGCGATGCCTCGGATAATATTCCGGGCGTTCCCGGAATCGGCGAAAAAACAGCCGTGGAATTCATTCGCACGTTCGGATCTTTGGAAGGCCTTTATCAGAATCTTAATAAGATCAAAGGAGCGCGCCAAAAAACACTTCAAGAAAATGAACAAATCGCCCGCCTTTCAAAAGATTTAGCCACCATCGACCGCTATGTCCCTATTGAGCTTGATTTTGAGAAAATGAAAGTAAAATCTCCGAATGAAGAACGTCTCGCCGAACTTTTAAAACATTTCGAATTTCGGAGCCTTCTCAAAGAATTAACACCTTCGGGGGAAGCGGGAGAAGAAAAGCGAAAGTATCATTCGATTACGACCGTCGATGCGCTTGATGAACTTGTGAAAAAATTAACCAAAGCTAAAGCCATCGCCGTTGATACCGAGACCACCTCTACAGATCCCATGAGAGCACATATCGTCGGGGTCAGCATTTCGATGAAACCAATGGAAGCATATTACATTCCGGTTTCCTCCGCGCATCACAAAGGAGAAGGCCTTCCTTGGAACAAAATCCAAAAGATATTAAGCCCCATTTTGGAAAACGAGAATATTGCCAAATACGGGCAGAATATTAAATATGACCTGATTGTTTTCAAGCGGCACGGAATTGATCTTCTCGGAATTCGCTTTGATACGATGATCGCTTCTTATTTAATTAATCCTTTGAAACTGAATCATAATTTGGATGATATCTCATTTGAATATCTTGGCGTTAAGAAAATCGATATCAAAAGCTTGATCGGCTCCGGCAAAAAAGAAATTTCAATGGCCGAGGTCGGACTTGAGAAAATTTCAGAGTATGCCTGCGAAGATGCTGATTGTGTTTTCCGGTTGATCGAATCCCTTCAAAAATTACTCGAAGTCCATCAATTGACCCAGCTGTTTGAAACACTTGAAATGCCGCTCGTTTCCGTTTTGGCCCAAATGGAAATGAATGGGGTAGCGGTTGACCGCGAGCTTTTAAGCGAGCTTTCGAAGAAATTAGGCCGCGACCTTGATCGCTTAACCAAGGAAATTTATAAAGCCGCCGGTGAAGAATTTAACATCAACTCCACCAAACAATTGTCCGATATTCTATTTACCAAGCTTAAACTTCCCGTTATCAAGCGAACGAAAACAGGCTATTCCACCGATGCTGATGTTCTGGAGCGGCTTGCGCAAAGTTATGAGTTTCCGAAGCTTCTTTTGGAATACCGGGAAAAAGCGAAATTGAAATCAACTTATATGGATGCTCTTCCGGATTTGATTCATCCGGAAACAAAAGTGATCCATACCTCGTTTAATCAAACAGTTACTTCCACCGGCAGGCTCTCGAGTTCGGAGCCGAATTTTCAAAATATTCCGATTAAAACTGAAATCGGCCGCCAAATTCGCCGCGCCTTCGTGCCGCGCGCTAATGGCTGTAAAATTCTCTCTGCCGATTATTCGCAGGTGGAGCTCAGAGTGTTGGCCCATTTTTCGGAAGACCCAAATTTGATGCAAGCATTTCAGGAAGATATGGATATTCACCAATTTACCGCCACGCTTCTTTACAATGCAGCGCCTCAGGATGTGACGCGCGAGATGCGCAATGTCGCCAAAACCATGAATTTTAGCATTGTCTATGGTGTCAGCGCTTTTGGCCTGGCCCAAAGCCTTGGGGTTTCGATAAGCGAGGCTCAGGCATTTATCGATTCGTATTTCGCCCGTTATGCGCGCGTGAAAGAATATTTGGAAGCTCAAAAAGAAGAAGCGCGCCGGCACGGTTTTCTCAAAACCATTTTAGGCCGGCGTTCTTATTTTCCGGATATCAGTTCTCCAAATCAAAATCGCCGTCAATTTGCAGAACGGGCTGCCATCAATGCCCCCATTCAAGGCTCAGCGGCGGACATTATCAAATTGGCAATGATTGAAATTCAAAAAGAACTGGAATGCAAGAAATTCAAATCGCTCATGATTCTTCAAGTGCACGATGAATTGGTATTTGACGCGGTCCAAACTGAACTTAAAGAATTGGAATCACTCGTCCGCACTAAAATGGAAGGGGCTTTTGCGCTTCGCGTGCCGCTCAAAGTGGATATTACGGTTGGCTCCAGTTGGTACAAAGAGTGAGCTGTGGCCAAGAAACGTTTGGTCATT
>MHFM01000035.1:3054-3285 GCA_001804205.1 Omnitrophica bacterium RIFCSPLOWO2_01_FULL_45_10b
CAAGCGGGTGATTGATACGGATCGGCTGGCGCATGAGGTATTTCGCCCGAATCACCAGATTGGGAAAAAGGTAAAATCGCTTTTTAATATCAAGGGTTCTTTTAGCCGGAAGGCGGTTGCGAAAGAGGTGTTTTCGAATCCCAGAAAGCGCAAGCAGCTTGAAGCTCTCGTTCATCCTTATGTGTATCGGCGGGTTCGCTCAGAGCTAAAACGGATTCGGCAGGGGATTGT
>MHFM01000035.1:3305-9567 GCA_001804205.1 Omnitrophica bacterium RIFCSPLOWO2_01_FULL_45_10b
AGCCTAAGGAAGTGCGCTTACGCCTTAAGGCTCAACTTCCTGAACCTGAAAAAAAGCGGCGGTCGGATTATTACATATTGAATACAGGTTCTAAGAATTCATTGATTCAAAAAACGAAATTGATTTGGGAAAAATTAACAGCGAACCCGTCATTGCGAGCAAAGCGAAGCAATCTCAGAGATTGCTTCGTCGTCCCCTACGGGACTCCTCGCAATGACGATTAAAAGGAGCATAGAAATAAAAATGGTTAGAGAAACGAAAGAACATTTAAACAGGGGTGGCAAAAGAGTCGCAGCGGTTGAAGAAGAGCAGTATACCGAATCCGATGTAGCGCGGAGCCATGAAGGGCTTTTGGATGTGGCTGCGCTTAAGAAAAAGAAGGTTTCAGAACTGCATGAAATCGCTAAAAAATTTAAAATTGTCGATTCCGTAGGCTTAAATAAGCAGGATCTTATTTTTAAGATCCTTCAAGCGCAAGCCGAGCAATCGGGAGTTATGTTTGGGGAAGGAGTGCTCGAAATCCTGCAGGATGGTTTCGGATTTTTGCGTTCTCCTAATTATAATTATCTGCCCTCACCGGATGATATCTACGTTTCTCCTTCGCAGATCAGGAAATTCAGCCTTAGAACGGGCGATACGGTCAGCGGCCAAATCCGCCCGCCCAAAGAAGGGGAACGTTATTTCGCGCTTCTTAAGGTTGAAGCCGTGGATTATGAGCCGCCAGAGGCAGGCCGGGATAAAATTCCGTTTGATAACCTGACGCCGCTTTATCCAAACAAGCGCATTATGTTGGAAACGGAGCCCGGAGAGCTTTCCATGCGGGTCATGGACCTTCTTACCCCGATTGGAAAAGGCCAGCGCGGTTTAATCGTGGCAGCGCCGTATAGCGGCAAAACCATTCTGCTGCAGAAAATCGCAAATAGCATCACGGAAAATGAGTCCAATGTTTATTTAATCGTGCTCTTGATTGATGAGCGCCCTGAAGAAGTGACGGACATGCAGCGTTCGGTCAAAGGCGAGGTCATTTCTTCTACCTTTGACGAACCTCCCGAACGGCACGTTCAAGTGGCTGAAATGGTCATTGAAAAAGCGAAGCGGCTTGTGGAGCATAAGCGTGACGTGGTGATTCTGCTCGACAGCATCACGCGTCTTGCGCGCGCTTATAACACGGTCGTTCCTCATTCCGGAAAAATTCTCTCAGGCGGCGTGGATTCCAACGCGCTCCATAAACCCAAGCGCTTTTTCGGGGCCGCGCGCAACGTGGAAGAGGGAGGAAGCCTTACCATTATCGCCACCGCTTTGGTGGACACCGGTTCCCGGATGGACGAAGTTATTTTCGAAGAATTTAAGGGAACCGGCAACATGGAGCTTCAGCTCGACCGGAATCTTTTTCAAAAGCGAATCTATCCGGCCATCGACGTCAAAAAGTCGAATACCCGGAAAGAAGACATGCTGATGCATCCGGATGAGCTGAATCGCGTTTGGATTTTGAGAAAGGTTTTGAATGAGCTGAATCCAACTGAGGCGATGGAGCTTCTCTTGGAACGGCTTGCCAGAACCAAAACCAACGCAGAATTTTTAATGAGTTTGAATAAAGCAGAAAAATAAGGAGCGAGTTAATGAAAAGCGATATTCACCCTAATTACGGCCCCGCTGTCGTTCGATGCGCCTGCGGGAACGTTATTGAGACAAGAAGTACGAAGGCAGAAATTACAGTCGATATTTGTTCCGCCTGCCACCCTCTTTTTACCGGGCGCCAGAAATTGATTGATACGGCCGGGCGAATCGATAAATTTCAGAAAAAGTACGGCAACCGAGTATCAGCCAAATCGGTGAAACGGCGTTAAGAGCTGCGTTAAACAGCCTTCCTTGCAGGACCATTTCCTTCCTTTATGCTGATTGAACAACTTAAAAAAATAAAACTTCGGGCTCAAGAGCTAGAAGCGAAACTTGCCGATCCGGAGCTTTTTAAAGACCGCACGCAATATCAAGCATGCACAAAAGAGCTGGCCCGGTTAAAACCGTTTACAACGGCTTTGTCGGAGTATGAGCGGGTTCATCATGAGCTCCAAGAAATCGAAACATTTTTCAACAGCAAAAATAAAGACGAAGAGCTGACAAAACTTTATCAGGAAGAGCGCGAAAAATTAAGCGCGAAAGCAGGTGAGCTCGAAGCGTTATTAGAGGAAAAACTGCTTGAAGGATCGAATATAAATTTGGACAAAAATATCATCGTTGAAATTCGAGCCGGAACAGGCGGCGAAGAAGCTTCCCTTTTTGCGCGCGACCTGTTTCGTATGTATTCACGTTACGTTGCCCAACACGGGCTTGCCTTAGAAATTATCAGTACGAGCCCTTCCGGAAAAGGAGGATTTAAGGAAGTGATTGTTGGCGTTTCAGGAGAGGAAGCTTATCAAAAATTTCAATTTGAAAGTGGCACGCATCGGGTCCAACGCGTTCCGGAAACAGAGGCCAGCGGACGAATTCATACTTCTGCCGCAACAGTTGCGGTTCTTCCAGAAGCGGATGAAGTAGAAGTGAATGTTAAGCCTGACGATTTACGCATTGAAGTTTGCCGCGCCGGCGGCCCAGGCGGCCAAGGAGTTAATACGACAGATTCCGCCGTTCAGATTCTTCATATTCCGACCGGCATGATTGTTCGCTGCCAAGACGAACGTTCGCAGCTTAAAAATAAAAATAAAGCGATGCGTGTTTTACGCGCACGGCTTTTGGAAATGGAACGCGAAAAACAAGCGCGTGAAATTTCAGAAAACCGGAGAAAACAAGTTGGAAGCGGCGACCGGAGCGAAAAAATTAGGACTTATAATTTTCCGGACAATCGTGTGACGGATCACAGAATTGGGCTCACGCTTCATTCGCTTCATGATATTTTGGACGGCAATCTGGAGGAACTCATCTCCGGTTTAATGAAGGAAGATCGCGCCAGAAGGTTGAACGCTTTATGATCCCGTTAGAACTCTAAACGCAATGAGGTTATTTTAAATGCAAGCAGTTGAGACCGGGCAACAGCCGTTATCATTAAAATTATTGTTATCTGGAGTTCTAACGGGATGAGCACGACTGTTTCTCGATGTCTTAAAAAAGGGATTCATTTTCTCGAAGCTGCCCGTGTTCCAGAAGCAACAATTTCCGCCGAAGAACTCCTTTCTTATGTGCTCGACCGTCCTCGATTTTCAATTTATCTCGATTCCGAAATTGAAATCAATCGGCAAATTGAAAGTGAGTATGAAACACTTTTGGCTAAGCGCGCAGGCCGATATCCACTTCAGTATTTAATGCGGGCAGTCCAATTCCGGCACGCCATTCTGGAGATAGGCGAAGGTTGTTTGATTCCAAGGCCTGAAACCGAAGTTTTAGCGGAGGTCGTATTAAATTGTTTGGGTGTCAAACCCCTTCATCTATTAGACGTAGGAACGGGTTCTGGAAATATTGCGATCAGCCTGGCCCAAGAACGTTCCGAATGGTTGGTGACCGCAACAGATATTTCAACAGAAGCGCTTCGATATGCTAAAATGAACGCTATCCGAAACGACGTATCCGATCGGGTTCATTTCATTGAAACCGATTTGTGGCATGGAGTAAACGGCCTTGTGGATGCCATCGTATCAAATCCGCCGTATTTGACCGATCCGGAATTTGATCATTTACAGCCCGAAATTGCTTTTGAGCCTCGAATTGCTCTCCATGGCGGCACGGATGGTTTTTTGTTTTATCAACGCATGGCTCGGGAAGCAAAATCAATTTTGAAACCGGACGGATTTATCTTTTTTGAAATCGGAGCCGGGCAAGCAAATAAAATTTCTCACATTTTGGAAACAAATGATTTTTGCGATGTTCAAATCTCAAAAGACAATTGTGGCGAAGAACGGATTATCACAGCTCAACTCGTGAATCATGGATCCCGTTAGACCTTTATGAGCGATAAAATCAAAATGCGAACTATATTAATTTTCCATCCTGCTTTGATAAGGAAGAATCTTACATGAGAGAGGTCTAACGGGATGGATAAAATTGTTATTAAGGGCGGAAAGAAATTAAAAGGCGAAGTCCTTATCTCGGGCGCTAAAAACGCCGTGCTTCCCATTATGGCAGCCGCTCTTTTGGCCGACGGGACTTCCGAGATTCAAAATATTCCGTCCTTACGAGATGTTGTTACGATGGTCAGGCTTTTGCGCTTTTTGGGTGCCCGAGTCAATCATGCCGGGCCCACCATCGAAATTCAATCGAACAATCATTTAAAATCCATTGCGCCTTACAATTTGGTGAGCACCATGCGGGCTTCCGTCTGCGTTTTAGGGCCGCTTTTGGGGCGTTTGGGGTATGTGGAACTTTCCCTTCCGGGAGGCTGTATTATTGGATCCCGTCCTATTGATTTGCATTTGAAAGGCCTGGAAACGCTTGGAGCCGAAATTACCATTGAACATGGCTATGTTAAAGCACGCGCAAAACGCGGCTTACGCGGTGCCGACGTTTATTTAGGAGGAAGCTACGGTTCATCTGTTTTGGCTACCGCCAATGTTATGATGGCGGCTGTTTTGGCCCGCGGCACGACCCGTATTGAGAGCGCTGCTTGCGAACCAGAACTAGTTGATTTAGCTGAGTTTCTCATTAAAATGGGGGCTAAGATTAGTGGGCACGGATCCCATCTGATTGAGATCCAAGGGGTTGACAGGCTCCATGGCATAAGCCATAGCATTATTCCTGACCGGATTGAGGCAGGAACCTTTATGGTAGCAGGGGCCATGAATCGCGGAAGCGATGTCCTCGTTCGGAATTGCGTTCCCGAGCATAGCCATGCGCTCCTTGACAAGCTGCGGCAAGCCGGAATCATAATTAATAAAACAAAGGATTCCATTCGCATTCGGCGAAATGGCCTCCTCCGGCCGACGGACGTGACGACGCTTCCTTATCCGAGTTTTCCGACGGATCTTCAAGCGCAGATGATGGCGTTAATGGCCGTTACCCCGGGCATCAGCGTCATTACCGAGAAAATTTATCCCGATCGTTTCATTCATGTCAGTGAATTAAATCGAATGGGCTCAAAAATTTTTTTGGAAGGCTCAAGCGCCATTGTGCATGGCGTGAAACATTTAAGCGGCGCGCCGGTGATGGCGTCTGATCTGAGAGCAAGCGCGGCCTTGGTATTGGCCGGCCTTGTTGCGGAGGGAGTGACGGAAGTGCACCGGGTTTATCATTTGGATCGCGGTTATGAGCGAATCGAAGAGAAACTATCTGCTTTAGGCGCTTCGATTAAAAGAGAAAAAGAAAAGAACTAACTTCAAGTTACAAGGAGGAAAAATTGGCTGTACGAATTCGATTGAAAAGGTTTGGTACCAAAAAGAAAGTCCACTGGCGCGTTGTTGTGGCGGATGCCAAAATGCCTAGGGATGGGCGGTTTATTGAAGAGGTGGGTTATTACGATCCGCGTCAGGACCCTCCCCGCATTCAGTTGAAAGCAGAGCGGATTAAAAATTGGATTTCCAAAGGGGCGAAACCCACCGAAACGGTGCAAAGCCTTCTCAAAAAATTTGCTCAGACTAGCCGGTAGAATCAGGTGGTGAGATGAAAATTGATATTCTCACCTTATTTCCGAAATTGTTGGAAGGCCCTCTGAATGAATCCATGGCGAAGCAGGCCAAGAAACGGGGCCGCGTTCAGATTCAGGTTCATAATTTAAGGGATTACGGGCTGGATAAGCGCAAAACATGTGACGACAAACCTTTCGGCGGAGGCGCCGGAATGGTGATGATGATTCAGCCGATTTTTGATTGCCTCAAGAAAATAGGACCCGGCGGATGGCGGGTTCTGGTTTCTCCGAGAGGGGAAACGTTCAAGCAATCAACGGCCAAGCGGCTTGCGAAAAAACCGCATTTGATTTTTATCTGCGGCCATTATGAAGGCATTGACGAACGCGTTCACAAACATTTGGTCGATGAGGAAATTTCGATCGGAGATTTTGTCGCCACAGGCGGTGAATTTCCGGCCTTGTGTTTTGTTGATGCGGTGATTCGTTTGGTTCCGGGGGTTTTAGGAAACCGCGCCTCACTTGAGTCCGAATCGTTTAACCGTGGAGCGCTCGATTTTCCGCAGTATACGCGGCCTCGGGATTTTCAAGGTTGGAAAGTTCCTGAAGTTTTATTTTCCGGGAATCATCGGACGATCGAGTCCTGGCGTTCTGAGCAAGCCCACGGCGTTACCAAGAAGTTTAGGCCTGATTTGCTACGCAACAAAGCCGTCCTTG
>MHFM01000035.1:9589-10845 GCA_001804205.1 Omnitrophica bacterium RIFCSPLOWO2_01_FULL_45_10b
GCGGAAAGCGAAGCAATCTCCGAGATTGCTTCGTCCAGTCCATCCGTCGGCAGTCCTCGCAATGACGGGTGAATACAAATCAAAAAAGGAGAACCAAAGGCGGTAAGAATGAAAAAAATTGAATTAATTGAAAAAGACTACCTTCAAAAATCAATTCCTGAATTCAATGTGGGGGATGAAGTAAAAATACACTTGAAAGTTCGGGAAGGAGATAAAACCCGGGTTCAAATTTTCCAGGGAACGGTCATCCGTAGGCGCGGCCGTGGCACCAATGCCACGTTTAATGTTTTAAAGGAAGTGCGGGATGATATGGTCGAAAAAGTTTTTTTGCTTCACTCACCCCACATTGAGAAAATACAGGTTATTCAAAAAGGAAAAGTTCGTCGCGCTAAACTTTATCATTTACGCGCAAAACACGGAGTTAAATCCTAGCGCCATTTCTAATTGCACCTCTTAACTCAGGTGAATGTGACAAACAGTCATATCCGCTTAGAATCGATTCTGCACGAAGAAGGGCTCCGCTTTGTGGCGGGAGTCGATGAAGTAGGGCGCGGCCCGCTGGCGGGGCCTGTGGTAGCAGCTGCGTGTATGATTCCAAGAAACGTTCACCTTAAAGGCATTCGTGATTCCAAACTCCTTACCCCCAAAAGCCGCAAGAAACTATTCTGGACGATTATTACGCATGCGCTTGTTGGCATTGGGGTCGTCAGCGAAAAGGAAATCGATCGCATCAATATTTTAAACGCATCGCTTTTGGCAATGCGAAAAGCTGTGCTCGCGCTTTCCGTGACCCCCGATTTTCTTTTCATCGACGGGCACCTCAAAATTGACGTGCCTATTCCTCAGCTTCCCGTTGTCGCCGGAGATTCAAAATTAATTTCCATTGGCGCTGCCTCCATTGTCGCAAAAGTAACACGGGATGAAATGATGGAAGGCTATGACCTCGAATTCCCTCATTATGGTTTCCGCCATCACAAGGGTTATCCAACCGCGGCTCATGTGGCCGCGCTTGAGGAATGCGGGCCTTGTCCGATTCATCGAATGACGTTTGAACCTGTTGCGCGCTTACTTCGAACGGTTGAAGCATGAGTTCTAAGCACCTCAATCAAGCCACCGGAAAACTCGGAGAACATTTGGGTGAAAACTATCTTCGAGAACGCGGTTATCAAATTATCGAACGCAATGTGCGCTCTCCGTTCGGAGAAATCGATTTGGTGGCTCGCGAAGGAAATACATTGGTATTTATTGAAATTAAA
>MHFM01000035.1:10895-19172 GCA_001804205.1 Omnitrophica bacterium RIFCSPLOWO2_01_FULL_45_10b
CATTCGCCTTGCTTCATGGTATTTGGCGCAACATCCGAAGGTTAATCCCGCCGTTCGATTTGATGTTTTGGCCATTCAAATGAAAGGCAGCCGGCCACTGATCAACCTTATTCAGAATGCTTTTGAAGCGCCCTTCGATTGAAGTAAATTTTTTGGGGAAAAAGACGATGTATAGAGGTAAGAATTTAATCCGTTACCATCAGGAAAAGTATTTGAGAATTTTCATTATTCCTTCTATTATATGGGTGGTCACAGGCTTGGCGGGGGTAGTTGCGAAGGCCCCCACCGCTCTTTCAGAGGATGACGCGGTTTTCAGGGAACTTAAAAAAACCGCTTTTAATTTTCGCCAGGTTACTCCAGATATTTACCGCTGCGGACTTGTTTCTAAAGAAGCCGCACCTTTGCTTAAGAAGTTGGGGATCAAAACAGTCCTTAGTTTTGATAACAATCTTAAGCGGGTAAAAGCGGAAGAAGAGTTTTTAACGCCGCAGGGAATTAAGATGGTTTCAATTCCTTGGAGCGGTTGGGATCAGCCGGATGAGGCGACGATTGAAAAAGCACTTGCTTTAATCGAATCACCAGAAGCAAGGCCGATTTTGGTTCATTGCAAACATGGCCAGGAGCGTACAGGCGTTGTCATTGCTTGTTGGAGAATCGCTCATGAGGGATGGACGGCAGAGAAGGCCTATCAGGAAATGAAGGCATGCGGATTTCGGCCGTTTCGTTACGGGCATTTAAAAGAGTTCGTTTATCGCTTTGCGGCTGCTCATGGTGATTCGAATGCTAAAATTGGAGCGTCGGAACAAGTGAAAACAAACATCCTTTCTTCTTTTTATCAACTTAGGAAATCAAAACTGTTTCCAAATCAATCTTCGGCCTAGTGCCGTTACAATTTTGAAATTATGGGTACAGTGCCACCACAATCTTATTCTGACCATTTAGCCATTGAGATAAGTAATGAACTGTAAAAACAAAATTGTAACGGTACTAGCATGAGAGAGCAAAAAAGAATAAAAAAGAAGCAACAGATCGCGGTTTTTATTTTTTTACTTTCCGGTTTAATCATCAGCGCCAGCCTCCTTTTTGCTCAGGAAGAAATCCCGTACGATCCTTACGTAGCGATCCCAAAATATCCCGGAGCGGTTCGTGTTGATGTGGTTGCAAAACGCGAGCAAAATCAATGGCTCGCGCGGATTCTAGAACAACCCTTCCGCCCCGTGGGTTATGTGACCGGAAGATCGCTTCAATGGATGGAAGAAAACCACCTCGATGACAAAACGATTTGGTTTTTTGACGAACTCGCCTCTCATGGCATTTATCCAAAACCAAAATCTCCAACCTCAGGCGGCCTTGGCATCATGGGGCTTGAAGGCCGTGTTGAAATTGAAAAATTGCTCAAAGTAGAACAGCCCCATGCTTCGCTCACCGCTTTTGGAGGATGGACGCCGAATGCCGGTTTTGCCGGCAGCACCGTTGACTTAGGCGGAAAATATAAACTCTCAACCGCTGACAGTTTGTTTTCTAATGACGGCGTGGTGAGTTATCACCGAAGTTCAAGCGAAAGTTTTTACGGCCTTGGCCAGGATACGAGCTTAGGCGAGTATTCAACCTACCAACCTGAGGAGCTTCGTTTTGATACCGGTGTTGGCTATCAGCCAACGCCTGCCTTGGAAGTAAAGGAATCGTTTATTTTCCAAAAAATGAATATCGGAAACGGAAATCGTGAGCGGGTCGGAAAAATTAAAGAGCATTTTCCAGTCGGTTCGATCCCCGGTATTAATGGTGGTGATTTGATCGGACTTAAAACTTATTTGAGCCACGATACACGGGACAACAAACATGATCCCAAGCACGGCGGTCAACAGCTTGCCGAGTTTTCATACTTTCACGATACGGATGGAAACGATTTTCATTATTTAAAGTTTGGGGGATCCATCAGCCATTTTCTGCCCATCAAATCCGATCGACGGATTCTTGCGTTACGGCTTACGGGTGAAAAAAATCAAGAGTTGGGCGGAGGACAAATTCCTTTTTTCAATATGGCGCGCTTGGGAGGAACCGATCGCGCGGATGGAAGCGAGCTTTTGCGTTCCTATCGGTACAATCGTTTTTTTGACGAGGGCCTTTTGGCGGCCAATGCGGAATATCGTTACAATATTTACGAATACGGCGACTTTGCCGGAGATGCCGTCGCGCTTTTTGATGTCGGCGAAGTATTTGGAGAATTTGGGGATTTTGGTTTCGATGAGCTTAAGTTTTCATATGGCGGCGGTCTTAATGTTAAGTTCCGCCGGCGTACTATTTTTTCCGTGACGATTGCCCGCGGCAATGAAAAATGGCAAGCGGGAAGCCATACCAAAATTCCATTTTAGCTTTGAGGAAAATGATGACAAACATTAGCCGTATTAAAAAATTAATTGCATCATTAATGTTATCCGCAGGGATCATACTGATCGCTTTTCCCTCTTTAAGTTTTGGCGTAGCAGCAGAGGAGCTCGATCAAAAGATAAAAGATCAGGAAACCTCGTTTTACCGTGAGCTGTTCGACAAAATCGTGTACGATCAGTTTGCTAGTTTGCTCAGATTCGACCGGATCAAAGACCGTCTTTTGTTTAAAAAATATGAAGCCCTTGATGTCAATCCGTTTGATGAGGTTCCGGATTCCGGTTTTTTTGTGAATCGGCATGCCCGCAAACATCTTTCCAGCGAGGAGTTAAGGGAAGGTCCGGATCGCAGCGAAGGCCCGGATTTATCCGGTTCTTTACGCGTGATGAAGGGCAAATCAGATGGAATGACCGCCGGCTTTTTTGTGGAGGATCAGAAAGGCGCGCGTTATTTACTTAAATTTGATCCAAAGGATAATCCGGAGATGGCAACCTCAGCGGAGACCATCGCGCACAAACTCTTTTACGCTTTTGGTTACCATGTGGCTCAGTATTATTTGATTGATTTTAACCCCACGCTCCTGACACCGGATCCGAAAGCTACTTATTATAATGAAGATGGATTCAAAAAACCGCTCACTCAAGAAGCGCTTCAGGAGCTCATTGAAAAGATCCCCAAACGTAAAGGCGGTTTGGTTCGCGCTTCCGCAAGCAAACTCATTGAAAATGACAAGGGTTATATGGATTTTGAAGGGCGCCGAAAATCAGATCCTGACGACCTCATTCCTCATGAAGACAGGCGTTCTTTAAGAGCGCTGCGTGTTTTTGGATCTTGGCTGAACCATTATGATCTTCGCGAAGGAAATACGTTGGATGCCATAGAAACTGAAGATGGAAAACCAGTAGTGAAGCATTACCTGATTGATTTTGGATCGGCTTTAGGCAGCGCGGCCAATCATCCAAAAGTTCCCGCCGCGGGTTACGAACATATTGTTGACTGGTATGAGATAGGGAAAGCGGCGCCCACGCTTAAAATAGTTGAGAAGCCGTGGGAAAGAAAATGGGATGAACTGCATCATCGCGGCATTGCAAATCCAGCGCTCGGTTATTTTGATAATGCTGAGTTTCAACCCGAAGCATGGAAAACGCAGTTGCCTTACGAAGTATTCCGACGTCTCACACGCGCCGATGCTTTTTGGGCTGCCAAAATATTGATGTCTTTTTCTAACGAGGAAATTAAAGCAGTCGTGGACACGGCTCGATTCTCAGATTCTGATAGTGCGCATATTCTCTCTGAAATTTTAATTGTACGCCGCGATATCATCGCTCGTTACTGGTTTGGTCATGTGACACCTCTTGATCGGATTCGTTTGTTTCAGGTTGATGACGGTACCTATCAAATCCGTTTTGAAGACCTTTCCCTCAAATATGGCTTTGCCCCTCAAGAAGGGACGCGTTATCGTTACCAATTGATGTCGGTAGGCTCGGGTGGAAGTCATCGCCTCAGCAAATATCAAGACTTCGAAGCGTCCCCCTTTTCCTTTAAAGTTCCTTCTCTAAAACCCGGCAGTCGGCTTGCGCTTCTCGTCCAGGCAAAATATGGCCAGAAGGACGATTGGAGCGATCCTCCGCTCAAAATTATCTTAGCTCAAAAAGCCGAGGGCGCTACGCTCGAGATTGTTCAAATCGATCATGGGGTTTAAGCCCCATTTCGGTTTGCTTTAATTCATGCTTGAAACGATTACCCGCTTAGTCCAACCCATTGTTCGAATCAAGCAGGACGAGTGGCGCAAAGCTACTCTGATGTTTCTTTGTTTTGCGTTTAGCATTGCCACCCTGTACATTTTAAAACCCATTCGCAGCTCTCTTTTCCTCACCGCCCACGGCGCTGAAAATCTTCGTTATGCCTATGTCGGCGAAGGACTATTTCTTATTTTTATCACTTTTGCCTATAGCAAACTGTCTCGATGGCTGGTTCATAAAAACGTTTTGTTTTCCGTTGCTACTGGTTTTTTCGCCTCCAATATTTTTGCGTTTTGGGCGCTCTTTAAGTTGGGCTATGTGGAATGGCTTTCTTATATTTTTTATTTTTGGGTGGCAGCCTACTCCATTACGATTGTGACTCAGTGTTGGACGCTCGCAAACGATATTTTTGACCCACAGGAGGCCAAGCGCCTTTTCGGTTTTATTATCAGCGGCGGGAGCCTCGGCGGGATCATTGGAGGCTTAGTGACCAACCAATTCGCCGAACGGTTGGGGACCGAAAATCTTCTCCTGGTGGTCGGCGGGCTGCTTTGTATGTGCATTGTACTCATGAACGCGGCTTGGAAGTATGAACACGTTCAAAATGCAGGGGATGCCGCGAAAAAGACAAGCGGATCTTCAGCGGTCAATGAGCGCGAAGAGTCTATTTGGAAAGTGCTTTTTAGTTCTCGATATCTCATTTTGATTATGGCTTTGGTCATGATTGCCAAAGTTGCTTCCACCATTGTGGACAACCAGTTCAATTCCGTTGTCGAAACTACCATTGTTGCCAAGAATGCCAGAACCGCTTTCTTTGGCGGTTTCATGGCGCTTTTAAATGGTGTTTCGTTCGTGATGCAGTTAATCGTTGCCAGTTATGTACTTCGGCATCTTGGGATTGGCATTTCTTTGCTTCTTCTTCCCATCGGTTTGTGTTTGTGTTCAACCGCCACTATTTTTCTGCCTATTTTGGCTGTCGCGGGTGCGGCCAAAGTTTATGATGGAAGTTTTAATTACTCAATTAATCAGCTCAGCAAAGAAATCCTCTATCTGCCCATTCCAAGTCAAATCCGTTATCGTGTTAAACCCTTCATCGATATGCTGGCTTACCGTGTTTCAAAAACGCTGGCGGGCCTTTTAATTATCGTCGTTGCGCCTCTCTTGGGAATTCCCGATCAAAAGTTAGGGGTCATCGTGTTGCTTCTGGCACCCCTTTGGATTTTAGCTGCCTGGGGTGTTCGGGATGAGTACATGCAGTCCATTCGAAAACTTTTGGGGGATTCCAAAAAGACGAAGCAAACTTCCCATGCGGAGGGCACAATAAAGGCGGGGAATATCCTTGTCAATTTGGAAGGAGAACATTCATTTGATCAGTTAAGGCGATTGCTCGATCATCCGTCCTCTGTAACGAGAAAAATCTCAGCTGCGGCATGCCACGCTTTTTATTCAAGCATACGGGAGATGCAGCGGGTGAAGAAAATGGTTCAGGAAATGGTTCATCACGAAACCTTTGAGTTTGCCCATGACCTTGAGCATTTTTTTCAAGAAAATGTGCCGGCTCATGAGAGCCGTCTTTTTGACCGCCGCTTGCTGGATTTTATAAAACCGAAATCAGGGGATGCTTCGGATTTAAAGACCTTGCTTCGCTGTCATGAGAAAGAGGTCTTGCTCAAAGTTTCTGAATGTTTCAATGATTCCAAAGAAGAAGTAAGAATGAAACAGAAAGCCGTTTTAATTTTGATTGCCTTGGGCACCCAAGCCGCCGTCGACTTCCTTGTGGAGAGCCTGACATTAGCTCAGGATCATTCTTTTAGGTTTACTTTGGTACGGGCATTGCATCGGATTCGGACCAAAGGCGAACAACGGTTCTTGAATACACCTCTGATTAAAAAGGAAATTATCAGTGAGATTAAAATGGCCCGATCCATTCTTTCTATTATTGAAAAGTACAGGGAAGGAAAATCTGATTCCGAGTTGCGGGAAGACTATCTGTTCGCTGCATTTCAAGCCATTCAAGAAGAGGTTTTGGAGCGTACTTTTCGCTTATTGACGCTCCTCTATGATCCGGATCTCATTAGTGTCATTTACGATCGGCTGACAGAAACGGATGGGGATAAACACGTAAAAGCGAACGCCTTGGAACTTTTGGAAAATGTATTGACGCCCGAGTTATACCGGCCCCTTTATCCTATTTTTGATGAGATGCCATGGCCTGAAACATCTAAAAAGGCGCTTGACGTGACCGTTCAGGAGTTTTTGGAATCTCAAGACCCGTGGCTTTCAGTTTGCACCATTTTTTTAATTGTAGAAATGCGCTTGGAAGAGTTTTATCCTCAGTTAAATCGACTGACCCAATCTCAAGCCCCAATGCTTAAGGAAGCGGCTGGGATCGCGCTTACTAAAATACAACAGCTTAAGGTCTAGCTTCTTTTTGACGATGATATTGGCATCTAATAAAACCTTTAAAATGAGTCGTTCCTGGCTTTTTATCTTCCTTGCGTTCTTTTTAGGATGCGCTTCTCAACCGGTTCTTTTAGATGGACTCAATCAAGTAGGTGCGCCGGTTTGTTTGGAGGACCAATCAAACATTCCAGCCTTTGTGAGGAAGTTCTTTGCGACACGCGATTTAGCCACAGAGGAAGGAAGAATTGATTATTTGCTTCAAAGGATTCATGACTCCAAGCTGACTTTTATTCGAAACAAGGTGGAATATACCAGTGCTTCAGCCGCTGAGTTTTTCCGCTGGAAGTTGAACCGTATGGAGAAACGCCACCATATCAAAGTCAAAACAGCTCAGGATTTTGTTTCGCACGTTACAAGCGGATCCCGAACGAGCGGGCGACCTTATGCCATTATTTTCCCGGATGGAAGCCGGCGCAATCTTCAAAATGTACTCCAGAATGAACTGGAAGCGCTTGAATCCTGCTTACAGCAATACCCAGAAGATACTTCTTCTAAACAAGCCGGCATTGGGGATCAAAGTGTTTCAACAACTCTTAAGGATAGCGCAAGAGCTGTGCAGTAGGTGAAAAGCAATACAAATTGAGTATCTTAAATACAAAAATGTAGTACTTAATACCGTTCTTGCTACAATTTTTGACCGCCTTTATAATTTTTGGAAGTCCGGCCGGTTTCGTTTGGGTGTAATTTTAAATTTTAGAAGTTGGCATGAACATTGTCCCTTTGTTTAAGAATTTAAAGCATCAGAAGAGGTGGTTTGTTAGTATCGTGGAGGATGGTTTTAACACTTGACAATGCTCATTCAAAACCTTAAAGTTTGCGTTAATAGCTTCATGGCAAATTGAAAATATTAAAAAAGGGGAGGAACATGATGAATATTTTCTCGGGTAAGCAATTGCTAACGAGAGCATCGGTAGTCTTGATAGCTCTTGTTTTCAGCTGTGCGTCTTTTGGCTGGGCTGATACCGCACCGGCTTCAGCTGAAGATCTGGCCAAAATTAATAAACAGCTTCTTGAAAAGATTTCTGATTTAACCAACAAGGTTGACCAACTGGAAAATCGTGTGGTGAGAGCCGAGCGAGCACCGCAAACGGCAGCCATTTCTGCTCCAGCAGGCGCTGAAGGAGACGGCGTTCTTAGAACGACAGGTGGCGATATCCGCTTAGATGGGTTTGTCGATACGTCATTTAACTGGAATTTTGTGACACCAAACGTGGTTCCTCCGGGCGGAACTAATGCTACCGGGAACTCAACACTCCGCGCTTTTGACCGCGAATCCGACACGTTTGATATCAACAATATTCAGCTGAACCTGTACCGCCCAGCTCCGGATTCAGGCGGCGTTGGTTTTAGGACTGAGTTTATGTACGGCACCGATGCTCAAGTGGCTGAATCTGCCGGATTTTTGGGTGGAACGGATGAGTTCTCCATTCAAGAAGCATTTGTGGAGTTGAAAGCCCCTATTGGAACGGGCTTAACCGTGTGGGCTGGTAAATTCGCAACTCTTTTAGGAGCTGAAGTAATCGAAAATCATATGAACTGGAACTCGTCGCGTTCCTATCTTTTTACTCTCGCCATCCCGTTTACTCATACTGGTGTACGGGCTATGTACAATTGGCTTGATGGGAAAATAGGCACTACGATTGGTCTTGTCAACGGTTGGGACAGCGCTATTGATAATAACAAAGTT
>MHFM01000035.1:19214-19987 GCA_001804205.1 Omnitrophica bacterium RIFCSPLOWO2_01_FULL_45_10b
AACCGATATATATTTGATACGGTTGCAAGCTGGACGCCTCTCCCGAAAGATCTCCCAAAGCTGCACCTCATGGCCAACTATGATTATGGCGTGGAGGAACGCTTAGGAGATACGACAGCTCCGCTTCTTGAAGGCCACTCCGCCGATTGGCAGGGCTATGCGCTTTACGCCAAGTACGATCTTTACGATTGGCTGACCTTAGGTGCCCGTTGGGAGCAATTTTGGGATGACATGGGCGTGAGAACAGCAACAGCAGATGAGCTATGGGAAATGACGTATACAGCGGATATTAAAGTATATAAGAATCTGTTAACCCGTCTGGAATATCGTCATGACCATAGCAATACGAACAATTTAGGGGTGAAGTCTTTTGACACAGGCACGGAAAACAACCAAGATACGGTTGGCATTTCCATGATTTACCTGTTTGGCTAATAGAAGTCAGTCGTCCGCGCGGACAAGTACGAGCCGGCTTTTTTAAGGTTTCTTACCTCCCAGAGACCTAAAAGCGCCGGCTCTTTTTTTGTTTGTTATGGATTTGTAAATAGGATATGGACGCTGGATTTTGCGAGAAGAAGAAGAGGCTCTTGGAAGACGCCAATTCCAACAACAAATAAAACAAGGGCAACAAGTAAAGTTTGAGTGCTTATTCGCAAATTCATTTTTCTTTCGTTTGCCCCTAATTCTGCCGCGTGCCTGAAATACATTTCTTTGACGATCGAAAGATAATAGTATAGTGAAACGATGACGTTCACAGCGCCGATCATCGCCAG
>MHFM01000035.1:20034-37873 GCA_001804205.1 Omnitrophica bacterium RIFCSPLOWO2_01_FULL_45_10b
CGAAAAATCCTCCAAGAGGCGGAATTCCGCCAAGCGAAAGCAATGCGACGAAAAAAGCACCGGCCAGCAGAGGCGACTTTTTGGCCAAACCACGGTACGCAATAATTTCACCTTCCCCAAGCTCGCGGTTTGCAATCACGATGACAAGAAAGGCCAACAAATTTGAAATAGCGTAAGCGGTGAGATAAAAAATCACAGCCTCCATTCCTCTTTGAGTCCCACAGGAAATTCCCATTAAGAGATAACCCGCATGAGCGATGCTTGAATAACCGAACAGGCGCTTCATATTCGTTTGGCCCAGGGCCCCTAAATTTCCATAAAGAAGAGTTGCCGCCGAAAGAAGGCTGATCAAAACCGGCCAGTTGAAATACTCAGGCCCGATGACGGAAAAAAGAATTCTGACCAGCGCCGCAAATCCGGCCGTTTTGGAAGAGACCGATAAGAAAGCCGTAGCGGGTGTGGGGGCGCCTTGATAAACGTCCGGCACCCATAAATGAAATGGAAATGAGGCGATTTTAAACCCAATTCCTGAAAGAATGAGTAAAAGACCGGTGAGGAAAAGAGGATCTTTTGGATGGAGCGTGAGCCAGGTGTGAATATGGTCAAACCGGACGGATCCGGTTGTCCCATAAACATGGCTAATGCCATATAAAAAAAGGGCGGAAGAAAAAGCCCCCATGATCAGGTATTTTGTTCCCGCCTCAAGGCCGTATGGATCTGTCCTCAAATAAGCGGTCAACACATAAAGTGAAATGGTCATCCATTCAATGGTAATGAAAAGCGTGATCAGGTCATTGGCAGAGGCAAGGAAAAAAGCGCCGAGCGTAGCCATAAGAATAAGAAGCGCAAAATCAGAGGCTCGATTTTTAAGAGTTTCCGAAAATTCATGAGCGATCCATAGCGTTACCATGCAGGAGACGATAAAAATTTCCTTCAGAAAAATCGAAAACGAATCAAGCTGAAACGCCCCCTGAAAAATTTGGCCCGAAGCGGAAGAAGATAGAGGAATTAAGATCACCCCAATAAGAGCGCTTCCCAAAATCGACCATTGAATTAATTTCGTTCGGTTTATTTGAGTCCATAGATCGAAAGCAAGTACGGAAAGAATCAATAACGTAAGCCCAATTTCCGGCGCAAGTATGATCCAACGTGAATGGCGAGAGAAAAGAGAGAGAAATTCGTTCATGGATATTGAGCCAAAACCGCTGCGCGCGATTCAATAAGCGCTTCTGTTGTGGGGCGAATGATATTTAAAAGAAGAGACGGCCAAACTCCAAAAATTAAAAGAACGGCGACAAGAAAACCATAAGGCAATTTACCTGCAAGACCTTTGGCATCCTTCAGATACGCCCAATTAGGGTTTGGCGGGCCAAAAAATACATTTCGGATCATTCGAAGCATATAAGTAGCCGTGATCACGATTCCAAAGATGGCCAGGATGGTTTGAACGGGATAGTGTTCCCAGGCGCTGAAGAAAATAAGAATTTCTGAAACAAAATTGGCGAAGCCCGGCAGTCCGCTTGAAGCAAATGCAGCGATCACAAAACAAACCGTGATAAAGGGAAGCTGTTTCGCGAGGCCTCCCAAGTCCGGAATCATGCGGGTATGAGTTTGATCATAGATAAAACCGATGAGCGCAAAACACAACGCTGCCATAATGCCGTGGGCGAACATGAAAAAAACCGTTGCCGTAAGCCCCATTTGATTGAGACAAGCAAGACCGAGAAAGGCGTATCCCATATGGCTTACGCTGGCAAAACCAATCACGAATTTCATGTCTTTTTGCGCCATGGCGGCCCAAGCACCGTACAAAATATTGACAATGCACAATACGGCCGTAATCGGAAGCCAGAATTTAGCTCCTTCCGGAAGGAGTGGAATCACAATCCGGATGATCAGGAAAATCCCCAATTTTTTAAGCACGCCCGCATGGAGCATGCTCACCGCCGTAGGCGCCGCCGCATAGCCAATCGGCGACCAGCTGTGAAAAGGCCACAGGGATGCGATGACACCAAAGCCGAAAATCAGAAGCGGCGCGCACCACATTTGGAAATAAACAGAGAAAGGTTGGTTTTGGGCCTGTTGGCTTAATGCTTCAAGATCGAATGTTTGAAGCCCGGAAGCAAAATAAAGCGCCAGAAGGCCAACGAGAGCGATGACAGCGCCCAGGGAAATATAAAGGGTCAATTTCATGGAAGCGTATTCACGGTTTTGACTTCCCCATATGCCGATCATGGGATACAAAGGAATCACCGACATTTCGTAAAAAAGATAAAGAAAGAAAAGATCCAGCGAAGTAAACACTCCGAAAATGCTTGCGACTAAGATTAAATAGAAAATGAAGTACAGTTTGACGTCTTGTTTGATCGAACGCGATACTAAGGCACCGGTGAAGGAAAGTATGGCGTGCAGCAGAACCATCACCACGCCAATACCGTCAAGCCCGGCATGATAAGAAATTCCAAAACTTCTAACCCATGGAATTTGTATGGTAAATTGATAAGGAGATCCGGACGGCTGATAGGAAAATAAAAAGAAGAACGCGAGAATTAAAGTGAGAAACGTAGCACCGATAGCAATTTTGCGAATCGCTGATATCCGTTCGGAGGGAACTACCAGAATGAAGGCGCTTGCCATCAGAGGGATCAAAACGAGATAGGGGAGGAGCGAATGGGAAGTCAGCATTTTTTAGTGCAAAGCTCCGAACCGGATGAGGTAAATGGCGATGACGACGCCTGAGAAAAATACGGACAAATAAGTCTGAATCCGTCCGGTTTGTAATTTTTTAAAGTATCGGCCTGTTAAAGCCGTGAAACTCGCCGCATGGTTGACTGCACCTTCCACGATGATCGTTCGTTCAAACCAGTCGAGAAGTTTGGCAAACGGCTGTTGAATATAACGAATTAGAAAATCGTAAAGGTCGTCCATAAAATATTTACGCATGAGAATCTCATAAGCCCAAGAGAATGGTTGTAACAACGATTTCCGATTTTTTTCGCCGATTCGGTAGAAGAAAAATCCGCTGAACACACCGGCCAAACCAAGCACCGTTGCCAATTGAATCACTAAAGAGTTGGGCCCGCTCATTTCATGGTGATTGGGATCATGAAGAAACCGCTCAAACCCAAAAAAGCCTCCTGCAAGCGAAAGAATAGAAAGGATGAGAAGCGGCATCAATATTTTTTGACTTGGCTCATGCAGTTTTTTTCTAATTTTGGAAGCGCCAAAGAACATAAGAGAAATCGCGCGGCCCATATAAAGAGCCGTCAGAAATACGGTGATCGCGGAAGAAATGAAAAGTAAGCGGTTCTCGGAAAAAGCAAGCGCCAAGATCTTATCCTTACTGAAAAATCCGCTTGAGGGCCAAAATCCGATCAAGGCGAATGTGCCGATCAAAAATGCAGCCGAGGTGAACGGCATTTTTTTAATCACGCCGCCCATTTCAAAGATATTTTGTTTTTCCGTCGCATGAATAATGCTCCCCGCCCCCAAAAAGAGAAGCGCCTTAAAGAAGGCATGAGTTGTGAGGTGATACATCCCAACCGCAGCGCTTCCGAGCCCAATGGCCATCACCATATAACCCAACTGGCTCAGCGTGGAATAAGCCAGGACGCGTTTAATGTCTTTTTGGACGATCGCTTGGGTGGCGGCAAAAAGAGCCGTAAAACCTCCGATGTAAGCGATTATTTCAAGCGCTACCGGTGAAAGTAAAAATAGGGAAAACATGCGGGCTAAGAGATAAACTCCGGCCGCAACCATCGTAGCGGCATGAATGAGGGCGCTGACGGGTGTAGGGCCTTCCATGGCGTCCGGAAGCCATACATGGAGCGGAAATTGAGCTGATTTTCCAAGGACACCGCAGAAGATTAAAAGCATGGCAATGGTAAGCCCCGTCGCATGGGCCGGTGACGATTGAACAAAACTTGATATGGAGGCATTGAGTTGAAGGAAATTAAGAGTTCGGCTCCCGGCAGGTCCTGAAAAGGTCCAAAGCAGAAGGATTCCGATTAAAAAACCAAAGTCACCGATGCGATTGGTCAAAAACGCTTTTTTCCCCGCATCGGCCGCTTCATCTTTTTGATACCAGTGTCCGATCAGTAAGTAAGAGCTTAATCCCACAAGTTCCCAAAAGATAAAAAGCTGAAGGAGATTGCCTGAAATGACAATTCCGATCATCGAGAACGCAAACAGCGAAAGCCCGGCGAAATAGCGCTTATAGCCTTCATCATGTTCCATGTATTCGAGCGAATAGTAAAAAATGGCGGTTCCTACACCTGTGACGACGAGAAGCATCAAAATAGCCAGTGAATCGATAAAAAATCCGAGTTCAAGCTGAAGCCCCGGGATTAAAATCCAATTGATTTTGGAATACCAAGTGTGAAATTCGCCGGCATCAAACATCGGGCGGGCAAATCTTAGCGTGATCAAAAATGAAAAAAAGATGCCCACACAGGCAATCCAACCGGCAAATATGCGCTTTGCTTCAGGAATAAACGGAATAATCGCGAATGAGATAAGCGGAAAAAAGAGAATCCACCAGGCGATATGGATCATCCCGTTAGAGCTCCAAATATCGTTATGTTTGACACGGACGGTTGTTGCCTGATTTTAACTACGCGCATTTTAGAATAACTCCCTTAAATTTCGAGCTCTAACGGGATCATTTATTTTAGTCCTTCATCAAATTCATTTCGTTTGGATCGAGAATTCCGCGGCTTCTAAAAAAAAGTACGGCGATGGCAAGGCCAATCGCAACTTCACTAGCGGCCACGGCCACGACAAAAAGGCTGAAAATTTGGCCGCCAAAGTCGGCATGGCTTGAAGAGAAAGCAACAAACGATAAATTGGCAGCATTCAACATGATTTCAATCGAAAGCAACATAATAATGATATTTCGGCGCATGAGAACACCCAAAGCGCCGATTGCAAATAAGATTCCACTCACGATTAAATAATGTGTTAGGGGAATCATCCCGTTAGAACTCCAGATAACGATAATTTTAATGATAACGGCTGTTGCCCGACCTCAACTGTTTGCATTTAAAATAACCTCATTGCGTTTAGAGTTCTAACGGGATCATGCTTTTTTGCTCAATTCTCTTTGCGTAAGATTTACCACACCGAAAATACCGATCAGGAGAATTCCAGACACCAATTCGAAAGGTAAAAGATACTGATTAAAAAGCGCGGTCCCGATCGTTTCAACGGTTCCGGAAAAATTTTTCTGAGGAAAAGCATGTTGTGCGGCAGAAATCATAAGCACAAGCTGGCTTGCGAAAGCAATCAGCAAAGCGATGTTAACAGCACGCCTCATCTTGATGAAGACAGAGACTTTCCTTTGGCCTGAAGCGTCAGAAGATCCAATGCCTAGCAACATAATGACAAATAGGAAGAGGACAAGAATAGCGCCTGCATAAATAAGGATTTGAATCATGGCTACAAAGTAAGCTTTAAGAAGGATGAAAAATCCAGAGAGGGAAACCATCATGAGAGCAAGCGCTAAAACTGAATAGGCGGGCTTACGGTTTGTAACGACAACGATCGCACTCGCGGCCGCCGTTAGGGCTAAGATATAAAATAAAGGGATTTCCAATCTTCACCCGTAAGGTTTTTATTCCGCTTTTTCGCCTGATGCTGTTTCTGCTTGCTTGGTGAGAAAAACCGATCGATTTTTTAACACTTCAAAGATCCCCGGGCCCACCAGGAAAAAACGTTCTTGCCCCGACGCTTCTTCCCTCACTTTTAATTGGCCCCCGTTTGAGCGTGCAACGAGAGGTGCATGATGCGCCAGGACACCGAAGTAGCCTTCCATGCCGGGAGCGACCAACGAGGTAATGGTACTGCTGTAGAACACTTTTTCAGGCGTAAGAATTTCAAACCGAAATGTGTTTGGCATAGTTTATTGTGTCATTCTGAGCTCTTCGATGTCATGCTGAGCGAAGCGAAGCATCTCAGAGTAAACTCCGCGAAGCACACGAGATCCTTCGGCTCAGCGAAGAGCACTTTAGTGTCGCCTCAGGATGACAGCGTCGGCTTTAAACCGCCGCTGTCACTTTTTCCTTGTTTGCTTCTTCCAGAACTTCATCAATCGAGCCTTTCATATAAAATAACTGTTCCGGAATATGGTCCAGCTCACCTTGAACCAGCATTTTAAATCCTCGAATCGTTTCTTCCCGCGAGATATATTTCCCTTTTCGGCCCGTGAAGGCTTCGGCCACGAAGAAAGGCTGCGAGAGAAATTTTTCGATTTTTCTGGCGCGCATGACAATCGCTTTATCTTCAGGAGAAAGTTCATTGATTCCGAGAATGGCGATGATGTCGCGAAGGTCTTTGTAACGCTGGAGAATTTTCTGCACTTGGCGTGCTGTATTGTAATGTTCTTCGCCGACAATTTTTGGATCGAGCATCCGCGAAGTGGAGTCAAGAGGATCAACGGCCGGATAAATTCCAAGTTCGGCAATTTGGCGCGAAAGCACCGTGATTCCGTCCAAATGTGAAAAGGTGGTAGCTGGAGCCGGATCCGTCAAATCATCCGCCGGAACGTAAATGGCTTGAACGGAAGTGATAGAGCCCGATTTCGTAGAAGCAATTCGTTCTTGGAGCTGAGCCATTTCAGTGCCAAGCGTTGGCTGATAGCCTACGGCGGAGGGCATTCTGCCAAGCAATGCCGAAACTTCAGAACCAGCTTGGACGAAGCGGAAGATATTATCGATGAAGACGAGCACATCTTGATGAGCTTCATCGCGGAAGTATTCGGCCATGGTAATACCGCTTAAACCCACACGCAGCCGCGCACCGGGCGGCTCATTCATTTGACCGAAGACAAGCGCTGTTTTATTGACGACGCCTGAGGCATTAAGCTCAAGCCAGAGGTCGTTTCCTTCGCGCGTGCGTTCGCCGACACCGCAGAATACGGAAACACCGCCATGTTCTGTAGCAAGATTATGAATCAATTCTTGAATGATAACCGTTTTTCCAACGCCCGCGCCGCCGAAAAGGCCTACTTTACCGCCTTTGGGGTAGGGTGCTAGAAAATCAATGACTTTGATTCCAGTTTCAAAAATAGTAGTCACCGGCAGTAATTCTTCAAATGAAGGAGCCGGGCGGTGAATCGGATAACGCTTTTTTGGATCTTTCAGAGGCCCTTTTTCGTCAATCGCCTCACCCAACAAGTTAAAAATACGCCCCAGGGTTTGATCGCCAACGGGAACAGAAATGGGTGCGCCGGTATCCATAGCCTTCATTCCTCGTACGAGGCCATCGGTTGAAGCGAGTGCGATGCAGCGGACAACGTTGTCTCCGATGTGTTGGGCTACCTCGAGCGTTAAATTAATTTTGCGTTCCTGATCTTCAATTTTAATCGCATTGAAGAGCTTCGGTAATTTTTCGGACTCAAAGCGGATGTCGACTGAGGGCCCAATGATTTGAACAATAGCTCCTACTTCCATGTAACCTCCTTAATTATGTCATTCCCGCGAAAGCGGGAATCTATAGATCCCCGATAAAAACATTCGGGGATGACAGCAATTATTTTACTGTCATTTCAATTGTAAGGCGCGCGAACCGGAAACCACTTCAAGCAATTCTTTGGTGATGCTCGCTTGGCGCGCTTTGTTTCTAAGAAGGGTTAAAGAATCAATCATATCTTTTGCGCTGTCGGTGGCTTGGCGCATGGCCATCATCCGTGAGGCTTGTTCAGCCACAAGCGAATGTTTGACAAACTGATTCATTTCAGCCTCAATAAATTCAGGCAATAAGAGCGCGATAATTTCTTCGAGACTGGGTTCAAGCAGATAATCAGTTGGAGTTTCGATTGCAGCCATTTCTTTTTCCAAAGAAACAATCGGAAAAAGCGATGCCGAAGCCGGTTTTAAAGAGCCGAGAGACATCACTTTGGTGTAGATAAAAATAACCTCGTCTGCTTTATGATGTGTAAATTCATCCGTTGCGATTTGGCTGATGAGGCGAATTGTTTCGTCAATTTCATGAGGCCTTGGAACAGGCAGCTCTTTTGAAATGGTTTGTTTCGCACGTTTCAGATAAGCGGCTCCATGCCGCCCGATGGCCACAAAATGAAGGGCCCGGTTTAAATTCTCCGCTTTGATCAATCGATCAGCTTGCTCCCACACGTTTAAATTGTAAGAGCCGCAAAGGCCGGTATCCGAAGTAATCAAGAAGGCCAGCGTGTTTTTTATTTCCGTGCGTTTTTCAAGCAGGGGATGGGCGAGCGGTTTTTCGCGCACTAAAGTTTCCAGAATACGCCTGAGTTCTGCAATATAACGATCCGATTGCCTCAGAAGGTCTTGAAGCTTTTTTAGCTTCGCCGCTGCGACCATTTCCATCGCATGCGTCATTTTTTTTGTATTTCCGACACTTTTAATTCTCTGTCGTATTTGTCTTAAAGAGAGCATAATTTCCTCAATTGTCATTCTGAGCGCAAAGCGCGAAGAATCTCTGACCAGAGATCCTTCGGCTACGCCTCAGGATGACATACGATTTACAAACTCTTTTTTAAATGCAGTAATGGCTTCCCTTAATCTTTTTTCGTTGGCCTCAGTCAGCACTTTTTGCGTTTGTATTTCATTTTCTATGGCGGCATTGTTTTTTTCGATAAACACAAGCAACTCGGTTTCAAATTTTTTGACGAGTTCCGACTTGACATCATCCAGGTAACCATTGATGCCCGCAAAAATAATCAAAACTTGTTTTGCGAGGGGGATCGGAGAAAGAACGTTTTGTTTCAAAATTTCAACCATCCGGTCTCCGCGCGTTAATTGATCGCGCGTTGATTGATCAAGATCGGTTGAAAGCTGCGCAAAAGCCGCTAATTCGCGGTGTTGGGCCAAGCTAAGCCGAAGCATGCCCGCCACTTGTTTCATTGCTTTGGTTTGCGCATTTCCTCCTACGCGTGAGACAGAAAGTCCTACGTTAATGGCAGGCCGAATGCCCGCATAAAATAAATCGCCTTCCAAATAAATTTGACCGTCTGTAATGGAAATAACATTGGTTGGAATATAGCTCGAAATATCACCCGCCTGCGTTTCGATAATGGGAAGTGCGGTCAGCGATCCTCCTCCTAATTTATCGTGAAGTTTCGCCGCTCGCTCTAAAAGCCGCGAGTGAAGATAGAATACATCTCCAGGATAAGCTTCACGGCCCGGCGGCCTTTGAAGGAGAAGCGAAAGCTGCCGGTAAGCCTGCGCATGCTTTGAAAGATCGTCATAGACGACCAGAGCGTGTTTTCCGGTATAAAGAAATTCTTCACCCATCGCGCAGCCGGCGTAAGGGGCAAGATATTGAAGGGGAGCGGGGTCTTCTGAGGAAGCGACTACAATTGTGGTGTATTCTAAAGCGCCTTGCGCTTCCAAAGTTTTAGCCAATTGAACAATGCTTGAGAGTTTTTGGCCGATGGCAACATAAATGCAGTAAACATCCTGCCCTTTTTGATTGACGATAGCATCGATAGCAATAGCGGTTTTTCCCGTTTGACGATCGCCGATAATAAGTTCGCGTTGGCCGCGTCCGATCGGAATCATGGAATCAATGGCTTTAATTCCCGTTTGCAAAGGTTCTTTAACAGGTTGGCGGCCCAGCACGTTCGGTGGAACGCATTCCACAGGCCGGGACGATTTGGTTGTGATCGGCCCTTTGTTATCAAGCGGTTTTCCGAGCGGATTGATAATGCGGCCGAGAAGCGCTTTTCCGGTAGGAACTTGCACAATTTTTTCGGTTCGACGGACAAGGCCTCCTTCTTTAATGTTTGCATCGGAGCCCAAAATGACCACACCCACGTTATTGGTTTCAAGATTCAAGGCAATTCCCATCGTATCGTCTGAAAATTGAACCAACTCACCGGCCATTACTTCTTCAAGGCCGTAGACGCGGGCAATGCCGTCTCCCACTTGGAGCACATAGCCCACCGACTCCATTTTGAGTTTTTTTTCGTACTTTTGAATTTCAGATTTAATCGCGGAAGTCACTTCTTCTGGTTTTAACATGATGCTTAAACCCTTACGTTTTTAAGTTGAGCATGGAGTGCGTTTAGTTTCGCTCTGAGCGTTCCATCGATTAAGCGGTTTCCCAAACGAATTTGGAGGCCGCCGATCAAATCGGGATCCGTATCTGTTTCAATGGTCACTTTTTTCTTAAAAAGGCCCTCAAGCGCTTTTTGAATTAATTGAATGATGCTCGGATGAAGTTCTCGCGCAGTTACTACGGTTGCCTCTTGAACGTTATGCTTTTTATTCATCAAATCTTGAAGCTGCTCCACAATAAACGGGAATAGATCTGTTCGGTTTTTCTGGACGAGAAGATTAAGAAATTGGCGTGAAAGTGAATTTGCTTTAGACCCTAGAATTCCTTCAATGAGCGCCCGTTTCTCACCCCGTGTGATCAAAGGGCTTTGGAGCAGATTTAAAAGTTCCGGCCGGTTTCTCGTGGCTTCGTGCACGGCGGAAAGCTCTTGGAATAAAGCATCCGTTACGCCTTTTTCTTCGGCCAATTCAAATACAGAGCGGCTATAACGGTTCACAATTTCAAATGGGATCATCCCGTTAGAACTCCAAATATCGTTAAGTTTGACACGGACGGTTGTTGCCCGATTTTAACTGCGTGCATTTTAGAATACTCCCTTAAGTTCCGAGTTCTAACGGGATTATTTGAGTTTTTCCAAATCCTCAATAAAATCGAGCACGATTTCCTTGTCTTTTGTTACATCTAATTTTTCATGAAGCAGCCGCTCCGTTGCCGCAAGCGTGAGGTCTGCAATTTCATTGCGCAGCGTCACTTTTGCTTTGTCGACTTCAAGTGTAATATCTTCTTTCGCTTTTTGGAGAATATTGCGCGCTTCCCGGCGCGAGTCCTCTTGGAGCTGGCGTGCGATTTGTTTTCCCTCGTCAATCGCTTGCTGAAGTTTTTTCCGCGCTTCTTCTTCGATTCGGGCATGTGCTTGATCATATTGATACTTCAGCTCTTCCACGCCTTTTTTCGCTTTTTCGATTTCTTCAAAGCTCGCACGAATTTTTTCACGCCGCTCATCCAAAAGTTTCAAAAGCGGTTTCCACGCCATTCTCTTGAGCACCCACACCAAGAGAATGAAAGCTCCTGCTTGGGTAAGAATTTCTTGAATTGAAAGATTCATCCCGTTAGAGCTCCAAATATCGTTAATTTTAACATTGACGGTTGTTGACCGATTCGAACCATATGCATTTCAAAATAACCCCGTTATGTTCCGAGCTCTAACGGGATCAGCTGATTTTTCCTTGAAGAATAAGCACCGTTAAAAGCGCATAAATGGTAAGCGCTTCGATAAAGGCGCAGCCGATAATCATGGCCGTTTGAATTTTGTTAGATGCTTCAGGTTGTCTGCCAATGGCTTGCATCGCTTCGCCGACGGCGCGAGAAAGACCAAGCGCAGAGCCAAAAGCGGCAATGCCAACGGCAATGGGGAGTGTCCAGGCAAGTGCTGTTTGAAAATTCATTTAATCCTCCTTAGGTTACAGCACCGTCATTGCGAGCCCTGAAGGGGCGAAGCGATCTGATACAAGTGTCATCCCCGAATGTTTTAATCGGGGATCTAGATTCCCGCTTTCGCGGGAATGACAATTTCGAGATCGCTTCGTCGCTCCGCTCCTCGCGATGACGGAGAAACGGTTTCGTTAAAGTTCCTAAATTAAGCATGCGCATGTTCATCTTCCTATGCAGTTTCATGGGCGGATGATGGCAGCATCAACGAAATGTAAATCGTGCTCAAAAGGCTAAAGACAAGCGCTTGAATCGTTCCCAAGAGCATTGAAAGCAAGAAGAACGGGAATTGGAGCGGCAAACCGATCGGGCTGTGGATAAAAGAAAGAGACAAAATTCCAAGTCCGACGAATGCTGCAATCAAGGAATCTTCGCCTAAGATATTTCCGAACAATCGCAATGACAAGCTCATGGGCTTAATCAATTCTTGAAGAATATGCAGCGGAAAATTGAGCGGAACCATAATCCATCCGACAATGTCGTGAGGACTGCCCATTAAATGATGGATATAGCCGAAAATGCCGTTTTGTTTAATTCCAATTCCTTGCACATAGAAAAAAACACAAATGGCAAGGCCTACTGTTGTATTCAAGCTTGAAGTCGGTGCCTTAAGGCCGGGAACGAGCCCCATAAAATTTTGGGTGAGAATGTAAATAAAAAGCGTGGCAATAAAAGGAACATAAGCCCGACCGCGAGGCCCCATGATTCCAGTCACCAAATTTTCGAATGACTCGACGGCAAGCTCTAAAACATTTTGTAACGGGCCGGGGATTAAAGATTTTTTACGCGTAGCGAAGAAACTTAGGATAATTAAAAAAAACGCTGCGGTAAGTGAAAACACCACATTTTCCCATTGATGAAGAACATTCACAAAAGGCACATCATGCCAGCGCTCATTGACGAGCGTAATCCAATTCGCAAGCTCTTTTAAGCCTTCATGTGCCGCTTCGTGGGAAGCTGCCGCTTTATGAGCTGCCGAATGCGCTGTTTCTTCAATCATGATTGGTATCTTTTGTTGCGTCTTTAATGAGTTCTACAACTTGTCTGATGCTTGCGACAAACCCGAGAAGGCTCAAAATTGTTTTACCCCAAGGGTCAGATCCAAATTTTTGATCCAGCCAATAGCCGATTAAGAACCCAACGATTGGGCCGGCGGCAAACACCATCGGAATCGTGATGAGAATACCGACATTTCGGATTCGCGGGTCAAATTTCTCGTCGTTTTTTAGGTTTCCCAAAAATGACCGTGCAAGGGTTAAGCGTAAGTTATTGTTGTTATTGAGGTTACTGCTTGAACCACTTCGGATTTTAAGAAAACTCATTATCTTGAATTAGCTGTAGAATGTCAAGAGTAGAAACAGGAAAGATTTTATGAAAAAGTAAACATATGGTGTAAGAATAGAACTAAAATAAAGTAAAGATAAGGAGGTCAGTTATGTGGACGAAGGAACGGCTTCAAGAAACGATCCAAGCGAAGATGGCTGATTATCTTTTAGTGATCGCTTCCAATCGCCAGCCTTACAGTCATGTCTTAAAATCCGGCAAAATTATATGTCAAAGGCAGCCCGGAGGTTTGGTGACTGCCATGAATCCTGTCATGCAAGCCGTACGCGGTACCTGGATTGCTGCCGGAACAAGTCCTTACGATCGACAAGTATTGGATGAGCAGCATAAAGTGAAACTCCCCCCTGAAAATCCTTCGTACAGCCTTCGAAGGCTTTTTCTCTCAAAGGAAGAAACAAATGAGTACTATTACGGTTATTGCAACTCAGGTTTGTGGCCCTTATGCCATATTTCATATACAAGGCCGGTATTTTTAACGTCAGACTGGAAAGCTTATCAAAAAATTAACGAGCAATTTGCCCAAGCAATTTTGGAAGAAGTTGGCAGTGAGCGGGCATTTGTATGGGTTCAGGATTATCATTTAGCCCTGGTTGGAAAATATTTAAAAGAGGCCAACCGCCCCAATCTCATTACCTCGCTGTTCTGGCATATTCCGTGGCCCAATCCGGAAACATTCCGGATTTGCCCGCACAGACGGGAACTTTTGGAAGGTTTTCTTGCTTATGATTTGTTAGGTTTTCAAATTCGTTATCACTGCGATAATTTTTTGGCTGCGGTGGACCTTGAGCTCGAAAGCCGAATTGACCGGGAAAAAATCTCGGTGAATTACCAGAACAAAGAAACATTCATTCGGGCCTTTCCGATTTCGGTAGATTTCCAAGCCATTGAGCAAGAAGCTTCATCCAATACGAGCCGAGACCTGTGCGAAAAAATTCGCGAGGATTTTTCAATCGGAGACAAAAAACTTTTGGTTGGCGTTGATCGGGTTGATTACACCAAGGGCCTTCCCGATCGATTTCGCGCCATCGACAGGTTTCTTGAAAAATACCCGCAGTACAAAGAAAAATTTGTCTTCTTTCAGCTCGGCCAAATTAGCCGGCTCCATATGCCGCGTTACAAGCAGTTAAATGATGAAATAAGCGCTCTCGTTGAAGGAATTAACTGGAAACATTCCCAAGGTTCCTGGGTGCCCATTATTCTGATGCGTTCCTATATGTCTTATCAAGAAATCCTAGCCCTTTATCGAATGGCGGATGCTTGCATTGTCAGCTCTCTTCATGACGGCATGAATTTAGTAGCCAAAGAGTTTGTGGCGGCGCGCTCAGATGCCGATGGCGTTTTGATTCTTTCGCAATTCACGGGAGCATCGCGGGAATTGCCGGATGCGCTTCTCATTAATCCTTATGATTATGAATCTTTTGCCGACACAATCGCGCAGGCTTTAGAGCTTCCCAAGGAGGAACGGGAAAGACGGATGAGAAAAATGCGCGAAGCAGTGGAACAAAACAATATTTACCGCTGGGCCGGAAAGGTACTTTCCCAGCTTCTGAAGTTCGAATTTCAGGAGACTTAACGAATGGCGGAACTTCTTTGGCCGCATTGGCCCAAATTGGAATCTCGCATGAAGAAACGAGGCGTCATGCTTTTCTTAGACTACGACGGAACGCTGACGCCGATCGTGCGTCATCCGAGCCTGGCCCGTTTGTCACCGCCGCGAAGGAAATTTTTGGAAATGCTGACACAAGTTGATGACATTAAGACGGCAATCATAAGCGGAAGGTCGCTTGCGGAATTGAAACAGTTAATTAGGGTGAAGGGAATTCTTTATGTCGGCAATCATGGTTTGGAATTTGAAGATCCCCAACTTCATTTTATTCACCCGAAAGCCCAAACTGCTCAAGCGCTTCTTAAACAGGTGGCCCAAAAGCTAACCCAGGCGCTGGAGGATTTCCCGGAGGTTTGGGTGGAAGATAAAACTCTGACGTTGAGCATCCATTACCGCAAACTTAATGAGTCCAAAGCGATCTTTGTCCGTAAGATCTTCTCGAACATTTTGCAGCCTTATCTGCGCATTTCCAAGCTCGCTTTAACCGAAGGAAAGAAAGTTTGGGAAGTCAGGCCGCCCACGCCGTGGAACAAAGGAAGAATGGTGCTTTGGCTTTTAGCGCGTTTCCAAGCCCATTTGCCAAAGAAAGTATTTCCTATTTATGCGGGGGATGACCGGACGGATGAAGACGCTTTTCGCGCACTCAAGGGAAAGGGGATTACTTTAAAAGTAGCTGAGCATCGTAGCGAATCCACAGAGGCGTCTTATTATGTTCGCTCACCTTCAGAAGTATTTTTATTTTTAAGGAAACTCAAAGCGCTCAAAGAAAAAGAAAGGGAGGTTTTGCTCCATGGCTCAAGTTGAACCGATTCGGACCCATGAGCCATTTCACTTTTCAACCCGGCTCCACTTACGAGAATTGACGGGGCTTAGGGCTAAGAATTTGAAGGAATTGCTTGAGCACATCAAAACGGTTCCTGGCTCAGTCATTTATCATCATACGCATCATTTTCTCATCCAGCATCAATATCTTTCCCCCGAGCCGCCTAATGATTTTGCTTATTGGGTGACAGAAGTGCTGAATGAGCGGGAATTAGGAGAAAGACTGGCCAGCATCAATACGTGTGAATTTACAACGATCCGTGCACTTCGAAATAAAATTGCAGAGACGATTGAACAATTCCTCAATCAAAAAAGGGGGAAGTTCTTGAAAGAGGCCGACGAGGGCCGGGAATTTCATTTTATCAAATCGATTAGCTTTATTTTTCCAACACCCTACACCGCCAGCAATCTTAAGGAATTTGTTTCAGTTTTGAAAAAAATTACCATCCATTCCATTTATTTTCATATCTTTGAGGCGCGGCTCCGGCTTGAAAAAGAGACCAACGACTTCTCGCTCTGGCTTGAGACAGCGCTCGAGGAGAAAAATTTGGCAAAGCAAATCGCGCGGCTTGATCCCTATACGCATACGCTTGAAGGGTTAAGAGACAAAATTATCCGCTTAATTGAAGCGAAACTAGGAAAAAAATGAACACACATTTGAAGGAATATGAACCCATTGTTGGAACTCAAATTCTTGAAGAGCTTTACCTTCTCGCTGAAAAAGCCAAGGGCTGGTCGGTGCAAAACATTAATTCCACGTCGGTAGGTGGTGGAGTCGCTGAAATTTTAAATCGCATGATTCCTCTTCTCCAAGAGCTGGGAGTCAAGGCAAGGTGGGATGTAATTAAAGGGGGAGAGAAATTTTATAAGGTAACAAAAAAATTTCACAACGCCCTTCATGGCAAAGCTGAGGATATTTCTCCGGATGATTTTACCGCTTTTCTTGAGACAGGAGAGATGAACTGTAAAACCATGGAGCTTGCGGGTGATATTATTTTCGTTCACGACCCGCAGCCAATTACGCTCATCAATCGAAAAGACGATCATAAAGGAAAATGGATTTGGCGCTGTCACATTGATGTTTCTAATCCGGATCAAAGAGTCTGGAGCTTTTTGCGTCCTTTTATTGACCGTTATGATTCAGCAGTGTTCTCTGCCCCTTCCTTTGGCCAGGAACTTCCTATTCGTCAATTTCTGATCGCTCCTTCAATTGATCCGCTCAGTGATAAAAATAAGGACCTTCCACAGGAGACAATTGATCTAGTCCTTCAGAAATATCATCTGGATCTCGCAAAACCAATGGTCACGCAAATTTCAAGGTTTGATTATCTTAAAGATCCGCTGGGCGTTATCGATGCCTTCGAAATTGTCCAGCAACATGTGGATTGCCAGTTGGTCCTGGCAGGCGGTGAAGCTACAGATGATCCAGAATCAACAGAAGTACTTACGAAGACGAGAGAACGGGCTCAGGCAAACCCGGATATTCACGTGCTGGCCATTCCTTCGGGGAGCGATATCGAAATTAATGCTTTGCAAAGAGCCTCAAGCGTTGTCGTTCAGAAGTCAATTAAAGAAGGCTTCGGGCTTACAGTGGCAGAAGCGCTTTGGAAAGCCAAGCCTGTCGTGGCTTCGGCGGTTGGCGGAATTACTCTTCAAGTGACACATAAATATTCCGGCCTTCTTTCCCATAGTGTAGAAGGGGCCGCATATGCGATTAAACAGCTCCTCCAGAATCCTGATTATGCCAAGCGGCTTGGAGAAAACGGCCGCGAGCATGTGCGGCAGAATTTTCTGCTGACGCGGCATTTAAGAGATTATCTTCTTGTTTTTCTTTCGCTTTTCCACGAAGGAGACATCATTCATTTGTAATGAAATCTCAAATGCAAAGAACTTCTAGCGAGGCATGAGCGGGATTTGAATGTAGATGAGGAAAAGGGCAACGGCAATGGTGACGGTTGAAACGATGAAGCCGGGCTTAAGCCAAGTCATAAAACTGATATTTTGTTTGTATTCTTTTTCCAACATTCCCATGGCCACAATATTGGCAGTACTTCCGATCACGGTTAAATTTCCGTAAAGTGTTCCCCCGAACAGCATTCCCCACCAGAAGGGATAAATGAAAATGCCTGATTTTCCAATGTCGGAGAGAATTGGAATAAACGTAGCAACGGCAAGCACATTATCCATCAATCCAGTCAATAAACTAACCGCGCCGGTGAAGGTAATCAAAAGAAGAGTTGAATTTCCGCCGGCAAGCGAAATCATGCCATCCGCAATTCGGTCGGTCACGCCTGTATATTTCAAGGTTCCTACGGAAGCGAAAAGGGCCATGAAAAAAGTGAGCGTCCACCAATCCACGCGCCTGGTAAAAAAATCTCTGGCATTTTGTGAATTGAGTAAAATGGCGATAGAGCCTGCGAAAAGAGAGGTGCCGAGAAGCATCGTATTCTTTTCAAGGTGCATGGCTTCTTCAATTGCATGATGGCCAACCAATAACGCAATGGTGCCTAGAAAAAGTATCCAGCAAGTGGTAATATCTCTTTT
>MHFM01000035.1:37881-56393 GCA_001804205.1 Omnitrophica bacterium RIFCSPLOWO2_01_FULL_45_10b
TTTTGAAGTAAAGAAAACAAAGCCCAATCGTAATGATCAACGTGATCACCGAAATAGGGCTGGCCCACCGTAAGAAATCGGAAAAACTCAATTGGCCTCGGAGTGCGATCATCACTCCGATGGGATTTCCAACGGCGGTAGCGCTTGATCCGACGTTGGTTGCAAAAACAATCATCAAAAGAAATGGAATTGGATTAACGTTGTAGCGCTTTGTTAAATGGAATGTTGCGGACATCATAAAAAGGATGGACGTTACCTCATCGACCAGCGCTGCTGAAAGGGTTGCGCATGCCATTAGGGCACCTATCAAAAAATAAGCATGGTGCCCGATTCGATCCACAATTTTTGCGATCAAATATTCGAAAAAATGTTTTTCTTCTAAATGGCCGACCAAACACATCATCCCAACCAAAAAAAGAATAATATCAAGTCCGGCGTTCTCAATGACATGAGGAACATCCAGGAGTTTGCTGGCCAGCAATATCCCGATTCCTGCAAAAGCAAAGGTGACGCGGAACGGCCAATAGAAAAGCGTGCCGCAGATGATGAGAAGAAAGATGGAGGTGGCAAGTACTTGTTCCCTCGTGAATCCGATTTTGGCGAGCGCGAAAGCACTGCCGAAAACAATTACGGCGAACAAAAGCGGCGTTTTTAATTTTTGCATGAAAATCGTTTCCTTAATTGCGGTTTTTACTTGATATTTAAGTTTCTGTCAATGAAATTGTTGCTAAAATTCTGCGAGTTTTACGAATTGATTTTTGTCCGCCATAGGCGATAGAATCAACGTCACTGGAGAACTATGAGCAAGATACCCAAAAAGAAATCCTCAGTTCAAAGGAAAAAACCGTCCACGCGTTCGAAACCGACAGATCAGATATTTGCTGCGGAACGTATCGAAAAGATAATTGGGTTTTGCGAGGATAAGCCGTTCGATATTTTAGGGGCCCATTTGATCGGAAATGAAAAGCGCGTTGTTATTCATGCATACTTCCCGCGTGCGCATGAGGCATGGGTCCGTATTTTGGGCGATGACGGCCTCAAGCAACCGATGAAGAAAATACATCCAGGCGGATTTTTTCAGGCTGTTTTTGAAGACGAAGAAAGTTTATTTCCGTATCGGCTTGGCTTCAAAGACGAAGCCGGTTATTCTTTTGAAGCTGAAGATCCATATGCTTCCATGACAGAAATCACCGATTACGATCTCCATCTTATGGGAGAAGGAACCCACTTTAAAAGTTATGAAAAATTTGGCGCCCACGTTAGGATTTTGAACGGGGTCTCAGGAGTTCATTTCGCTGTTTGGGCTCCTAACGCAAGAAGCGTTGGTGTTGTTGGTAATTTTAATCACTGGCATCCGGGCACTCATCCGATGACCAAAGTGGGCCATTCCGGAGTTTGGGCGCTTTTTATCCCAGGCCTTACAGAAGGCGAAATGTATAAGTTCGCGATTAAATCCCAAGCGGATGATGAGATTCGTATTAAAGCAGACCCTTATGCATTCCAAGCGGAATTAAGGCCCCGCACCGCTTCCATGGTTAATACGCTTGATCATTATGAGTGGCAAGATGCCAAGTGGCTTAAAAGACGCTCGCAAACCGATCCTCTCACATCGCCCATTTCCGTTTATGAAGTTCATTTAGGATCCTGGAAGAGACTTGGGCCGGGCGGGGTGGCATTTTTGAATTATCGGGATTTAGCCCATCAGCTTGTTGATTACGTAAAATCAATGGGGTACACCCATATTGAGCTTCTTCCCATTATGGAACATCCACTGGATCAATCGTGGGGCTACGAGGTATTGGGTTATTATGCGCCCACGAGCCGTTTCGGGCCGCCTGAGGATTTTATGTATTTTGTGGATTATTGTCATCAAAACGACATCGGAGTCATTTTGGATTGGGTGCCTTCGCATTTTCCAAAGGACGATCATGGCCTTGCTTATTTTGACGGCAAACAAATCTACGCTTATGAACATTGGAAAAAGGGAGTCCATAAAGAGTGGGATACCTTTGTTTTTGATTACGGCAGAAATGAGGTGAGAAATTTTTTAATTTCAAACGCTTTATTCTGGATCGAAAAATATCATGTGGATGGTTTAAGAGTCGATGCCGTTGCCTCCATGCTGTATTTGGATTATTCAAGAAAAGAGGGCGAGTGGGAACCCAATCAATATGGTGGGCATGAAAATCTTGAGGCCATCAGTTTCCTGAAAAAATTTAACGAAGTGGTTCATCTTCGCCACCCAGGAATTTTAACGATCGCCGAGGAATCAACCGCTTGGACCGGCGTTTCAAGGCCTACTCACTTAGGCGGGCTTGGTTTCAGCTTGAAATGGAATATGGGCTGGATGCACGATACGCTTGAGTATTTTTCAAAAGATACAGTCCACCGCCAATACCATCAAAACCTGCTGACGTTTTCTTTGATTTATGCTTTTTCTGAAAATTTTATGCTTCCTTTGTCACACGATGAAGTCGTACACGGCAAACGTTCATTGATTTATAAAATGCCCGGCGACGATTGGCAGCGCTTCGCTAATTTACGGCTCTTTTTGGGGCTCATGTTTGGCCATCCCGGCAAAAAACTCCTTTTCATGGGAGCAGACTTTGCTCAAACCGGCGAATGGGATTCTAATCAAGCCATCGATTGGCATTTGCTTGATTATGACCCTCATCAACGTATCCGTATGTTTGTGAAAGATTTGAACACGCTTTATCGAACACAAAAAGCGCTCTATGAAGTTGATTTCGACTATCACGGTTTTGAATGGATTGATTTTTACGATAGCTCATCCAGCCTGATTAGTTTTATCCGATGGTCTAAGAATTATGACGAAATGCTTTTGACCACGTGCAATATGACACCTGTTCCGCGGATGAATTATCAGATCGGCGTTCCAAAGGCGGGGTTTTATGAGGAAGTGTTGAATAGCGATGCCAAAGAATATGGCGGAAGCGGTATGGGCAATTGCGGCGGTGTTCCGTCGCAAAACACGCCTTGGCAGGGCCGCCCCTGTTCCATCAGCCTTAATTTTCCACCGCTTGCGGTGAATATTTTTCGTTGGAAACAGAGTCAATAAACCCGTCATCGCGAGCCTCGCGAAGCGAGGCGCGGCGATCTCGAACCTCTGAGATTGCTTCGGCTTCATTTGGTTCGACGCCTCGCAATGACGATCATTGGAAAGAGAATCGGTAATGACAAAAGAAATTTGTCTTTGTGTTCACGGTCATTTCTATCAACCGCCGCGAGAGAATCCATGGACAGGCGAAGTTGAACTTCAAGAAAGCGCCGCGCCTTATCACGATTGGAATGAGCGGATTCATCACGAATGTTACCTTCCCAACACAAAAGCGAAAGTTCTCGACGAACAAGGAAATTTGGTAAAAACGGTCAATAATTTCGAAAAAATCAGCTTCAATATCGGACCCACCTTGTTTTCTTGGCTTGAAATCAAACATCCCAGAACGTACCACGCCATTTTGAAAGCGGAAGAGGCGAGCCGTGCGATGCATCATGGCCACGGCAATGCCATTGCGCAAGTTTACAATCATATGATTATGCCGCTTGCCACAAGACGCGACAAGGTGACGCAAACAAAATGGGGCATTTACGAATTTAAACATCGATTCGGGCGCGAAGCAGAGGGAATTTGGCTTCCTGAGACAGCTTGCAACGAAGAAACGCTGGAGGTTTTAATTGAAGAAGGAGTGAAATTTACAATTCTTGCGCCGAGACAAGCTGAAGCCATTCGGACTTCTCATGATGGGAAATGGCACGATGTTTCCTCAGGAACCATTAATACCAAAGTTCCATACCGCCATTATCTCAAAAAAGATCACGCCAAATTCATCAACCTCTTCTTCTACGACGGCCCTATTGCCCAAGAAGTTGCCTTTGGCAGTTTGGCCTTTGAGGCTAGGCATTTTGCCGACCGCCTAGAAGGGGCGTTGGCAAAAGGGCATGTTCAGCATCAATTAATTCATTTGGCCACAGATGGGGAAACCTTCGGACATCATAAGGCCTTTGGAGAAAGAGCGCTCGCTTATTTGTTGGAAGTCGAGGCTCCGATACGAAAGATGTCCATTGTCAATTATGCGGAGTTTTTGGGAAAAAATCCGCCCACATCAGCCGTTCGTTTAAAAGAAGGCGAACATGGAGAAGGCACTTCTTGGAGTTGTGCCCACGGGGTGAAACGGTGGAAAGACCATTGCGGCTGCCGGGGTGAGGGGCCTTCCGAATGGACGCAACATTGGCGCAAACCTTTAAGGGATTCTTTAGATTGGTTAAGGGAAGAACTCATCACCGTATACGAGCGTGAGGCAAGCCGTTATTTAAAAGACATTTGGCAAGCCCGTGACGGTTATATCAAATTGATTCTGGATTCTTCCGAAAAATCACGTTGGGAATTCTTTGAACAGCATGCAATTCGTCGCCTTTCGAAGGAGGAGGTTGCATCGAGCCTTCAACTTCTTGAGATGCAAAAATACGCGATGCTCATGTATACAAGCTGCGGCTGGTTTTTTACGGAGCTTTCAGGAATTGAAACCGTTCAGATTCTACAATATGCCGCGCGAGCGATGGAGTTAGCTCGAAACATAACACAACAATCTTTTGAAGAGGAGTTTCTGAAACGTTTGTCTGAAGCCAAAAGCAATGTTGCCGAATACAAAAACGGCCGCGGTGTGTACGAGAAGTTAGTCAAACCCGCGTCAGCGGTGCGCAAATGAGAACTCATTATCAATGGTAACCTCCAGCCAACTGTCCATGGGAGAACAGGCACGGTTTTTAATAGAACCACTTGCATACGGAGCGATCCTGATGTATACTTCCGACATAGTATAATTTTCAACAAATGTCGAAAGATATATTATGAAGAAAGATAAAGAAACTTTAACCCGAAGGCGCTTGGTCAAAAATATCTTCGGCGACCGTTCGTCGCTGGCCTTGCGGGCCTTGTTGCGTGAGCCGGATCAGAAATGGATTTTGCCTGATTTGGAGAAGGAAGGGGTTTCTCTGGGCCTTGCGAGCGATGTTTTAAGTAAAGCCGAAGCACAAGGATATGTGGAAAGAGTCATTCGGGGGCCAGAAAGCTATACTCGTTTGATTCGCAAGGATGCGCTGCTGAAAGATTGGGTGAATGCTTATGCCTTTGAACAAAACGACCACGAGTATTATTTAAGCACTAACAAAAACTTTCTAAAAACCTGCGCTGAATTTCTACAAAAAAAGAAAAAGCCATTTGCCCTAGCCCTTTATAGCGCAAGCCGCCTGGTTTCTCCTTACGTGAAGGATGAGCGCCATTTTATCTACGTCGATATTGCGCGTGACGAATTTCCAGTTTTTCTGAAAGAAATCGAGGCTCAACTCAATTTATATAAACTCATCCGGGGAGGCAACGTCTGCTTTGCCGTTCCCTTTTATCGCAGTTCGGTTTTCAGGGATTCTAGAAAGGTGAAAGGCTTTCCCGTCGTTTCCCATTTACAGCTTTATCTCGATTTAATGACGTTTCCCCCGACCGGCCCTGAGGAAGCGCGGCATTTAATTTCCCATTTCAAAAAGAAGGGGCACAATTTTGTCTGAGTTTAAAGAACTCGAGAAGGGATTTCTGAATACGCTTCTCGCCATCGAAGACAGCCTCGATAAAATCATCATTGTGGGCGGCTGGTGCCCCTATCTCTATTCGAAATATCTTTGGCGTAAGGCAATTCCTAATATTCCAACGACCACAGATATTGATCTTGGTGTGTTAGAAACAGGCTCACAAAGATTTGACCATACGGTTTACGATAGGCTTAAAGAGGCGGGGCTTGTTGTTGAAAGAATTTACGAGAAAGAGTCGCACAAATAGGTGACAGATACCCGGAAAAGTGTCTGTCGCCTTAATTCTTCGGCCTTTTGTTCGAAGATGGATCGAAGAGAAGAAAATAAACCAAGAAATTAAAGAAACGTTTGAGACTCTCCTGGATCAAATCGGATAAACCTTTTCGATCCTTGAAGACGAGAATTTCTTGAAGACGCCGATTTCCTTAATCGGCGCTGAAAAGTACTTGAGATATGAATCTCAAGTGCCCAATCCTCGCTGATGGCATCTGAAACACAGCGCTTTATGCAGTCCCAGGAACGTAGTGATGTGGGATGAGTTTCAGATGATAGTCTCCGCCGCCCTAAGGACAGCGGCTTCCTTAGCCGCTGCCGCAGGCACTTGAGGCAACCGGCCTCAAGTGCTAAACCATTGTTTATTAGGTATTTTCTTCGGTCAATCTTTAGGGTAAAATCCTTGAAGACGGCGACTTCCTTAGTCGCCGCTGATGGTATCTGAAATATGAATTTCAGATGCAGGAGAACCGGTACGGTTTTTAAGGCGACTTTACAGAGCTTATAACTTTGCACCGGGAATACCAGAAAAACTGAACCCTGCCTACCGGTAGGCAGGCGGCACTCCCGCTTGCCCGCCATGCTTTGTGGGGCAATGTTCCGGATTGTTGTTCCCCAGTAGTTAAGCCTTGTCTTTATATTCTCTGCTTCCTGATATATACTGTAACCTACTGTAAATAAACAGGTTATTATATTACTTTTATATTGCCAATCTAGTTTTTCTTAGGTATACTTGCAAAGTATAAAAGCCATGGAAAGACATAAACCTTGGATTGAAACAGCAAGAAAGTATTTAGCAACCAGCCTTAATCCCGTCCCCCACGAGCTTAACGAAATGGATTGGAAAGAAGCTCTTTCGGCGGATAACGCGCGGACAGCTGAGCATCTATCTGCATTAGCAAACCAGCAAGGAGGCGGATTTTTTAGTTTTGGCATCGATTCCGGAGGTCGCATGCGCGGAGTCGTTGCCGATCAAGTGCACCTCATCGTCGAAAAACTGGCTAATATTTCAAGAAACGCTATCGAGCCGCCATTGAGGATCGACCACTATGTAGATAAAATGGAAGATAAGGAGATCCTTTTTGTTTATGTCTTGGAATCTTCACAGAAGCCGGTGCATTTACGCGGCAAAGGAATCGAGTTTTCATACATTCGATCCGGAGGACAAACTCGGAAAATGAGCAAGCAGGAAATTGCAAACGCAGTTCTGTCGACTCAGCAGTTCCGGTACGAAGAATTGGAAGCGCAACCATGTAAGGAGTCGGATATCTTCAAGTTGCTGGACCATGAGAAATTTTTCCAACTCCTGAACGCTCCAGGTGAGAATTCTCAAGAAGCCGTTATTGAGCGGCTTATTAATGAAAAACTGGTCTATCGTCATAATGGGACATTATCGATTACTAATTTGGGCGCTATTGTCGCAGCGCGGGATATGAACTCTTTCCTCGGCAAAGAACGTTTTTCCGTTCGGGTGGTCAAGTACCGTGGCGTATCCAAAATTGAAGCCCAGACCGAGAAAGAATTTTCTCGAGGCTACGGAGTTGGCTTTCAGGAATTAATCCATTACATTTTAAGTCAATTGCCAACCAGCGAAGTGATCAAGGATGCGCTTCGAAAAAACGTTCCGCTTTATCCCGAAATTACCGTCCGAGAGTTGGTGGCTAATGCCCTGATCCATAGGGATTTTTTGATGAAGGGGATGAATCCGATGATTGAAATTTTCTCAGACCGGATGGAAATTTCAAATCCAGGCGCTCTTCTGCCATCAGTGAAGGTTGAACGGCTCATTGATGCGGCTCCTGAATCTCGTAATGAACTTTTTGCTGCTCTCATGCGGCGCATGGGTATTTGCGAGGAAAGAGGGAGCGGCATTGACAAAGCTCTTTTCGCCGTTGAAGTTTTTGGACTGCCTCCGGTCAAATTTGTCAACGGCCCCAATGCGTTCAAAGCTATTTTATATAACCCCAAGAGTTTTAAGCAAATGTCGCAGGAAGAGCGTCTCAATGCCTGTCTTCAACATTGCTGCATCCGATATTATGTCGCCAGCGACCCCATGACGAACGCCTCTTTCCGAAAACGCTTGGGATTGAAGGATAGTCAGTACACTCTTGCCTGGAAGGTGATTGATTCTGCGATAGAAAGAAAGTGGATCAAGCCGCGCGATTTGAACAGCAAATCAAGGAAATATGCTTCTTATATTCCCCATTGGGCGTGATCAATTTGATGAGTCCTGAAACCACCAAAGAACAAACTCAAAGCGTCGGCGAAAAAAGGTGAGTCATTTTTTACAAGTATCCAAGGAGAAAGTTTATAAGCTTTGTCAGCGCGGAAGAATGCCCGCCTCTAAGCTCGGAGGTCAGTGGAGATTTGATATCAAAGAGGTGGATGCATGGGTAAGACAGCAGCGACCAATGAGGAATAGGAAAAAAGCAAATGCCTATAATTGACAACAGATCAAGAACAATGCACGAGGGGCTAATCAACGCGCTCACAAGTGCTGACAGAGTAGATATTGAAGTAGCTTTTTTCTACTTTTCGGGGTGGCAGCTGCTCGCGAAATATTTGCTGCGTAAAAATCAGAATCTTGAGGAATCGCAAAGTCGTGCATGAATTTCAGGCGCAGGAGAACCGGCACGGTTTTATTGTGCATTATTTAAAAATCCCTTCAACCTATCAAGTTTACGCTCGCCCAAATTTAAGCTACAATACTTGCCATGAGCAACATCAAAAAAATCACCGAACCCGGCACTTTTGGAAGCAGACGCTTTTAATACGGTACGTATAAACAGGTGACAAATATCAAAACGATAGGAAGTGAATTAACACAAAAATGAGTAAGCCAACATCTATTTTTTCGAGATTCATAGAAAACAAGCAATATTCAGATGACTCGATAGCATGCATTAAGGAAACTGTGCATAAACTTCTGAATAGTAATACTAATGTAACCCATCCAGGAATGCTTCTTGGAAAGATTCAGAGTGGAAAAACACGAACTTTTATTGGAATAATCGCGTTAGCGTTTGATAGCGCTTTTGACATTTGTGTTGTTTTTACAAAGGGCACCAAGGCCCTTTCCGAGCAAACTTATAAAAGGCTGGAAGATGAATTTAGGGACTTTAATGATAATGATGTCGTAAAAATCTATGACATCATGAATATGCCAACGCAGTTAACCCCCTATATACGTGGGCAAAAATTAATAGTAGTTGTAAAAAAACAAACACACAACTTGGATAGGTTGATACATTTCTTTGATCTTTACCCTGATTTAGCAGAGAAGAGATCTTTATTTATTGATGATGAGGCTGATATAGCTAGTATCGGATTTAGACGAGATCAAACGCAACAAGATGGCGTAAGTATGAATGTCTTAGCATCCAAAATAAGCCGCATCAGGGCTGGCTTTACTAGTAATTACGGCTTTCTTCAAGTCACCGCCACTCCCTATTCCTTATATTTGCAACCAAGAGGTGAAATCCAGCTGAATAATTTTGTATTCGAGCCTATAAGACCCGCTTTTACAACACTAGTGCCAATATTTGAAAGCTATGTGGGTGGGAAGGAATATTTCGAATTGTCACAAGATCCGCAAAGCGTTTTTTCCCATTTGCATATGCAGGTTCCAGACGCAGAGATGAGTGTTTTGGGGCGGCGTGATCAACGTTATCTTACCAATATCCTTACAACTCCAAATTTGCAGGTGTTTCGTCAATCAATTGTTGATTATCTTGTTGCTGGGGCGATAAGAATAATTCAATGTAATCGAGAAAATAGAAATTACAAATCAAGTTTCATTGTTCACACATCACCAGGACGTCCTAAACATCAGTGGCAAGTTGAACTTACTGAGAGATTGATGGTAAAGTTGCAGGAGCTTGCTTCAGAGAACAATCCTCGCTTAGAAAATTTAATTAGAGCGGGGTATGACAATTTATCTCCTTCAATTAAAAAAAATCAAGATTTGCTCCCTGATTTTTCAGATGTCCTTAACAAGGTCAACGAAACGCTTTCCCATGGAATGATCGGTATTATTAAAATAAACTCTGAAAATCAAATTTTAGCCCTGCTTGATCGGAAAGGTCAATTAAGGCTGGATAATCCATTTAATATTTTTATTGGGGGGCAAATTCTGGACAGAGGTCTCACAATAGAAAATCTTATCGGATTCTTTTATGGCAGAAATCCTAGCGTATTTCAACAAGACACAGTATTGCAACATTCTCGTATGTATGGAGCGAGATCAAAAAGTGATATAGCTGTTACCAGGCTTTATACGTCCAACCGTATCTATAGAGCATTGAATGCTATGCATGAATTTGATGCTGCGTTAAGAGAAGCATTTGAAAGGGGTATTCACAATCAAGATGATGGTGTTATTTTCATAGAAAGCGATACTAGCGGAACCATCCGTCCTTGCGCTCCAAGCAAGGTTCTTATAACGTCGACGGAAACAATAAGACCTCTTAGACGCTTCCTGCCAGTGGGATTTCAAACAAAAGCAAGGACATCGATACAAAAAATAATTGATCGTATTGATAGCATCGTAAATCAAGCATCCAAGAATAACTCAGCAAAACCATTTATTATTGATGTTGAAACAGCAATTGAGATTATTAATCTTATTGAATCCACTTTTGAGTATGATCAGAGATGGAATAACCTTGGTTATGAGTGGAATAAAGGGGCTTTTATCGCAATAATCCGCAGATTGGTCGATGGTGTGAGAGATCCAGAATTGCAAAGGAAGTTATATTGTTACACTCCTACAGGTCGGAAAGTGAGCCGATTAAAAAATAACAACACAGCTTTCACAGACGCTCCCGATGATGGTCAAATTGATATACCAATTGCGAAGAGAGTGGCTGTAGAAACACCCTGTTTAATGCTATTAAAACAAGAAGGGTTGCTTGAAAAGGGTTGGAGAGACTGCGAATTTTGGTGGCCTGTTTTATTAACGCCATCTAATACAAGGACTTCCATTTTTGCAAGTGAGACGATAAGTTCATCGTAAATCGCAGGCGTCCTGTAGCGGGGCACTTCGTAGGCTGTCCATGAGTAGGACGCCTAGGAATTACAGGACGCTAATTTTATTGTAAACTAACCGCAGCAAAAAGCCGATTAAGCATTTATGCGCCGCATGCATAAATGGACCATAAGCAAAATCAAAAAAGCTCTCGGAGAACTTTCAAAGAAAGGCTGGGTAAAGGCTAATCGCAGCCACGATACTGGAATTGGGAAAACCCTCGAAGATTATTTAGGTGTTACCGAAAATAATATTGCTTTACCGGATTTCGGCATAGTTGAGCTAAAATCTCAAAGGGTCAACACTGCTTCAATGATTACGTTGTTTACGAAGAGCCCTGAAGGCATTACCAATACTGAAATCCGGAAACGGTTTGGTTATCCCGACCCAGAGTTCCCTCATGTGAAGATTTTGCACCAAACGATCACCAACGGCAAAAGAAATGCCATGGGGTTTTACTGTAAGATCAATGAGAAGCGGGGGAAGCTGCTCGTAATGAAGGATAGTAAAGTGCTTGGTTATTACGGTTTAGATTTTTTGAGACAAAAAGCCATGGATAAAATAGGCAACGGCTTGATTTTAGTTCTTGCTGAAACTAAGAAAAATCGCCGTCGGCAGTATTTCCAGTTCAAGGAAGCATACATTTTAAAAGACATCGACCCAACCAAGTTTTTAACCCATTCAAAGTATGACATCCGACTAGGTGTTTATCACAGTGGTGTGAAAGCAGGGCAACCCCATGATCATGGTTCTGCCTTCCGCATATCCCGAAAAGCTCTACCGTTATTGTTTGGGATTCGCAGGAAAATACTTTAGTTTTTTTTCAGAATCACGATACTTTCTTTACACATTGTTTCTTCTAATTTACCAACCTCATTGGTGGGAGAATTTTTTGAAGGCATGCGTTTGTTTGGTATATTGCGAACAAATAAATCAACTACGCTGAATCCCAAGTGTTTTCCCAATTCTGCGATAATAAAATCTGTTGGCAATTGAACTTGTTTGACAGTTCTATTTCCTACCACAAGACAAAAATATTTACCTCGTTTTAAGATTCGGTAAGCGTTTTTCAAGCATTTTTCGAGGTCGATATAGAAACTAATTACTTCACGAGCTCGTTCTTTGTCTCTTGCACTGATTTGATTAATACAGTTGCTTAAGTGTCGAGACGGAAGAAAATTTAATAAATGAGCTGTTTTTTTACCTCCGAGTAAGAGATTGTCTACTTGCTGATTGTCGTCAATCAAGTCCAGCCATTGTGAGGCGAGGCGTGAAAATTGCCCATAAGCAACCGTTGTTCGGCTATCTCCATAAGGCGGAGAAGTGATAATACAGTCGATGGAATCACTTTCAATGCCATTGGTTTCAGCGGAATTACCGTGAATGATTTCAGCCCGAGTTTTTTTGTCCACTGCTTTATAAAAATCTGTCATGCACTGAATATTTCTTTCAGTTTTCTTCTTAAAGAAGCCAAAGACATCTGGGCTATGATCTGCTAATTTTTCTTTTGGGATACGAACCAGTTTAAATTCACCGTTTTTTGTGTTAGAGCTAAACCGAGCCGTTTCAGCAAATGAAATTAAGAAAAAGTTTCTTATTTTTTTGTTTTCAATTTGCAATATTAGATATTTCAGTTTGGATAGTTTTTTAATTACTTCTGGCTTGAACCAGAAATCGACGTTAAAAAAAGAAGGAGGTTTTATACTGGCATTGAAGTTCTTTCCAATTTGTTCTATTAACTTTAAGTATTCTGTTTGAAGTAACTTAGGATTAATCTCTGTCGTTTTTGCTTTGGCTAAAAAAATAGCAAAGGGGTTCAAATCAATTCCGTACGCATTCCTTTTCAGTAAACGACTCTCAACAAGCGCGGTCCCGCTTCCGCAAAAGATATCACAAATCGTATCTCCCTCCTTACTGTAACTCTTCAACAGTCGGTTTGCCACTTGAGGAATAAACATGGCCGGATATGGGTGTATGCCGTGCGTGTATGATTTTGTTTGAGCACCGTTAAAATCCCACGAATAATCCGTTCTTCTCCGGAGTTTTTGTTTTGTGGGAGTGTAGAGCTTACTTTTTTCTTTACGATGTACATAATTTCGAATGATACTAATTACTTTTCCACGGATCTCAACGTCATCGAAGTAAAGAGGCAATAGCGTTTGATTGGCAGGTTGGAGGCGAATTCTATTTTTTTCTCGGTAAAGCTTTTTTAACGTTGCCTCGTCCCCATCAGTAATCGCAACAACTGTTTCACCATTTTCAGCTGTTGGTTGTTCACGGATAATTACAGTATCACCGTCAAAAATTCCCTCATCAATCATGCTGTTTCCCTTGACTCGTAGCGCGAAATGTCTTCCAGAATTTGAAATTTGATCTTTAGAAACAGTTATTGTCTGCGGATCTTCGATAACTTCTATAGGAGAGCCGGCGGCGATAGTACCTAAAAGTGGAATTCGAACAATGTTTTCCTGTGGTTTTTTCTGTAAAGTTTCAATCCCACGTGGTTGGTTTGCCTGTTTTTTGAGATATCCCTTATACCTCAAAGCTTCGACATGCTGATGGATTGTTGCCACAGAAGATAACCCAAAATGTTTTTTGATATCTTCCAGAGAAGGCGCGTATTCGCGTTTTTTGGTGTAGGAGTTAACGTAATCCAGAATTTGCTTTTGTCTTTTTGTAATTGGGATCAGCATAATTTGATTGACCAAATTTATTATCGGCTATATCATACCGAAAATAAACCGAAAGTAAAGGCTTATTTCAACTGCGCGCTGTCATTAAATGCAAGGCAGGTTTGATGCTTCCTCTAATCTGGCGATTTCGCGACCGGTTACAGCAGACGGTGCAGTGAAGACCGTCGGATAGGAGGAACTAAAGATGAGTAAGTGCAATAACGACGCTCCGCTAATGCGGGGTTGTCGCTCAAGAAATCAGACTGGGCAGCTTCGAGATAAGCGTGATGATACTCACGCTGGAACTATCGAAAAGCAGTACGGTATTGATTTCGGAGTTCGATCTGATATGCATTTAGATGAACTTCTAAAGCGTAAAAGAAAGAACTCTCTGAATGATCTGATTACTGGTCAGTAATTAGATCGGCATCGCCTGCCTTGCTCTTTATAAAAAAACGAAAATGGAAAAGGAGTGTTATGGGGATAATTGAAAATGCCAAAGATATCGCTGATGTAATAAAAAAGATTGGCGACGTTGAGTTGTATCGTCAAATAGTTAATCTTGAGGGTCAAATAATTGATTTAACCCGGAGTAATAGAAAACTAGAAAATGAAATAGAGCGACTTCGAGAGATTACAAATTATAAAAATAAACTAATTTTTAAAAACCCGTTCTATTATTTGGAAAACGATCCTCATCCTTTTTGTCCAAAATGTTGGGAAGCAAATCGTTCGGTTGTTCATTTAGACGGACCATTAAACGTTGTTGCAGGATCAAGGTATGATTGTCACAATTGTAAGGATTATTACATTGCAGAAAGAAATTAACATAAAACCGTATTGGGTACCGTAGGGATACGTTGCCCGGCACCTGCGGAAATGTTCCGTAAAACACCTTTTGAGCTAGAAGATGAAAAATTGTCTGAAGAAACACTTCAAATGTTGATCGATACTGTAAAAAGAATTTGAAAATTATGAAAACGAAAACCAAGTATTGGAAAGATTATAAAATTAATGCGGCTAAATTCTTTAAAGACATTGACGCAGTAGAAAAAGAATCAAAAGAGGGGTTTGACTATGATAGAAATTTTTTTAACGAATGTTTTGATTTACATATGGAATCATTAGGTTATGCTTATGACCTTATAGTTAATTCAGAAGAAAAAATAAATTCGCAGATGTATTTGTAAGGTTGAGCGTTAAAATTTCACATAATGCAGAAGCGATTCGTACCTTACTGTATAAAGGTTTATATGGGAGTGCGTTTATTATTAAGCGGACATTTATATTTGATGTACATATGTTATGGTATTTATATTTTAACCCTCATTTAATTGACGAATGGCTTTCAGAGAAGTTTATAACTTACCAAGACCGCAATTGGAGAGAGAAATTCTCCGAAACTACAATCATAAAAGCATTAGAGTCAAAAGGGAAAGAGTATAATTTTGCACCTTCATTAATTGAATTTAGTTTTTATAGTAAAGCTGGACATCCGTCAATGTTTGGAGTGCGTTTTTTTCAAAACGAAGACGGTATAATTTCCTATACACCTGATTTTTGCTTTCAAATTGGACATCAACTTTTTTGGTCTATTACTCTATTGCTTTTACACCCCACTCAATCGTTGCTGGCGCAATTTAAAAATCAAATAGAAGACGATGAACGATTGAAAAACATTCAAAAAAGACTTAAACAACTAATGACGAAAGGCGCTAAATTAGGGGCTTTGGTAGTTAAGTTTCACAGGGATTTTTGCAATGTCCGAAATTTGAAGGATATCGTTAATACATAGTATGCGCAAATCAGAACATTTCCAACCCTAAAGGGCTGCTTTGCTGAAGTGCCGGATTAAATTGATCCTATGAAAAAATGTCCGAATTGCGACGAAGAATTAAGCGAAATTAGCTTAGACCTTGAAATTTGCGAACATTGTGGCGAATAAATCCGTAAATCCGTACCAGGTACCCCGGGGACACTTAATCCAATGATTAAGTGCTGCAGCGGCGCTTCTAAGGTATGCCGCATCCGCTGCCGCAGGTTAATGATCAAAGTTTCACGGACTTTATTTCTTTTCTTATTTTCCTTTGTTTTTATCCTTTCCAATCGGTTTGTAGAAGCGGAGAATATTAAGGCGGAGGAGCCGAGAATGGCAGCATTGCAGAAAGCATATTTTGCCGGTGGGTGTTTTTGGTGCATGGAAGGGCCTTTTGAGCAAACGGAAGGAGTCACCGGTGTTGATTCCGGCTATGTCAATTCCAAGGTCCCGAATCCTATTTATGAGCAGGTCTCGGAAGGAAACACAGGCGCTTACGAGGCGATTGAGGTTGTCTATGACCCTGCCAAGGTCGATTTTGAAGATTTACTCAATGTTTATTGGACCACGATTGACCCCACTCAAACAGACGGCCAGTTCGCGGACCGGGGACCACAATATTTGACCGCAATTTTTTATCAAACTGAAGACGAAAAAAAGATCGCCGAGGAATCCAGAAAGGTTTTGGATGAAAGCAGAATCTTCAAAAAACCGGTCACGGTGCCGGTGGTTTCATTTCAAAATTGGGCCCGTGCCGAAGAATACCATCAGGATTATTACAAGAAAAACGCCGCGCATTACAATTCTTATAGCCTCGGTTCCGGGCGTAAATCCTTTCTGGATAAGACCTGGAATAAGAAGGCTTATTGTCCGTTACGCAGGATCACACCTGAAAGATTAAAAGAAAAACTCGCAGCTGCTTGGCCAATAAAAGAATAAAAATAAAGGTGACAGCCCTTAATCAGGTGGACACTTAATCCAATGATTAAGTGCTGCCACGGCGCTTCTTCCCGTCCCTAATTTTTCCACTGTGAGTAATCTAAATCTCAATCTCCAGTGACGCTAGATTTCTCTCTCCTCCCCATATTTTTAGATTTTGAAAAAAGTGCGCAAAATCGCATAATCGGAGGCGGTCCTGTGAGTGCCACGCTGAAAACAAAAGGTTAAATCTCGGAAATTCCCTCAATTGCGAGATAGCGTTGATGGCGCGATATGTTTTGCGGTCGAATTTCCAAGGAAATTAGGAGGCTGACTTTTCTGCAGTTTGAAAGGGGCCTCTTTCACGTGCTACGGGTGTCGTCATAGGGCGAAAAACAGTCGTATTTCATTCTTGCAAATTAGAAATAAACTTCTATAATGTAAACATGATGATTAAACGGTTGTTATCGGGTGTGCTCAAGGAAAGATTAAAGCGTTTTCCAGCCGTGGCTCTTCTCGGGCCCCGTCAGGCAGGGAAGACCACCTTGGCGAAGACTCTCTCAACTCTTTATTACGATTTGGAGCAAGAGGAGGAGCAGTTACGACTTGATCTGAATTGGAATTCTATCGTTCAATCCAAACAATTAATCGTGTTGGACGAAGCCCAGGCAATGCCGGGCATTTTTCCTCGCATCCGGGGCGCCATTGATTCCAACCGGAAACAACGCGGAAGATTCCTTCTCTTAGGCTCCGTTGCGCCTGCGCTCGCAAAGAACGTTTCTGAATCTTTGGCCGGCAGGTTGAGTATTTGCGAATTAAGCCCGCTTCTTTTGAAGGAGTTTAAGAAAAGCCTCGATGAAGACACGCTTTGGTTTCGGGGAGGGTTTCCGGACGGTGGAATTCTTCAGAAGAAGAATTTTCCAACTTGGCAGAATGATTATCTCACGCTGCTTGCTCAGCGCGATTTGCCCGCTTGGGGCTTGCCGGCCAAACCACAGATGACCATGAGATTTTTTAAAATGCTTGCGGCATGTCACGGGCAAATATGGAATGCGTCTCGTATTGGTTCAAGCATGGGACTCAGTTACCATACCGTGAATCAGTACTTGGATTATCTCCAAAATGCTTACTTGATTTTCGTTCTTCGTCCGTTTCATACCAACATCCGAAAACGGCTTGTCAAAAGTCCCAAGATTTTTTGGAGAGACAGCGGGCTTCTTCATGCTCTTTTGGGGGCAAGCTCAAAGGAAAATCTTCTTGCCAAGCCATGGGTCGGCGCAAGCTGGGAAGGATGGGCGCTGGGTCAAATTATCTTTACGCTTCAGGCGGCAGGCGAATTATTTGACGCTTATTATTTTAGGACGAGCGATGGCTCGGAGATTGATTTGGTGTTGGAGTTTTCAAAAGGCCGCTGGGCATTTGAATTTAAGTTAACAAGCACCCCGTCGCCGGATGATATGAAACGACTCAACGCAGCTGCTGATTTGATCAAAGCCGACAAGCGCATCCTTATCAGCAAAACAAACAAGCTCGATTGCGGTCCGAATTTCATTTCCGGCAATATCCGGCAATGCCTGAACCAGATTCTTGTTTGATCTGTGTGGCAGAAATGAAAAAAATCAGACCAATAAAATATAAGTTTAAGCATTCCTTGCACGACATCATGGAATATGTTCGTCTCAATCCTGAGGCAGCTGCACGAAAAATTAAAGAAGCAAAGGTCAATAAAGCAATGCAAGCGAAACAAATTTCTGAATATCGATATCATATGGTATTGATGCTGGATTATGATGTGCTGAAGAGGTTCGATCGCGCCATCCGTCAATCATAAATCGAAGGCGTTACCCCAGGTGCCATACGAACAATCTGATATTGGTAATAACGCTTCCTGATCCCGAAAAACTGTTTAAACTATTCGGCCGAAAATAAAAATCGAAACCCGATTAATTAAATGTACGAATCATTTCTAAAATCCATTTCCGGTGAACATTGGAAGCGCATGGGCTAGGGAGTGAAATTCGAAAGAACCCAAAAGGTTTGGGTTATCCAGCATAAAGTGAAAAAGCGCGATTTTTCACTTTATAATCTCTTAGTATTGCCATAAGTTATTTAAACAAAAGTACTTGCAATAATATAAATTTTATGTAATATATATATTACATAAAATTACATAAGGCAATATGACCAAAGATAAATCAAGCAACAT
>MHFM01000035.1:56412-68966 GCA_001804205.1 Omnitrophica bacterium RIFCSPLOWO2_01_FULL_45_10b
CTCACTCCTTATAATCCCTGGTGGGAAAGCGGCGAAGTCAAAACAGAAATCTTTAAACGCCCCATCTTTCATAAAATTTATAAAGATCTCTTGTCACTCAAACAAATTATTTCTATCACAGGCCCGCGGAGAGTAGGCAAAACCACCCTTTTGAAGCAAGTCATCCAAGCGCTGATCCGCGATGGACATGCCAAGCCCAGCGAAATCATCTATTTTTCTTTTGACGATCCGTTAATGGCAGAACCTTATATTGGAGAGCGTTTTTTTGATGAATTGATCAAATGGGCTGATGTAACGCATAAAAGTAAAGCTGTCTATTTTTTCCTTGATGAAATTCAAAAATTTGAACTTTGGGAACGCTACTTGAAGAAATATTACGATCTTGGATTTTCGGTACGATTTGTGGTTTCCGGATCTGCTTCTTCTCCGATATTCCGTAAAAGCCGCGAGAGTTTGCTGGGACGGATCAAGGATAACCATCTTTCACCCTTTTCATTTAAGGAGTTTGTTTACTTTCATAAATCTGATGATCAAGAGTTGCTTGATTTTGTGAAACAGGCCCATGATTTTGGATATAAACTGCAGCGGGACACCGTTCTTGATTGGAAAGCAATTCATTCTGAATCCGGGCCTCTCAGCGTATCCCGGCGAGTGTTTGAAGAGTTAAACAGGCAGTTAAATGCTTATTTTATTGAAGGCGGTTTTCCAGAGGCATGGGAGATTAAAGACATGGTAAGAAGGCAAGAATATCTCTTTGATAACCAGGTTCAGAAAGTTATTTTTGAGGATCTGGTGATAGCGACTGAGTTTCGCAAACCGGAAAAAATTAAAAGTTACTACCTGTCATTGGTCGAACAACCCGGTCAGGAAATTAATATTGAGAAATCATCACAACGGATTGGGGTGAGCCGCGCCATGCTTGAAAAATATCTGCCCCTTTTGGAAATGACGGATTTGGTGAAAACCTTGCCGCGGTTTTCAAAGCGGCCTCTCAAGTTCAGGCGCGGCAGCGTGAAATGTTATTTGGTCGATTTGGCTTTGCGCAATGCGATTTTAAAACTGAACGAGAATGTTTTAGAAGATCCGGTCATCATGGGTTTTTATGCTGAAAACTTGGTATTCAACGCCCTTCGCCAATTTGAGGGCGTAATTGAGCTCGCTTTTTACAAAGATGCTAGGCGAGAACTGGATTTTGTTGTCCATGTAGGCGGGAAACGATATTTACCTGTTGAAGTTAAATACCGGGATACGGTGGACGATCTTGCGGCAATTAAATATTTTATGAAGGAATACGGGCAAGCTTTGGGTATTGTGGTAACAAAAAACGTCTTTAAGAAAGTGCCTGAAGATAAAAACCTGCTTTTTATCCCTCTGTCTATCTTCCTGCTCTTTTTTTAAAACGCATCACTCCAGGTGCCATACGAACAATCTGACATTGGCAATAACGCTTCTTGATCCCGAAAAACTGTTTAAGCCGCTCAACCGAAAATAAAAATTGAAACCCGATTTAATTAAATGTACGAATCATTTCTAAAATCCATTTCCGGCGAACATTGGAAACGCGTGGGCCTCAAAAGGCGCGGCGGGGTAGCTGTGCCGCTTTTTTCGGTTTATTCCAAAAAAAGCATCGGAATCGGCGAACTTTCCGATTTAAAACTCCTCGCGGATTGGTGCAAGAAGGCCGGGCTTAGCATGATTCAACTTCTTCCGCTCAATGATGTGGGTTTTGCATTCCTGCCGTATGATGCTCAAAGCGGATTTGCGCTTGATCCCATGTATTTATCTTTGGATCATCTTGCCAAAGCCAGCGTTAGTTCTTTTAGAGGCGAAATCGAGGCGCTTCGAAAGGATTTTCCAACCGGCAAGCCACGTGTTAATTATGGAATTAAAGCCCGGAAATTGGGACTCCTTTGGAGCATTTTCAAAAAAAATGTTTTGAAAGATCCTCTCAAATTTAATCGATACCGCGACGCCAATCGATTTTGGTTGCACGATTATGCGCTCTTTAAAGTGATCAAAGAAGTAGAAAGTCAAAAAAAATGGGAAGATTGGCCCTTAGAATTAAAAGAAAGAAAGCCCGAGGCGCTTCAAGCATTTGAAAGCCGTAACGGGGAAGCGATTCGGTTTCACGAATGGCTTCAATGGCAGCTCTTTGAACAGTTTCAGGAAGTTCGCAAATATGCGCGAAGTAAGAGCATTTTTTTAATGGGCGACCTCCCATTTTTGCCTTCCCGTGAGTCAGCCGATGTTTGGAGCCGCCCTCATTATTTTAAATTGAATTTTTCAAGCGGCGCGCCGCCGGATGCCTATTTTTTTAAAGGCCAGCGTTGGGGTTCACCGCCTTGCCATTGGCAGAATATGGAAAAGAATGCCTATGATTATTTAGCCGAGCGCCTAAAATATTCCCAAAACTTCTATGACGCTTTACGGCTTGACCATGTCGTTGGGTTTTTCAGGTTATGGAGCATTCCTGTAACGGAGCCGCTTGAGAATTTTGGATTGAACGGAATCTTTGATCCTCAAGATGAAGATTTGTGGGAAGAACGCGGAAAGAAATTATTATCCTTTATGATTCAAAACACAAACATGCTTCTTGTGGCCGAGGATCTTGGGACGGTGCCCGAATGTTCGTACCGCGTTTTAGAACAATTTGCGCTTCCAGGGACGGAGGTTCAGCGCTGGATGCGCGATTCGCAAAGCGGGTATTCATTCAAAAATCCTGAGCATTGCCGGAAGAATTCAATGGCTGTTATTTCAACTCATGACGCAGCGCCTTTAAATGCCTGGTGGGAATATGAAGCTGGCTGTGTGTATGAGCCGCTTTTTGAACGGCTGTGCCAGCGCAAGAATATCTCATTTGAAGAAATAAAATCCAAACTGTTTGACCTTGAGCAATCTTCTCACAAGTGGTTACGCTGGAAGGAGGAAATTAAGAGTCTCAGCATTTTAGCGCGCGCTTTAGGCCTGGAGGAATCAGAACTCGGCGATTTAAAAGACCTCTTTCTTTATTCCTATAATGAAAAGGCAAGATTCTGGAAATATCTCGGCCTTTCAGGCGCCTGCTGTGAGAAAAGTTCGCCCTTGCTTGCTCAAGCCGTTTTGGCGAAAATAAGTGCTGCATCTTCCATCTTTAGCATACAGCTCCTTCAGGATTGGCTTTCAATCGCCGATTCTTTTCAGGGTGACTCGTATGAGATGCGTATTAATTTTCCGGGTATCGTTAGCGAAAAAAATTGGACTTGGGTCCTGCCCTTGTCTTTAGAAAAAATAAAGGGTTTTCGGATGAATCAAAAGATTAAAGAACTGAATAAGGAAACAGGAAGGATTTAACGCAGTTCTCGGCGGAGGAAAAATAATGGATACAAAAAAATCAGCTTTAAATGCGGCCGGCACTATTTTCTTTTTGGTTGCCGTTCTCCATTTGTTGCGTTTCGTTTTTCACGTCCCCGTCATCATCGGAAGCTACGCAGTGCCATCATGGCCGAGCTTGGTTTTAGCCATCGCAGCGTTTTTGCTTTCCGTATGGATGTTTAAGTCAATCCGGTGAATCCCTACATTCTGCTCGGCGGATTTAGTTTATTTTTACTATGTTTGATGTTTCATTTCGCACTCTGGCGTTTCCGCCGTCCGAAACATCAAGCGACAGTATTATTTCTCGTTTTCTTTCTGCCTTTAACAATGGCCATCCCGATTTGTTGTGTGCTGTGCCCATCCATTTCGCCCGGAGACTTAGCCGCAATCGCTTTGCTTCACTTTGCTACCAGTTGCGCTTATATTTTAGTTTATCCGGCTGCTCAGGCTGACAACCCTTCACTTCGGCTTTTAACCCTCGTTAAAAAATCCGCGCCGCACGGCATGGAAGAATCCGAAATTTTAGATTTTTTTAAAAAATCAGGCCTTTTTGAAGCAAGAATTTACGATCTTTTAAATGCAGGACTTATTTATCAATCGAAGGGCAGGCTATGTTTGACTCGCAGAGGACGGAGTTTTGTTCTTCCGTTCATCGTGCTGCGGAAAGTATTGGGCATGCCCGCCGGAGAGGGATAAATTCTTTTATGGGCCATCCATTTTTTTATCTTTATTCGCTCGCTTGCTCGCCCTTTTTGGCATTTCTTGTTCATATGTTGATCGCAAGGGTATTTCGATCTTTAAATCTAAAGATGCCGCCTTTGGTGGTAGCGGCAATCGCGGTTTTGGTTGGTTATGTCCTTATGGGAGTATGGGTTTGGTGGAATTATATAGGTCCCCTACAAGCTCCGAGGGAACGTATTTTTGCAAGTCTTTATGGCAGCTTGGTTTACAGCGGTCTTTCTTTTTGTTATTTTATGCTTTTCAATATGACGGAAGCCGCGCGCCGAATCCGCATCATGCGCGAATTATATTTTAAGAATGGCTTGTCGCTTGGAGAACTGTATGAGGAGTATAATGTCACCAAAATCGTTGGCGTTCGGTTAAACCGTTTGATCGGTTTAAAACAGCTCAGGAAAGAGGAAGGGCGGTATTTTTTAAAGGGAAGGTTTTTATATTATTCCGCTTGCGTTATATTCTTTTGGGCCAAACTGATTGGGTTTTCGTATGAGAAAAATTTTCGTAATGGTCGTTAAAAGTCCGTCATTGCGAGCCCCGTCCGCCAGAAATTGGACGGATCCGTCCTCCGGCGGAAAGGGGCGAAGCAATCCCATTTATTGATTTTTTATTCCATAGGATCGGGATAGCCCCTGTAGGGGCAATCTGACATCGAGATCCTTCGCTCCGCTCAGGATGACGCTCGATGTCATGCTGAGGCGAAGCCGAAGCATCTCGCGTCAGATTACTTCGTCGGCCTTTGGCCTCCTCGTAATGACGGAGACTTGGTTTAGGAGATAGGAAATGGCTAAGAAAGTATTGGTGATTTTGGCGGATGGGTTTGAGGAAATCGAAGCAATCACGCCCATTGATGTCTTGAAACGAGCCGGACTTGAAGTGACATTGGCCGGGCTTTCAAGCCGAACGGTGAGCGGTGCGCATGGCGTAAAATTTCAAGCCGACATAACCTTCGATGAATATAAGGATCTTCCGGATGCCATCGTGCTTCCGGGCGGTATGCCGGGTTCTAAAAATTTAGCTGAATCTAAACAAGTGGCCGAGCTGATTAAAAAAATGAATGATCAAAAACGTTTGATCGGAGCTATTTGCGCCGCTCCGGCATTGGCGGTGGCGCCGACCGGGATTTTGAACGGAAAAAAAGCAACTTGTTATCCCGGATTTGAAAATAATTTTCCTTCTTCCGTAACATTTTTGACCGATCGAGTGGTCGTTGACGGCAATGTGATTACAAGCCGCGGCCCTGGTTCTGCGCTTGAATTTTCACTCGAGCTTGTTCGGAAATTAGCAGGCCCGGAGCAAGCAAAAACGTTAAAAGAAGGCTTGCTGGTTAAAACTTAACTCAAAAATCAGATGTTATCTGCATTCAATGTAGCAGCCCGCTTCAGGAATTGAACTGTAAGCTCAAGTGCCCGCGGTGCGGTTATTTTGAAGATTGCCTGCGAAGCGGCACTGCTTCGCCGTGCTCTGATGGCGACACCAATGCCGCCCAAGAAATTGATGATGCCCGATATTCATTTCGTCACAGCATTACCTTGCGAAGCACAACCCCTCATTGAATTTTACCGCCTGAAACCTGCCGGGCGTTCAAAATCCTTCGAAATTTATGAAGCGCCGGGCAAGCATCTGGTTCTCTCCGGTGTTGGGAAAATCCGTGCGGCAGAAGCCGTTCGGTTTTTGCATGAATTTGCTGGCAAAATTAGAGATCAAGCCTGGCTTAATGTCGGAATTGGAGGCCATCCCGATTTGAAAATCGGGGAAGGTGTTTTGGCCCATAAAATTACGGATCAAAAATTAGCCAAGAGCTGGTACCCGCCGCTTGTTTTCGAAGCCCCATCGCGCACGGAATCAGTGGTGACGGTGGAACGCGCCGAAAACAAATACGGCGAATCCTGCGTGTATGAAATGGAAGCCTCTGGATTTTATGAAGCGGCTTGCCGTTTTTCCACGGCAGAACTTATTCACTGTTACAAAATTATTTCAGACAACCGGGAATCTTCCACCAAAAAAGTTTCAGCCGCTTTAGTAGAACGTTTGGTGAGGCAAAATTTGGAAATGATCGATGAAATAGTGAAAAAAATATTAACATTAGCCCAAGCACTTCCGCATGCTGAAATTCCGGCGCATGAGTTTCAGAAATTTTTAGAACGTTGGCATTTTACGGTAACGGAACAACATCAATTGCGCCGGCTTCTTTTACGTCTTCAAACATTGGAGCCAGAGGCAGAAATTTGGCCTGAACTTCAATTGTTAACAAAATCGAAAGACGTGTTAAATACTTTGAAAGATAGAATTAATTCTTTGCCGGTGGCTCTGTGATCGACACCGTCTATATTGAAAAGGAAATTGAAAGTCACCCACGCACCAAAGAAGTGTGTGAACGTTTTCCAAAAGCCCGGCGTGTTTTTTGTGAGCGTTACGGAGAAGTTTTCAATCCGAACGCGCAGAACTTTCGCCTCCAAAAACAAAAACCCGCTCTAATTCTCGCTAAAAAATTCGACCATTTTATTTTAAAAACCCAGAAAGGCTATGGAATCGGCGGCGATCACAATTTTTATTTTTCACACATGCTCAATTGTCTTTACGACTGCCGATATTGTTTTCTGCAAGGAATGTACCGCTCAGCTCATTTTGTATTTTTTGTGAATTATGAAGATTTTGAACATGCGATTGAAAAACAAATTAAAGAAGCGGGCAGTGAAGAATCCTATTTTTTCTCAGGTTATGACTGTGACAGCCTTGCCTTTGAACCTGTTACAGGTTTCACAAGCCATTTCCTTCCTCTTTTTGCGCGCCATCCCAAAGCTTGGCTTGAGTTGCGCACAAAAAGTATACAAATAAAACCGTTGCTAGAGATGAAGCCGGTTCAAAATTGTGTGATTGCCTTTAGTTTAACACCGACTGAAATTGGAGCCGCGCTCGAAGCGAAAACTCCCGCAGTAACAAAGCGGCTTGAAGCTATGGAGAAGCTCCAAGAGCGCGGCTGGAAATTAGGCCTTCGGTTTGATCCTTTGATTTATCATGCGCAGTATCAGGAACAATATGAACGTCTTTTTCGCGAAGTGTTTAAGAAAATTAAGATTCCGAGCGTCCATTCAGTAAGTCTCGGCCCTTTCCGCCTGCCGAAACAAGGATATGAAACGATGTTTAAACTTTATCCTGAGGCGAAATTATTTGCCGGACCGCTTGAGGAAAGAAAAGGCATGGTTTCCTACGCCCAAAAAATCGAAGAAGAAATGCTCAATTTTATTACATCCCGTCTGCTTGAATACGTTCCGAAAAACATATTCTTCCCATGCTTGATTTAAAATATAAAGAGGGTTTTACCCTTACGATCTCCTTGCTCAGGGTAAGAGGCGGTTGTACAATAGTGGTGCTTGAAACAAAATATGTCCCTCACTCTTAAAGATACCCCGCTCTTTCAAGGTCTATCTGAAAACGAGCTCGAAACAGTAAAGGCTTGTTTGAAGGAAAAAACATTTGCCAAGGGCGATTTGCTTTTTCGCGAAGGCGAATGCTGCGAACGAGTTTTTATCGTCCGTTCAGGCCGCGTGAAGCTTTACAGAATCGCTTCATCAGGGCGGGAGCAGACTCTTGAAACCTTAAATCCTGGGGATACCTGTGCTTGCAATCCCGGTTCTCCCAATTGGAGTTGTTCGACAACCGCCGAAGCGCTTACGCCATGCGCCGCTTGGTTTCTAAGCCGTAGTGATTACGTTCGAATGGTTCAAGCCAATTCGAAACTAAGCCACACTCTGAATAAGCTTTTCGCCGAACGGCTCCGCAATTTCAGCACTTTAATCGAAGAAGTTTCATTAAAGGATGTTCACAAGCGGCTCATTAAATTTCTGCTTGATATGCTGGCCCAAAAATGTGACTCCGCAAAAGAAGAAGTTCTCCCCATACCCTTTACCCGAGAAGAAATTGCCCAAAGGCTCGGCGCTGCGCGGGAGACCGTAGCCCGCCACCTTTCCGAGTTGAAGCAAGCCAAATTGATCGATATCAAGCCGAAACAGATTATCATCCTCAATAAAACCGGCCTAGAGAAACTTCTCATTTAATTGAGCCATCGGGGAGTTTTTTTGTCCCCGATGGCTCATCCTGAGCCCGCCAACGATCTTTGGCGGGCGTAGGATTACCATAAGGTAACCCTCTGCCAGCTTCATTGAACTTGAATCTTCAATTTAATGAAGCTGGCGAGGCCGCCAGAGGCGAGCCTCGCCATGGGCGGGGTGAGGGGTCGGGGAAAACTCCCGACCCCTCATTTAATTAACCCCTTAAAATTTGAAATTTTTAACTGTTTGTGACGCCCGTCACAGAACCAGAAGCAGTCTGTGTCGTATGCTTTGAATGAAGAGAAACTGAGATGAAAAAAAGAAGAACAGAGGCGACCATGTCTTTGAATCAGGTTTATGACGAAGTTCTCGAGAACGTTGGGTATTTGGAAGAAGCGCTGATCGGTCTTCGTTACGAAGGAAAAGCTTTGCGCGGAAAAAATCTAAAAAAAGTTCACGACGTTTTGGAATTTTTAGATGTGAAATTGGCGCCGTTTGTAATATTGGAAGAAGAAATTATTTTCCCATTTATTGAAGCTCATATTCCCAGAATGAATTCCCTTGTCTGTTTACTGAAAGCACAGCATAAGGAACTTAAAGAAAATCTCGAGCGCTTCAAATCTTTGTTTGGAAAACTTGATCATGAAAATTTCGACGCAGAAAACGGTAAAGTTCTTGAAAAACTTAGGGGACAGGGAACTTATTTGGTCCATTTGATTCGACATGATATTCAGGTCAAAAGCCAAAGCATTTATAAAATAGCCGGTCGTGAGTTGCGCGAAGATGAGAAAGAAGAACTTGAAGAGAAAGCAAAGATGACTTATAAATGAACCAGACAAAGGATGAAATGTAGGTCCATCAAATAAAAAGGAGAAGAAAAATGAAAACGTTCAATATTGCAATGTTGGCTTTAATGATGGCGTTGAGTTTTGTTTCATTGACACCTGTGTATGCCGAGGTTTCTCAGGCGGCAGAGGATCATTTAGCCTTAGCTGCCTCGTACGAACAGAAAGCTCAGGCGCAGGATACTTTGATTGCAGAGCATCAACAAATGAAAAAGGATTATCCTGGAACACTTGCGCTTTCACCAAAAGACACTTCGTCCGTGAGGGTTCAGGAAATGGACAAACACTGCGATGCGATCATTCAAGATGCTACGAAGCTAAGAAACGAGTTTCTTGAGTTTGCTAAATGGCATCAGATGAGAGCCGCTGAATTGCAAGGGCGGTAAGAATTAGATGGCCAGAAAACGTGGCGAGAAAGCCGGACTTACTTTCCAGCTTTCTCGCTAGGTTGAATAAAGGAAAAGGGGGTGAGAACCATGAAAACTGTAAACACGCTTTACGATTTTCTCATGGAGAAACACGTGCCTTTTCAAACGATTCCTCACCAAAAGACCTACACAGCTCTTTCGACTGCAAATGAAGAACATGTACCGCCACGGCAAGTGGCCAAAGCGGTCATTGTAAAAGCAGACGGAACAGATGTGATGGTGGTCATTCCAGCAAACCGCATGCTTAATTTGTTTAAGCTGAGCGATGCGCTTGGAACAACCTCTATCAAGGTGGAGGAAGAAAGGGAATTCAAAGAGTTATTCCCCGGCTGCGAATTGGGCGCGATGCCTCCAATCGGCTCACTTTATGACATGCCTTCCATCGTCGATGTTCGATTAACGGAGAACAAGGAGATATTTTTTAATGGAGGGACGCATAAAGAGAGTGTCAAAATTGCGACGGCTGATTTCTTGAGGATTTCGGAAGCAGAAATCGCAGATCTTGTTGCCGAGTAAATCGTTGGCCTAGAGGCCAGGCAGATTTGATTTTATCATTGAGCTGATGAAGGAGGAGAAAAACGAGCGCATCGAGTGTAGTGAAAACCAATAAAGGGAGTTTTGGCATGTGGACGGAAAATGTGAAAGACCGTTATTGGTGGGTTAAAATTCAAAGTCAACTGGAAGAACTCATGTGCGAACTCTCTATGGCTGAGGAGGAGGAACAAACAGATCTTTATCTATTACAGCTCCATTTGAACAATGAATCCGACCTCTCTTTTTTTACAAAAGAGGAACAAAAGAAAATTCGAGATCTTCTCTCCGCCCTCATCAAGGATACTGCGCGGCACTCCAATCTCTTGGGTGAAATGCAAGAGCGTTTCAAAAAATTGGGTGAACAAAATGTTAGACCGGCACTATAAACAACTGTGGGAAACGCGGTTTTTGAAGATTCTGGAGTCAGAGAAGGAGGCGTTCCTTTTTTATAAATATCTCATTGAAACAAATAAGAATTTGCTTGAGCGAACGAAGGCAAAGCCGGTATTGGAACAAATCATGCGGGATGAAGCAAGTCATGCCCGCGTTGCTTGTAAACTTATTCGTCTCGTCAGGCGTAAAAAAATTTCAGAGAGGGAAGGGGGAAACGGCTAGTTTTATTTCCCATGACGATACTGCGCAAAAATTATAAAATGCATGGATTGTTGATTGGCATTCTCCTTGGCTTTGGAGCGCCGATAGGAAGTTTACTTTTCCGCAGTTTTTTTGAAAAAAGTTTCGACAGCCATTGGCTTGTTGGCGAATTAGCCAAACATTTGTTTTTTTATGGTTATATGACGTTTGCGACACCAATTATTTTTGCAGTTTTCGGTTACAGCATGGGTTTTCTTTTGGATAAACTTTTTTCAAAGGAGCAGTCACTCGAAGCACTTAATATTATATTGGAAAAGCAATCCATTACGGATGACATGACAGGGCTTTACAATCATAGACACCTAATCGATTTTATTGGCAAGGAAATTGAAAGGAGCAAACGTTATCATCACGTTTTGTCTACCATGATGATTGACATCGATGATTTTAAAAAGGTGAACGATCAATACGGCCATTTGGTTGGGGATCGGGTGCTAAGAGAATTTGCTTCTCTCTTAAAAAATGCATTCGCCAAATTGACACGGTAGCTCGATATGGCGGAGATGAATTTTTTATTATCTTGCCTGAGTCAACCTTTGATGCCGCTCAACTCGTTGCGGAAAGAATCCAGAAAAATGTTCGCGAATATCATTTCAATCCACCAGAGTCTTTGTTGTCTCTCACCGTCAGCATTGGCATTTCTTCATTGCCGGATCCCAAGGGCGACATTGATTGCGCCCGCTTAATCGAAAAAACGGACCAGGCGCTTCGAAGCGCTAAAAGTTTAGGAAAAAATGGATGCATTACAAATTTGGCATGAATGGCTTGAAAAGCGTTGAGAATCGATTATGATCAAAAAAAGAGGTAAACAGATCGCCATTCTCTTGAGATTAATTTCAATGAACGAATTTAACCGCTCTTAGATACGGAGGCGAAGACTTGCAATGCAGAATTTCCGTTTATCAGAAGCTAATTTGAGCTTGAAGTTTTTAACCTCCTTTTTTCTCGTTACCGTCGGCATCGGATACGTTTTCGGTTTGATTCACATTTATATGGATGTTGGCTTCAGTTATACGGGCGTTGTAACCCATTACCGCGGCGGCGGTCTTCCGCCTGAACTTACCTTCAGCCGACTGATTCACCTCCATCATGTCCATATTTTCAGTCTCTCTATGCTTTTCTTGCTCATCGGAACGATCTTTGTTTTTACCGAGCTTCCGGAACTTGTGAAAGTGGTTTTTGTTTCCATGCCTTTTGTTGGAATGTTTCTCGACTTCACTTCCTTTTGGCTGCTTGCCTTCGCTTCCCCGATCTTTGGTTTTTTTGCCGTGGCATTCGGCGCTCTCATGGCGTTTACATTTTTCTTGATCATTGGCCGCCCGCTTTACGAAATGTGGATTCTGCCTATTTGGCGTAAGAAATGGGGTGAAGCGGTGCCTTGGTTTCTTAGATAAACGTACGTTCGCATGCAAAAGCGGCTTCAATTAATCAAAGTCCTAGGATTTGCAGCAGGCGCCTTTGTGTTTTTAACCGTCTTCTTCATTGTGTCTGCGGTGAAAGGAGAAGCAAAAGAATCCCAGCCCACAATCCATGAATTTGAAGTGCTCAAAGGAGCCGAGTACGTTGGTTCCGAAACGTGCGGAGCCTGCCATGCCAAAGAAGTCAAAGAATTCATGAGTTCAACGCATTCCAGAATTGATATTGCCAGCGAAAACGTGAAAATCAAAGGCTGCGAAATGTGTCATGGTCCCGCGAGCCTTCACGTGGCCGCCAGCGGCGGGAAGGGCAATCTCATCAATCCAAGCAAGAATCCGGAATCTTGCTTCAGCTGCCACCTCGATAAGAAAGCCGAATTTCGCCTCCCTTATCATCATCCTGTTTTGGAAGGGAAAATGAGCTGTACGAGCTGTCATAGCCCGCATGGCGAAGATGCAAGGCCATGGTCCGCTACATCACTTCATGGTATGAATGAAACATGTTTTAAATGTCATAAGGACCAAAGAGGCCCCTTTGTT
>MHFM01000035.1:68999-71675 GCA_001804205.1 Omnitrophica bacterium RIFCSPLOWO2_01_FULL_45_10b
GCCATACTCAAATGAATTTTCCGGTTATTGGAAACCAAGCCCATGGAGGCCGTCTGCCTCAAGGAAGCTGTTTTACTTCAGGTTGCCATACGGCTGTTCATGGGTCGAATTTCGACGATCACTTGCGCTATTAAAAGGAGCGTTATGAAAAAAGTTCGTCGCTTGCTTCAATGGGTCGGTATGAGCGCAATTTTCCTGGCCAGCTCCCCATTTCTTTTGTTAGCAGATAACGATGTAAAAGTTTCTTCAGAAACCCTTCCAGGACAATTTGCTTTTGTTCAGGGAGATTTTGAAAAATTCCAAGCACATCATTGGATTAAAAAGAATTACGTGGGTGGAATTGAAAATTTTTTGGGGGAATATAATAATCCAAACTTTTCAACTTCAATGGACAGCCGCGCCATTTTGGGGAATGGCGATTACGAAGGCGTTTTCGTCATGACAAAGGGGCCTTGGTTTACTCATTTTAATTATGAACAATTTCGAAAATATTATTCCGGAAGAGGTGGAGTTTATCATCGTTTTACTCGATTTTCGGGCGTTGATTTAGATCGCGAGCTTGCGCTTGATATTGCTCATATTGAAATCGAAACTGGTCGCAAAATTAATGAAAATGGAGAAATTAGTTTTTCCTATGAACATGAGTTTAAGGACGGAGCTAAGTCGCGTCTGACGTGGACTCCTGTTACGGAAGGAGCGGTGACGCGCGGCATTGGACCTTCGTGGCAAGAAATAGATGAAGACGTTGATATCTTTCGGTTAAAAATTGAGGATGAGATAAAAGGCTTTACCGTAAAAGGGGAACAAAGCCTGGAATTGTTCAAAACCAAAAGCCGGCGATATGAACGAAGCCTTTCAACTAATGCGGGAGCAGTATTAGCAACTGTGAATCAAAGACGTGTTCGCATTCAAGACCAAGTGCCAGAGGGAAATCTCATGAGTTCCATGCTGGAACTTAATCGATGGTCATTTAATGACAAAGTTTTCTCAGCATTAGCCTACCGTTTTGCCCGTTTGGACGTCCGGGAATTAGAAAATTTGAAAGAATTTGACGATCTCTTGAATCCTAGATCTCTAAGCGCTAATTCCGAAAATAAGTTTGATGCTCGATCACACAACAATATGTTTACGCATACATGGGTAATGAGTTTAATGACATTTCCTTGGAACGTGGTCAATATTGGCTCGCGATTCAAGGCCGAACTTATGGAAAGAAAAGGAGGTTCCACTTATCCTGGAGATTTTACGGATCCTCCCGACAACGTGATTGATCGTACTGAAAAGAGCAGTGTTAATAATAAAATCAAACGCCTGGGTCAAGCTGTTACATTTCGATATAAAGGAATACCGAGAACTGCTTTATATACCGATTTTGAACTTGAGGAAGTTTTTAATGATCTGACTGAAAACCGAACCAGTATTGGCCGAACACCAAGCGCAAATGAAGTCTTTTTTCGAAACACATTAACGCCCAGTTGGCGGGCCGTCGGCACAGCAGGTGGGAATTTTTCACCTTGGAGATTTCTTAATATGACCCATCAATTCCGCATTCGCAGCTATAATAATAATTACGATGACCGCAGGGAGACATCTTCAACCGGAACGGCCGCGCGCTCCGCATTTTTTGACGAGCTAGACATTCGTGGTTTGGAAGCAAGCAGTCGGGTGAGTCTAAAATTTTGCCGCTGGTTTCAGCCTTCGGTTCGCCATCAATGGCGGGATACCAAGTATTTCACGCGTGTAGAAAATCAGGGCGAAGTGGAAACAGGGATGCTGTCACATGTGTATACATTTGATATGACGTTGATTCCGCGGCCTGATATTTTTATCACCGGGTCGTATTCAAAGGACCAATCACACACTCAAAGCGAAAGAGCCATGTCGCTTGTGCCTACTTTTAATTCGGGGGTAGACTCTTGGTTTCTAAGCATTCTCTATATGGTCAATGAAAAAATTCATTTTAACGGTGCCGTTTTATATTCCCACGCCGATAATTTTAATGATTTTACAGCTATCGGTTTACCCCTGGGCGCTGATTTTAATCGAGTTGACGTTACTTTTGGATGCAAATGGACGCCCAGGAAAAATTTTTCATTAGGACCAAAATATGAGTTTTATCACTACGGTGCCAATCACAAAGCTGAGTATGGCGATTACAATGTCAATATAGCCGGCCTTGAAGCATCACTTGCCTGGGGGTAAGATAGAATGAACATAAAAACAGATCTTATGAAGATAAAAATATTTATTGCAACATCCTTTATTTTGTTCGTCATTGGCGTTATGGGTTTTGGTTTTTGGGCTGTTGCTTCAGAAGCAGAAAAAGCCGCATCGCCCGAACTGATTGCGCGCGGGAAGGAACTTTTTACTTCAACTAAAAGTTTGGGAACTAAATACGCTTGTATTTTATGCCATCAAAAAGAAAAAGTAATCAAACGATCGGAAATTCTAAAAGCAGGCGACAGTCTCCCGGACATGATCAATAAGTATCTTCTGGAAAAGGCTAAAGGCGCCAAGCCGCTCGATAAAAACAGCGCAGAAATGAAAGCCTTGGCCGCTTACATTTTATATGAACATAGTCAATGATTAGAATTTCCACCTTATGATAAGGCTGTGCTTGTCTTGAAAATTCCCCAGCTCGTTACTCCCCCAAAAATTAAGAAGCCTTATCTTTTG
>MHFM01000035.1:71719-72956 GCA_001804205.1 Omnitrophica bacterium RIFCSPLOWO2_01_FULL_45_10b
TTAATCAATTGGCGGGCACGGTGAGAAGTGGCCCGGAGGCGTTCAGAGGTATGCGGGGCATGGGCCAAATCCTTAAGAAGTTGAATGATCATTCTGAAATGCCGAACCAGTTCTCCTTCATCGGCTTTCGTGATTCGAAAGAGCCTGTCAAAGGACTCGCCCCGTGTCCAAGCTTCAACAACGCTGGCAAGATGAAAATGCGGCGGTTTTGCATGGGGATAGATTTTAAATTTTGATTCTCTTTTGTAAATATTCCTGAAATATCGTTCCGCTTCCCTGAGAAGGCCCTCATTTTTCTGGCTTAGATGTGGCGGAAAGTCGCCCTTACGCGGCTCAAAAACAAGGCCGGACAAAAGTACATTAAGCCTCATTTCTTCCAAGCCGTCTAGCATTCCATCATCATGCATTTCGGAAAGCAGAAGCTCATAACCAAACAGCGAAGCCGCAAATTCTCCTTTTGGGGTAAGTCCTTCAGGGGCGAGATAACCCATTTCATCAAGGAGGATAAGCTTGTTTTCAATGGCTTGATAGCCTTCCCGACGCCCCTTTTCTGAAGATTGGAAATAGTGGAAAGTCCTTGGGTAAATATCGAGAAGTTTTTTGCCTAAGTCGCGGTAAAGATTAAGCAGCGTTGCATACGTTGCGTTAAGCTGGCTTCGAATCGGCTCAGGTTTTCCATGGAGAATTCGCCCCACTTCGGGAAAGGGGGTGTCATTCGGAAGAATTCGAACATAGACGAACCCTTTTTCATCCATACCGCGCCGGCCCGCGCGCCCAGCCATTTGATAAAAATCGCGGTTGGTTAAATTTTGAAAACGCGTTCCATAAAATTTTTCAAGTTCATCAAAAATAACGCTTCGCGCCGGCATATTGATTCCAAGCGCAAAGGTTTCCGTTGTAAAAATCATTTTGATCAGGCGGCTTGTAAATAATTGTTCGACCACTTCTTTTAAAGTGGGGAGCATGCCGGCATGATGGAAGGCAATGCCGTGTTCGATCAAAGGCATTAATTCGGCTGCAGATCTTTCTCGGCCAAGGTCATAACGTTCCAACAAGTTTTGATACAGCTCGCGTATCTCTTTTTGCTCTTGGCTTGTTAAAAAGTTGAATTGTGTCGCTTCATGAGCCAAAAGCTCAGCGCGCCGCCGGCCAAAGATAAAATAGATGGCAGGCAAGCGTTCTTTTTCGATTAAATGCTGAAGCAAATGATCCAGCCGGTTCGGTTTTGGGCGCATCG
>MHFM01000035.1:73046-77584 GCA_001804205.1 Omnitrophica bacterium RIFCSPLOWO2_01_FULL_45_10b
AAATTCTTCCCTGGCATTGAAAGAGAAAATCAAGCGGTACGGGCCGATGACTTTCTTCCACGACGGCAATGGAGCGTTCATGAACGGCACGAATCCAATCGGCAAGCTGCTTCACATTAGGAACCGTGGCGCTTAAGGCCAATATCCTGATTTCGGGGGGCGTAAATAAAATCGCTTCCTCCCACACGGTTCCGCGCTCAGGGTCATCGAGATAATGGATTTCATCGAAGATAACCCAGCCCACTCTTTTAATTCGATTCGAGTTTTCAAAAAGGGAATTGCGGTAAATTTCGGTGGTCATGATTAAAATCGGAGCATCGGTATTGATCGATACATCGCCCGTTAAAATACCAACACGTTCTCCATAAAGCGCCCGGAAATCGCGGTATTTTTGATTGCTTAAGGCCTTGATCGGTGCCGTGTAGATAACGCCTTCTTCGCGGGAAAGCGCTTTTTCGATGGCTCGCTCAGCAATTAAGGTTTTTCCGGCGCCGGTAGGAGCTGAAATCAAAACGGAATGCTCTTGTTCAATCCAGCTGATCGCTTGCTCTTGAAATGGGTCTAATTGGATGGGCAAATGAGTAAATTTTGTAGACTAACTATTCTTCCGCTTTGATGATACCGCAGCCAATGCGCCCCCCGGCATTTCCGGTGGGTTGGCCGAAATCATCTTGTTTTTCATGGAGGATCACAGCGCGCCCATCAACCGCATATTTTCCTTCTTTAACGGTTAAGCCGGGTGCTACCAAAAATAGGGCGCCCTCTCCACTGTCATTAATTTCAATATTTCCTAAATCTCCGGCATGAGCTCCTTGAAGGCCATTTGCGGTGAGAGAACCGTGCTTTGCGTTATCTGGGTTGAAGTGGCTACCGGCGGCATTCCCTTGATCTTCGCAACTTCCATTTTCGTGAATGTGAATGCCATGAAGTCCGGGTGGAGCCCCGAAAATATTTACTTGAACACGAAGCCCTTCATCGGTGTCCTGAAAATCGGTTGAACCCAATAGTTCTGAACCTTCTTGAGTTCCCTGAATGATAGCTTTCGCAGTAGCCGCGAACATTTGGTTTGGCGAGAATAAAAGGAGGAAAACAAGTAAGAAAACGCTTTTCATTGGCAACCCTTCTTATATGTCCACTTCGCTATTACGAGCCCGTTTGTGCGGGCCCGTAATGGCGGTTTTGCTAAAAGACCTTAAAAATCAACCCCACCTTCCGGAAGCGGGATATCCACACCAGGAAGAGGCGATGTAATCACTTGAAGCGCGCCAAAAGCAGTGTCCACCAATGCATAAACGGCACCGATACCAACGGCCTCGAACATGTTGTTGTCATTTTCTTTTTTATAGGTTTCGTAAGGCTCGTCAAACACCTCTGTCCATCCGAAAAATAGATTTTTGAGCCCAAATTTAAATTTAGCGAGTGTTTTAGCTTCATCCGTTGTTTCGTTTGTCCATGGACTTGGAGCAAGTTCAGCCGCATAAATCGGAGAAACTAATAGACTCATCACCAGCACGAATAAGCTCAGCCGTTTCAGCATAAATTGAATCCTCCCTCATTTTGGTTTCTCAGTTAAAATGCCGGAGCATTTGGTTTGTTACCCAAAGTCATTCTACCATTAGAATCGGCATTTCTCAATTATTCCTTCACCACAATGAATTCTACCTCAAGTGATGTTCAGTAGATTCTAGCCATTTCTTGTGTATACTCAATATCTATGGAAGTGAGCATTATTATCCCGACATTTAATCGCGAAGGCTGTCTCTTTCGCGCCATTTCTTCGGTTTTGGCCCAGGAGGGCGTTTCGTTTGAACTGATTGTAGTAGATGATGGGTCGACTGATGGAACAAAGGTTCTGATTGAAAAAATGGTTTTGGAAAACCCTGCCATCCGCTATTTTTTTCAATCCAATCAGGGCCCTTCAGCGGCGCGCAATCTTGGAATTAAAAAAGCGCAAGCTCCCTTGATCGCTTTTTTGGATTCAGATGACGAATGGCGCCCCGGAAAATTGAAGGCCCAGCTTGATTTTTTTCGTGAGAATCCGGATGTTTTAATCTGCCAGACCGAAGAAATTTGGATTCGCAGCGGCGTGCGGGTAAATCCCATGGACAAGCATAAAAAATCGGGCGGGTATATTTTTGAGAAGTGTCTCCGGCTTTCTATTGTCAGCCCTTCCTGCGTCATGATGCGCCGTGAATTTTTTGATGAAGTTGGTTTTTTTGACGAAACGTTTCCCGCTTGCGAGGATTATGATCTTTGGTTAAGGGCAAGTGCGAGGTTTCCGATTGGTTTGATTCCCACGCCTTTTGTGATTAAATACGGAGGCCATGCAGATCAGCGCTCTCATCAGTTCCCTGTGATGGACCAATTCCGCATCAAATCACTTTTGAAGTTAATCAATACGAATCATTTGACCAACGTTCAAAAAGAAGCTGCAACTTCCGAATTGATACGGCGATGCAAAATCGTCAGCCTGGGAGCGAAGAAGCGTGGAAAAATAGAAGAGGCTGAATTTTATGAGCGTTTGATCAAAACCGTCATTGCCCCTACAGGGGCTATCCCGATCCTATGGAATAAAAAATCAATAAATGGGATTGCGAGGACTGCCAACGGATGGACTGGACGAAGCAATCTCCATCAGAAAAATGAGATTGCTTCGCCCTTCGGGCTCGCAATGACGGACAGAAAAACGATTCAGCTTTTGATTTATGATTTGGATGGAACATTAATCGATTCGCGCTGGGATATTGCCAATTCAGTTAATTGGGCTCTCAAGGAAATGGGTTTTTCGGAACTTCCCTTGGCTCAAATCACTTCTTTTGTAGGAAGTGGTGTCACCCATTTAATGCGAAGCGTCTTAACCGTTGCTCTCAATCAAAAAGCCAGCCGGAGCGACAAAGTAGAAGACTTTCTTGAACGCTCTGTTCAATTGTACCAATCCCGCTATCGAGAACATTTGCTCGATGAAACCAAACTTTATCCCGGTGTGCAGAGGGCGCTTGAGCACTTCAAAAATCGAAAGCAAGCGGTGATTACCAATAAACCAGAAATTTTTTCCAGGCAAATTCTCAAAGGTCTTGGCGTTGATTCCTATTTTTTTCGTTTAATCGGCGGTGACCAGGAGTTTGCGAAAAAACCTTCACCGGAACCCGTTCTCGAAATTATGCGATCGGCTCAGGTTGAAGCGGGTGAAACTATTTTTATCGGAGACAGCGCCATCGACATTGAAACGGCGAGAAACGCCGGAATTAAAGTGATTGCCGTTACGCATGGTTTTGGCGGCCGCGCGGAAATTGAAAAAGCTGCTCCTGATTTCATTCTTGATGATTTTTCGGGGTTGATTAAATGTCATCTTTGAACCGTACCATTTCGTAGGCTTGTTTTTATCGCTGTCCTAGAAGCCCATTATTGTGTAAAATTGTAGCCCTCATACCGGAGACCCTTATGGATTTTAGCGGACAGCTTAATTTTGCAATCCTATCGTTTTGGTCGCTTCTCGTCATTGTGGATCCCGTTGGAATTATTCCCACTTTTCTCGCCATGACCGAACGAGATACAAAGTATGACCGGATTCGAATGGCACGGCTTGCTTCCATCGTTACCTTTTTCGTGCTTTTTATTTTTTCCCTTGGCGGCCAATGGCTTTTAAACGCGTTTGGAGTCACACTGCCTGCTTTTAAAATTGCGGGCGGGATCGTGCTTTTAAAAGTTGCTCTGGACATGCTTCAAGCCCGCCGCACGGCGCTTAAGGAGACTCCTGAAGAACAAGCGGAAGGGGCTACGAAAGATGATATTGCCATTACGCCTCTTGCGGTTCCGATGCTTGCCGGGCCCGGAGCGATTACAACCGTGGTTTTGTTGGGCGGCCAAGCGACGAGTTTTTCCCACCAAATTGTGGTTGTCGCTAATATTCTTCTCGTTTCTTTAATTGCGTTTTTAATTTTGCGCCTTGCTGCAGTGAGATCATCCATTTTTAGCGCGATTACACTCAAAATTATCAGCCGCTTGATGGGTTTGTTACTTGCTGCTATCGCGGTCCAATATATCTTGGACGGAATTGCGGATGCCCAAAAGTTTTGGTAATGCCCGATCATGCTTCTTCTGAGGAGAATTTTTTTCTATCTTTTTGTCGTACTCTACGTGGTATTTTGCCCGCTCATTATTTTCTACGCAGTCGGTTATATTTACCGGCCCGGGCCCGAAGCGGAAATTGTCAAAAGCGGTCTCATCTATTTATCCACCACACCGGCGGGGGCCATGGTTTACTTGGGCCATCGGCGCTATACAAGGCGAACTCCTACGATCCTTGCCAATCTTTACCCCGGAGAATATCCCGTCACCTTGATTTTAAAGAATCACAAGTCCTGGTCTGAAACGCTTCCAGTCGAATCAGGAAAGGCGACCGTCCTCGAAACAATTTTACTCCTTCCCGAAGTTTGGAATCAAAAAACACTTGTTCCGGAGACATTTGACGACTTAATCCCTCTTGAGGGAGGACGTTTTTTCCTCCTTGAAAATGGTTCCAATGTTGAAGACCTTTT
>MHFM01000036.1:0-4490 GCA_001804205.1 Omnitrophica bacterium RIFCSPLOWO2_01_FULL_45_10b
CAATGCTGGCAATGGCGCCCGCCGTGTAGCGGCCGATTCCGGGCAAGCTTTGGAGGGTTTCAAGATCACTTGGGATTTTGCCGCCAAATTTTGTGACGATTATTTTTGAGGCTTTGTGCAGGTTTCGCGCTCTTGTGTAATAGCCCAGTCCTTCCCACAGTTTTAACACTTGATCAAGCGGTGCACGGGAAAGTGTTCCGACATTCGGAAAAACTTTCAGCCAGCGTTTGTAGTAGGGAATGACCGTATTCATTTGAGTTTGCTGGAGCATCACCTCGACCACGAAAATCCGGTAGGGATTGCCATGAACACGCCACGGAAGAGGCCGCTGGTGCTTTAAAAACCAGCTTATCAGCCTTTTCTGGAATTGGCTTACATTGACGTTCATGGCGAGGTCGATTATAATTCAAAGTCATGGTTCATTTCCAATGGCAAAATTAGAAGAACTTAAGGCAAAACTGCTTCCGATTGTTAAAAAGCAGGCTCGAATCAAGCTTCCTGAGCCGATCAAGCTTTCCTCCGGGAAGATGAGCGATGTTTATTTCGACGGCCGCAAAGTCACGCTCCACCCGGAAGGAATTACGCTTTTTGCCCGCGCTATTTTGGAGCTTGTGCCGTTTGATTCCATCGATGCGGTCGGCGGGCCTTCCCTTGGCGCGGATCCCATTGCCACCGCTGTCTCGATTTTTGCCCTTTTGGATAAGAAGAAAGAAATTCCAGCTTTTTTAATTCGCAAAGAGCCAAAACAATACGGCCTTCAAAAGCAAGTCGAAGGTGCTGATTTAAAACCCGGCATGCGGGTATTAATTGTTGAAGATGTTGTGACGACCGGAAAGTCGGTTTCAAACGCTATTTTAACCGTAGAGGCCCTGGGCGCCAAAGTGACTCATGTGGTGTGTCTTGTAGACAGGAACGAAGGCGCACGAGAAACATTAGATTCGCACCCTTTGATCTCTGTTTTTACGCGCCGCGAAGTGGAATCATGAGCCCACCACCTCATTTCTCTGCCGTTTCGTTTGAGCCCTTGGTTCATGAAACGGCAGAATTTCTTTCGAGAATAAAAAAGCGCTTTGATTTAACACCAAACGCTTTTTTAAATGAGGTGGTGGGATGAGCAATATTCAGCACGATACCAAAGCCCAAGAGTTTTTTATTGAAACTCAAGAAGGCAAAGCACTCCTTCATTATGAGCGCGAAGGAAATGTACTAAATTTCAACCATACTTTTGTTCCCCCGGCGCTTCGCGGGCGCAGGATGGCCGAACAAATAGTCTCAGCAGGTTTTGATTATGCCAAACAAAACAATTTAAAGGTCATTCCTTCCTGCCCTTATGTCCTGCGGCTTGTGATGAAAAATGAGGATTGGAAGAAATTGACGGCGAGATCATGAAGAAGATATTATCCGTCATTGCGAGAAGCCCTGCAAGGGCGACGAAGCAATCTGACACGAAGTGTCATCCTGAACGAAGTGAAGGATCTCAGAGATTCTTTCCGCCACTCAGACCGGCGGACACGCCGTTCTGGTGGGTGGGCGCTGCGCTCAGAATGACAGGACGGGATTGCTTCGCTTTGCTCGCAATGACGTTGCTTATTTGTACCTCTGTTTTGTTAGCAGGAAGTAAAATTTCTTTTTCTGAAGAAATTCCAATGCGCATTGACGGAACGGTGATTAGCGCAGACGAAGAACACAGAAAGTTATCGATTGATTTTGAACACCCGGCCACGGGTGAGCATGTTGAAAAGGAATTTATGATCCGTGAAGGGGCCGGATTTAAGGATTTCAAAAAACTAAGCGAGCTTAAAAAAGGTGATTTGGTCAGCCTCGATTATATTGACACAAAGCCGACCCTTACGGCTATTTATGTGATGCATATTCCGCTTGAGAAAACTTATTTTACTCACAAGGAAATTGCCCAAGCTTTCGTCCAAATTAAGTTGGGTCCTAAAAATGAAAATGCGGCAAAAAATTAAAGCTGTTTTTTTCGATGCGGGCGGAACATTGTTCCGGCCATTTCCATCGGTCGGAGAAATTTATGCGCGTACCGCCTCCACTTACGGAACTTCCTGTAATCCTGAAATTTTGGAGCGGGAATTTTACTCGGCTTGGCAGAGGCGCGGCGGATTAGCATCGCTCGGATCAGAAACCAATGAGGAAAAAGAGCGTACTTGGTGGTACGGTCTCGTGCGGGAAGTTTTTGAATCGCACGGAGGGATGCCCCGTTTTGATGAATTTTTTGCCGCCCTTCATCGTTCGTTTGAAGAAAAACATTTGTGGGAAATCTACCCGGAGGTTGTGAGCGTTCTTAAAGAACTTAGAAAAAGAGGCCTTACGCTTGGCATTGTCTCCAACTGGGATTTAAGGCTTCAAAAGGTGGTCAAAAATTTAGGGCTTATTTCTTATTTTCATTTTCTCGTGAGCTCCAGCGTTTGTGGAGCTACCAAGCCATCCCCAAAAATTTTTAAGGAAGCTTTAAAAAAGGCAGGGGTAAAACCTGAAGAAACGATTCATGTTGGGGATACTTATGAGGAAGATTTTGTAGGTGCAAAGTCTTTGGGAATTCAGGCGCTTTTGCTTAATCGAAATGGGAACGGGAATTCCGCGCCCCCCGAACTTCGAATTTCTTCTTTGGAAGAATTGTATCGCTGGATTTAGAAGTTATTCAACGATGTTTTCGCCGCCGCCCTGACTTTAATTAATTTTTATGAGAAGTCAGGACTGGGCTATTCAACTATGTTTTCGCCACCGTCTACGCGAATCGTATTTCCCGTCATCCAAGCAGTTTTACCGTTTGAGAATACTGCTATCGCCTTAGCTACATCTTGTGGCGTTGTGCACCGGCCGCTTGGATTTTTTCGGGAGGCAGCTGCAATCATATAGTCGTTTCCTGGGATTTTTCTAAGTGCTGGAGTATCGGTTACGCCTGCCATAATGGCATTGGCGGTAATTTGAAGCGGGGCAAGCTCTAAAGCGAGCTGCCGGATATGGGATTCAAGAGCTGCCTTTGCAGACGAAACCGCGCCATAGGTTTTCCACACGCGTGAGCTTCCGGCGCTGGTCATGGCATAAATTCGGCTTCCCGCGCCCATGAATTTTTTTCGAACCAGCCGTTGAACCCAATAAACCAAGCTATGCGCCATCACATCAACCGTCATGTCCATTTGGGCTTTCGTAATTGCGTCGTTAGGATTGTCTGCAATTAATGGTTTAAGCGTGCCGAAAGCGAGAGAATGAAGCAAAACTTTAACTTGCGATCCCGGCTGTTCTTGAAACGTTTTTTCAATCGTGGCAACGATCTCATCCATTTTTGCTTCATCGGCTGCGTTCCCATTGAAGAAGAGAGCTTGGCGGCCCATTCCTTTAATTTCGCCCACAATCCGGTCCACGTTCGGAAGCGTGTTTTTCCGGTCTAAGTGAACTCCGAAAATATTCATTCCGGACCGTGCCAGCTCAAGTGAAACCGCTTCTCCGAAGCCGCTTGAAGCACCCAAAATCAACGCCCATTCTTTTGTTTCAGACATCTTATTTTCTCCTTAACAGTGAGAAAGTCATTATATTGAAGGAGGAAAAAACTGCAATAGAAATCGTTTTAATTTAGCCTTTAGATTTCACTTGCCAAGAGGGCTTGTCTTTGCGAAACTGATCGAAATTGTCGAGGTTATGACATGGCTCAGAATTATCTGGTTTTGGATTTAGAAACTCAAAAGACGTTTGACGAAGTCGGCCGCCAGAATCTTCATAAATTGAAAGTTTCGGTGGTTGGAGTTTACGATTATTTGACGGATGAATACCAGATTTATGAAGAGTCACAAATTTCCGAGCTCGAAACGCGGCTTAAGACAGCCGAACTTATCATCGGCTTTAATAATCGCCGTTTTGACCTCCCTGTTTTAGCGCCTTATCTTTTTTTATCGATTGAAACACTCCCGGTACTTGATTTAATGGAAGAAATCGAAAAAGTAAGAGGCCATCGCGTATCGCTTCATAGCGTTGCCCAAGCCACTTTGGGAATTACGAAAACGGGCGAGGGCTGGAATGCCGTCAATTTGTATGCGCAGAAAAGAATGGAAGAATTGAAGCGCTATTGTTTGAATGATGTGAAACTGACGAAAGAAATTTATGATTACGGCTGCCGCGAAAACCGCGTTTTTTTTATTTCAAACCGCGACTGGAAAAAATATGAAATCCCCATTTGTTGGAATGAGAATGCGGTAGCAAAAAAAGACGCTTCATTTCCCACCACGTTGTTTTAAGTCCAAAGTGAAATGTTCAAACCCTGCCTTTTAGCTTTTGTTGAAGACAAAAATTTTCAATCTCAACTTGAAGCTGTTACCCAAGCCAATGGAGTTGAGGTATACTTTGCGTCTGAAGGCGAACAGCTTGCACAACTGGTCAAAACGATCACCGCCTTCATGGTGCTTGTTGATTTGTCAAATTCTGACGCCGAGTGGCTTTTTAAACATATATCAGCGATTGTGGAGATGAATCCAAAA
>MHFM01000036.1:4505-7205 GCA_001804205.1 Omnitrophica bacterium RIFCSPLOWO2_01_FULL_45_10b
TTCTCTGAATCTCAAATTCCCACAGCTGTCCGTGATCGAGCTGAGCGATACGGATGCCGCTTAATCTTCTTGAAACCGGAATTATTGGAAGAACTCCCGAACCTATTAACAAAAGCTTTATCGGGAGGATTTTAAATTGATGCAAACAGAAAATAACATCGCGTTCAAAGAATGGGCCAGCGTTGTTCGAGCGCTTGGAGAAGGCAAGCAGATTTTAATCTTGCGCAAAGGCGGTATTCGTGAAGAAGGCGGAGAATTTCAAGTTGAGCATAATGAATTTTTCTTATTTCCTACGTATGAGCATCAGAAAAAGTCTGATTTAAAGCCGGAAGCCCACAGAGAATTAGAACTGTCCATTCAAACGAAGCCTGATCCAAGCCAAATTCCCATCCATTACTATGCTCAAACTTGCGGCGTACTTCATTTAACGGAAGAAAGCGATTTAAAACGGCTATTACCTTATCATGCATGGTCGGAACAAGCAGTGAAGCAACGTTTTGACTTTGGACGCGAAAAAGGGCTTTTTGCGCTGGCCGTACGGATTTTTAAGCTTCCCGCCGCTTATTTGGTACCTTATGATTCTGAATATGGAGGCTGCAAATCTTGGGTTCCCTTGAAGCAAAAGCTTAGCACAAAGGGTGCCCAGCCGGTTTTAAGTGACACCACATTTGATAGTAATTGGCAGCCAATTCATTCCTTATTTTCGAACTCAACTCGCCATTAAGTCATTTATTCAAAACAGGTTATAACTTTTACTTAAGTATTTACATTAAACTGGACAAAATTAGTCTGGTTTAGTATACTTTAAATAGCTAAGGCTAATAGAGATAATGAGATGAGATTCACTACGAAGACAGAATATGGGTTGGTTTGTTTGATCTATATAGCGCGCCACCAGTCTGCCGATTTAGTGACGATTAAGGAGATTGTGAAGAAAGAGCGCTTTTCAGCAACCTATATTGAGAAGATTTTGCAAAAGCTTAGGGCTGCCAATATTGTGGTGTCCCATCAAGGTTCCGCCGGCGGTTATGCTTTGGCCCGTGACCCCTCGCAAATTACGATGAAGGAAATTATCGAGGCATTAGAAGGCCAGACATTCGATATTTTTTGCGAACCTACAAACCGCAAGGAAATTGTCTGCACGCATTTTTCTCTCTGCGGTTTGAAACCCATTTGGGGCAGAACGAAAGATCTTTTGGATCAGTTTTACGATTCGGTTACTTTGGAAATGATTGCGAAGCAGGAAAACGAAGTGAAAAGCATTTTGGCTGCTTCCGAGCGCGTTTGATTTGGAGATGATGAATAATGGACAAAGCAAAAACACTGATTAATCAAGAGTACAAATACGGTTTCGTGACGGATATCGAAGCGGATGCCGCCCCACGTGGCCTGAGCGAAGACATTATCCGCTTTATTTCCGACAAGAAAAAGGAACCTGCTTTTCTTTTGGAGTGGCGGCTTAATGCGTATCGGCGCTGGCTCCAGATGGAAGTTCCCACATGGCCGCATGTTCATTATCCGCCGATTGATTATCAAGACATCATTTATTATTCGGCACCCAAGCAGAAAAAGGACGGCCCAAAAAGTTTAGATGAAGTCGACAAGGAACTTTTGGAAACCTACGAAAAGTTAGGGATTCCTTTGGAGGAGCAAAAGCGGCTTGCCGGCGTTGCCGTGGATGCCGTTTTTGACAGCGTCTCGGTCGCAACCACCTTCAAAGAAAAATTGGCTGAAAAAGGGGTCATTTTTTGCTCGTTTTCCGAAGCAGTTCACAAACGCCCTGACCTTGTGAAGCAATATTTGGGTTCTGTTGTTCCTTATGCGGATAATTTTTATGCGGCCCTCAATTCCGCTGTCTTTAGCGACGGTTCGTTCTGTTATATTCCAAAAGGTGTGCGTTGTCCGATGGAACTTTCCACTTATTTTAGAATCAACGCTGCCGATACCGGCCAATTCGAGCGTACTTTGATTGTGGCAGAGGAAGATAGCTATGTGAGTTATTTGGAAGGATGCACGGCGCCCATTCGCGATAAAAACCAATTGCATGCGGCTGTCGTAGAGCTCGTTGCGCTTCGCGGCGCCCAAATTAAATATTCGACCGTTCAAAATTGGTATGCGGGCGACAAACAAGGCAAAGGCGGCATTTATAACTTTGTCACCAAGCGCGGTAAATGTGCGGGGAATAATTCCAAGATTTCCTGGACTCAGGTGGAAACAGGTTCCGCCATTACTTGGAAATATCCAAGCGTGATTTTACAAGGCGATAATTCCATCGGTGAATTTTATTCCGTGGCGCTTACCAATAATTACCAGCAAGCGGATACCGGAACAAAAATGATACACATCGGAAAAAATACAAAAAGCACCATTATTTCAAAAGGAATTTCCGCCGGCCATGGAAACAATACGTATCGCGGTCTCGTGAAAGTGCTTCCAAAGGCTGACCATGCCAGAAATTATACGCAATGCGATTCGCTTTTGCTCGGGGATAGGTGCGCCGCCAATACGTTTCCGTACATTGAAGTGAAAAATCAAACGGCCAAAGTGGGGCATGAAGCCTCTACTTCAAAAATCAGCGAAGATCAGCTTTTCTATTGTAAACAGCGCGGAATTTCAGCCGAGAATGCGGTTTCAATGATCATCAACGGGTTTTGCAAAGAAGTCTTTAAAAATTTACCCATGGAATTTGCTGTAGAGGCC
>MHFM01000036.1:7222-7314 GCA_001804205.1 Omnitrophica bacterium RIFCSPLOWO2_01_FULL_45_10b
GAGCCTCGAAGGCGCGGTGGGGTAAGAGCGTGTAGCCTGCCTGCCGTGTGTAGTGACAAGGTTTCGGTAACATCCTAGAATGATAAACATTC
>MHFM01000037.1:0-375 GCA_001804205.1 Omnitrophica bacterium RIFCSPLOWO2_01_FULL_45_10b
CCAAATGGCCGCCTGGTTTTGCGATGGTTTCAATTAAAAATGAACGGTATTCGTCACATACCTTCGGCAGATTCGAAAGCGGGACTTTCTTAAGGTCTTTTGGTGAGTTAATGTTTTGAATGTAGCTAAATGAATCCATTTCGGAAACCTATTTTCCTTCACCAGCTCGATTGAGAATAAAATCCGCAATTTGCTTAAGCCGCATATTACCCTTAAAAGCCTCTAATTCCAGTTTCGCTCGATCAATTACTTCGCGCGCTTTCTCGCGAGCCTCATGAGCGCTCATAAATTTAAGATACCCGTCGCCGTCCAGTATATCATCTACGATTTGGAATGCGAATCCCAAATATTCCCCAAATTTCATAATACGGGATT
>MHFM01000037.1:389-7158 GCA_001804205.1 Omnitrophica bacterium RIFCSPLOWO2_01_FULL_45_10b
GCTCCCGCCATAATGGCGCCCGAAAGGCAACTTGTTTTAATCAACTGCCCCGTTTTATGGATATGAATGGCCTCAAGGGTAGTCAGATCAAGTTCTTGCGCATTAGAAAGCAGGTCCATCACTTGTCCTCCTACCATGCCATAAATACCGGCGGCTTGTGAAATTTCCTTTAAAACCCGATGCGCTTTTTGATCATCTTGAACCTTAGAAATCAACTCGAAGGCCAAGGTTAAAAGGGCATCTCCCGCTAAAAGCGCAATCGCCTCGCCAAATTTTTTATGGCAGGTTAATTTTCCCCGTCGGAATTCATCGTTATCAAGGCAAGGCAAATCATCGTGAATCAACGAATAGCAATGGATTAATTCGAGGGCGCATGCCGGAAGAAGCGCTTTCTCGGTATCTCCCTCCAACATTTCACAAACAGCAAGGCATAAGATGGGACGAATCCGTTTTCCCCCGTTTAAAACCGAGTATCGCATGGCTTCATGAATTGGGGCCAAGGGGCGATGCAAGGGTTTTGGCAGAAAATCATCTAAAGCCTTTTCAAGCCGGACAGCTTGATTTTGAAAATAAAGATCCAGTGACAACGCGCCTTGGCTCAAGTTTTATCTCCTATAACAATAATTCGCTTTCCGAATCGTCAACATTGGATTGAGATTTTTTGGCTCTTTTTTGTATTTTTTTTCCGGAAGGCTCTTCGAAATCGAGCGGCTCTGTTTGCAATGCTCCATTTAAGGTACGCGTCAATGTTTCGATTTTGGTTTCAGCCTGTGTCAATTTCTGGCTCAAAAGGCGCGAAAGCTTCACTCCTTCTTCATATTTTTTAAGCGCATCTTCAAGCGGCATGTTTCCGCTTTCCAAATCCTCTACGATTTTTTCAAGCCGCTCCAGCGCCTTTTCAAATTTAAGTTCCTGATCCATGATTACTCCTCCTTACCAAAATGTCATTCTGAGGCCGACCCTAAAGGGCTGCTTCGCGGAGGCCGAAGAATCTAAGACCTAGATCCTCGCGGAGTTTACCCTCGAGCTTGTCATTCCCGCGCGCTTTAAGCGGGAATCTAAGGTCTGTCATCCCCGCTTTCGCGGGGATGACAGACGAAGGGCTCAGGATGACTCGGATATCTCGGTCACTTTCGATTTTACCGTTCCCGTTTTTAGCCGTGTTTGAATCAAATTACCAACGCGGGCCTGTTTTGCTTCCTTCAGCAAATTTCCCTGTTCATCAAAAGTGATGCTGTATCCTCGCTCCAGAATGGCCAGCGGGCTTAACGCTTCTAATTTTCCAACCCAATTTTGAAAGCGCTGTCTTTTTTCTTGAAAAACGCCTTTCAAATAATTTTGCATTTGGCGGAGAAGCTCATCCACGCGCTGTGAAAGCTGGTGAATATAAACCAAAGGCTGCCGAAAAGCATAACATTCTTGAAGGCCAGTAAGTGCTTCGCGCTTCGCCGTCAAAATTCCTTCTATCCCCATTTGCATTCTCTCTCGAAACTCGCGGAGCCTTTCCTTGAAGGAATCCCAATTCATCACCACTTTTTCAGCGGCTGCTGTCGGCGTATGAGCCCGAAAATCAGACACAAAATCGGCAATCGTCCAATCCACTTCATGGCCTACCGCAGAGATGATTGGGATTCTGGAGCGGCTGATGGCACGAGCCACGACTTCTTCATTAAAAGCCCACAAATCTTCAAGGCTTCCGCCACCCCGGCCTACAATAATTAAATCAAGGGGTTCAAATTGATTGAGCCGATCGATCGCATCACTGATTTCTCGAGACGCCTCATCTCCTTGGACTCGAACCGGAAAAAGAAATACGTGGAGCCCGAATGTCTTTCGTCGAAATATCTTAAACATATCTTGAATGGCAGCGCCCGTCGGTGACGTAACGATTCCAATCGTCTTTGGATAAAGAGGGATTTGTTTTTTGCGTTCGGGCGAAAATAAGCCTTCTTTTTCAAGCCGTTCTTTCAATTGAAGGAAGGCCAGCTGGAGCGCGCCCAATCCTTTCGGTTCCATGCGCTGAACATAAATTTGATATTGGCCCCGCTGGTCATAAACGGAAACGCGGCCGATGCAAATCACCTGAAGGCCGTCCTTTGGTTCAAATTTCAAAAACTGATTCGCATTGGCAAAAAATACGGCGGTGATCTGAGCGCTCTCATCCTTGAGCGTGAAATAAATATGTCCGGAACTGTGGCGCTTGAAATTAGAAATTTCCCCTTCAATCCAAACGGCTGAAAATCGAGATTCTAAAAGTGCGCGGATTTCACGAGTAATTTCGCTGACTTTATAGATTTTTTGTGCGGCTAAAACATCAGGAGCGGACTGTGCCATTCAATTTCTCATGAATTCGTTCGATTGATTTTGCCTTCCCTGTATTCACATCGATTTCGATAATCGCGCCGGAAAGCCGAATATCATCCGTGGCCACTTCCATCGGCCCAGGCATTCCCGTTTTAAATCGAAAAAGAACCTGATCAATGTCACGTCCGATGACGGATCGATAAGGGCCTGTCATGCCAAGCTCCGTCATGTAAGCAGTTCCCTTTGGAAGAATCGTTTCATCTGAAGTTTGGATATGGGTATGGGTTCCATATACGGCACTCACCTCACCGTCCAGAAACCAACCCATTGCTACTTTTTCAGAGGTGGCTTCTGCATGAAAATCGAGCAAGATAATTTTTGTTTGCGATTGAAGCGATTTCAAAATTGATTCCATCGTTTGAAACGGACAATCAAGGCTTTGGATAAACACGCGGCCCAGCAAATTGACCACTGCCACTTTCACGCCTGTCTTTGTCGTCACCACAACGGAACCATTTCCGGGCGTTCCTTTTGGATAATTGAGCGGCCTTAAGATGCGCGGATTCTCTTGAACCATTGCAGTACCTTCCTTTTTTCTAAAGATATGATCGCCGCTCGTGATCACATCCACATCGCTCGCAAATATTTCCTCAGCTGTATCGTGGGTAATGCTCGAACCGGATGCTAGATTTTCACCATTAATAACAACCAAGTCTATTTCCCTAAGGAGCTTGAGCTTAGGGATCATTTTTCGGCAGGCTTCGCGCCCTGGTTTTCCGACGGTATCCCCAATCACTAAAACTTTAATCAATTCCATAAGAATTACCTGTTTGTTATCACACGGTCTACAGAAGCATCAAAATCATTTGTTGGCACCAACTTAAAAATTTGAAAATCAAATGCAAGCCCAAAAGATTTTACATGAGGAGGCAACGTTTTAAGAAATCGGTCATAATAACCTTTGCCTCGTCCCAAGCGATGCCCCCACCGGTCAAAAGCAATCCCAGGCACAAGCACCAAATCCAGGCGATTCAGATCAAAGGAACAAATGACATCACGTTTTGGCTCTAAAATTCCATAAGACCCGGGGCGTAGATCTGTTTCAGGATCACGAATCTGAACAGGGATCAGAGAATCCGTATTCCGATCAATAAAAGGAACAACCACTTCCCGGCCTTCGCGAAGAGCCTCCAAAAGGAGCGGTTTGGTATCAACCTCATCAGGCGCGGCAATGTAAAACATTAAAACCATGCTTTTCTTAAATTCAGATCTTCGTCTTAATTTTCCGAGGATCAAGTCGCTTTTTCTGCGCTTTAATTTTTCAGATTGTTCCTTTAATTCCTTACGAACTGCTTCTCGGATTTTTTCTTTCTCAAAATGAACATCCATAGGATTCAATAATCTGTCCCAGCACTACACTAAAACGAAAATCGGTTTTTCATCAAAGTGCTGGGACTGGTTTTGCCTACCTCAAAAATTTCTTAATCAAAAGGCAAACTTGCGCCCGGGGAGAATTGAACTCCCAACCCCCTCCTTAGGACGGAGGTGCTCTATCCAATTGAGCTACAGGCGCTAGTAACCTTAATATTTCTTTTTATTAATCGAAACTAGCGCCAGCCCCAGACGCTTTTTCTGGGGCAGGCGCAACGAGCTAACTTTTGCACCGACGCCAATGCGTCGTGTGCGATATGCCAAGGACTTGACGTCCTTGTGCGTATCGGGACAGGCGGCACCGACTATAAGGTAACCCTCTTCGAGGGCGGTTTCACTTCGTTACGCCGTCGAAACTAGCGCCAGCACTGATTCTCATTAATTAAATTAAATTGGTAATCAGTACAGTACTTGCTACTAATTTATTTAATTAATGAAAGCAAGTACAGTCCTGACTTCCTTAAATTATCCATCAAAAGTCAGGGCAGGGACAAGACACAATTAAAAGGCGGGTTCACAGCGGCCTACCCTGCTTCAATATTGAATGAGAGAATGAATCTGATAGTTCTTGAGGCGCTCGCGGCCTTTTAAGAATTTAAGCTCTACAAGAAACGCCAGACCAACAACCGTCCCCCCTAGCTTTTCGACAAGCCGAACCACCGCTTCGGCAGTGCCGCCCGTAGCAAGCAAATCATCAACAATCAGGACATGCGTCCCCTTTGTAATGGCATCCCGATGCACTTCTAATGTATCTTCTCCATACTCTAAACTATAAGAAACCGTCTCTTTGGCTGAGGGGAGCTTCCCTTTTTTGCGTACAGGAACAAATCCAGCTGACATTCGATAGGCAAGGACGGGGCTAAAAATAAAGCCGCGCGATTCAATTCCAACCACCTGGTCGATTTGTTTTCCTTTAAAACCTGCGGCCAATTGATCGCAGGCAAACCGAAGCGCTGAACCATCTTTGAGAAGCGGTGTAATATCTTTAAACATAATTCCCTTTTTAGGAAAATCCGGAACGTCGCGTATCAACGTTTTAAGCCTCTCTAAATCCATCCTTTTTTCAGCGGACATAGTCTTCAAGTTTCTCCTCCTTCAATCTTAAAACAAACCGAATTTTTTTAATGGCAGCCAGTTCGATTTGCCGAATCCGTTCCCGCGTTACCCCAAATTGCTTTGCCGTATCCTCTAACGTATGAGGCTCGCTTCCCTTGAGGCCAAACCGAAGCGTAAGCACCTGGCGTTCGCGCGCATCCACAAAATTGAGTAATTGCTCGATCCTTTTTCCTTCAAAAATTCCTTCTATATTTTCAATCGGAGATGAAAGAGACTCGTCTTCAATTAAGTCCATAATTTCCGCAGAACCATCCAAACTCACGGGCGCATTCAAAGAACCGGGCTGTGTTGCGATTCGTTCAAGCTCCTGAATTTTTTCAACCGGCAATTTCATGATATCGGCGATTTCCTTTGCGGTGGGAATCCGCGATAGTTTCTGGACCAAGCTTTCTCTTACCTTGCGCCATTTGGAAAGTATGTCAAACATATAGACGGGGACTCGAATGGTCTTTCCTTGATTCGAAAGAGCGCGCATAATCGCTTGCTTAATCCACCAAGAAGCATAAGTGGAAAATCGGTACCCTTTGCGGTAATTAAATTTATCAACGGCGCGCATTAAGCCGATATTGCCCTCTTCCACAAGATCGGAAAATGGAAGGCCTATATTTGAGTACCGTTTGGCAATGCTAATGACAAGGCGCAGATTTGAGCGAATCATCCGCTCGCGTGCCGGAGGGGCTTCGGGAGTCTCGGAAACAATTTTCTTACCAAGCTGGATTTCTTCTTCGGGAGTCAGGAGAGGGATTTTCTCAATTTGATTGAGATAAATCCGCATCGGCGTTTTATCAAGCGTTGTTTCATGGCCTTCGTCGGAATCGATATCTTCGTCGCGCTTCTTGCGCTGAGTTTTTTCAGGAGGAGGAGAGGATTTTGGTGGCTCGCCTTTTACAGCGGGCGTTAATACCCGTTTTCGCTTTTTCTTCTCAGAAACAGCCTTCTTGCCTTTTCGCTTGGGCAAGCGTTTGGGAGCTTTTTTCTTTTTTGCCATTCAAGGAATTTCTAATTTTTCTTTTTAAGAACTGCTTGCGCCGCCGCAAGCCGGGCCAATGGAACTCTGTAGGGCGAACAGCTCACGTAGTTCATTCCAACATTATGGCAAAACTCAACTGAAGCAGGATCCCCGCCATGTTCACCGCAGATTCCCACTTTCAAATCCTTGCGTACTTTACGCCCCCGCTCAAGCGCCCATTTCATCAAAGCGCCTACCCCTTCCGTATCCAAGCTTTGGAAAGGGTCTTTCTCAAGAACGCCCTGTTCAAGATAATCTTTTAGGAACATTCCGGCGTCGTCTCGGGAATAACCAAAGGTCATCTGGGTCAAATCATTAGTCCCGAAGGAAAAGAATTCAGCTTCTTCGGCAATCGTATCTGCCACAATCGCAGCCCGGGGAATTTCAATCATGGTTCCAATGATATAAGGAAGAGACATTTTTTTCTCTTCGAATACCTGTTTGACGACCGCTTCGATATTTTTCTTTAGAATTGAAAACTCCTTCTTTGTCCCGATTAAAGGGATCATAATCTCGGGAAGAACTCGAATTCCCTTTTGCTTCATGTGACACGCGGCTTCCATGATCGCGCGGGCCTGCATGTCATAAATTTCAGGATAAGTGATTCCGAGCCGGCAGCCTCGATGGCCCAACATGGGGTTCATCTCATGGAGGCTTGTGACTTTATCCCGCACCTTCTCAATGGAAACATGCATGGCTTCTGCCATCTCCTGCTGATTGTCATGGCCATGCGGCACAAATTCGTGAAGCGGCGGATCCAAAAGCTGTATCGTAACGGGAAGCCCGTCCATCACTTCAAAAATTTCTTCGAAATCCTTGCGCTGAATGGGGAGAAGTTTTGCCAGAGCTTTCTCGCGCAACTCTTTATCATCAGCAAGAATCATCTCACGCATGGCAATAATCCGAGCG
>MHFM01000038.1:0-2501 GCA_001804205.1 Omnitrophica bacterium RIFCSPLOWO2_01_FULL_45_10b
CAAAACATACACTATGGACAAATAAAAATACGGAAAGGATCTTCAAGAGAATAATCAATGGCGAATCCAAAACGCAGGCATTCCAATACAAGAACCAGATTAAGACGTACGCATGATCGTGTGAAACTGAAATCACTTGCTAAGTGCCCAAATTGCGGACATTTGGCAATTCCGCACCGTATTTGCGTTCAGTGTGGTTACTATCGTGGCCGTCAAGTGATCACCATCGCTGCTAAAGGTAAAAAAGAAGAACCGGGAACAAACTCATGATCAAAATCGCCGTCGATGGAATGGGAGGGGATTACGCCCCTCAATTAGTCGTGGAAGGTGCTGTTCAAGCAGCAAATAGCTTCCATGACGTCGAAATTGTCATTACCGGCAAGGAAGATGCGATTAAACGCGAGCTCTATCGCCATAAAGTTCCGGGAGGAAAGATTTCAATCTGCCATGCCTCGGAAGTAGTTGAAATGAGCGATTCACCAGTCCAAGCCGTTAGAAAGAAAAAGGATTCTTCACTTTCTGTAGCCATTCAACTCTTGAAACAAAAAGAAGTGGACGCTGTTGTCACGGCAGGAAATACCGGTGCTGCTGTAGCCGCCTCAACTTTAAACCTTGGGCTTCTTCCTGGAATTAAGCGCCCCGGAATTGCCATTGCAATTCCTACGCTGCACGGCATTTCTGTAGCCATTGATGTTGGCGCCAATATTGACCCCACGGCTGAACATTTGCTTCAATATGCGATCATGGCGGAAATCTATGCGCGATATCTCTTGAAAAAGAAAAAACCGAGTATCGGGCTTTTGAATATTGGGGAAGAAGAATCGAAAGGAACCGAAGCGCTTCAAGAAGCTTATAAACTTATTCGTGATTCCGGGTTAAATTTTGTCGGAAATATAGAAGGCCGCGATTTTTTTACCGGGAAATGTGATTGTATTGTATGTGACGGGTTTTCTGGAAACGTTGTTCTCAAAATGACAGAAAGCATATTAGAGATGATGATCAAGCTCATCACCAAGGAAATCCAAAAGGATTTTCTTGCCCGCATAGGTGCACTTTTATGCAAACCCGCTTTCGAATCCATTCGTCGAGAAACGAATTACGAGGAAGCAGGGGGGGCGCCTCTTCTCGGCGTTGATGGCGTAGTCATTATTGGCCATGGTATTTCATCTGCAAAAGCAATATGCAATGCCATTCGTGTTGCTCGGGAGTCTGTTGTGGAACATGTCAACGAACACATCATCGAAGGAATCTCAAGCCGCATTGGCAACCATGCAAATCTACCTTCAAAAACAACCCCCATACCAAAGGTAAATCCTTAAATGACTCAAAGGCGAGTCGGCATTCTCGGCCTCGGAGCTTATCTTCCTGAAAAAGTGCTCTCCAACCATGATTTAGAAAAAATGGTTGACACTTCAGATGAGTGGATCCGTACCCGAACGGGTATTCGGGAGCGGAGAATAGCACAAGAAGGAACCCCAACCAGCGAGCTTGCAAAGAGAGCTTCCCTTGAAGCCATTGACGCAGCCGGCTTGAAACCTACAGATATTGATTTGATTATTCTGGCAACCGTAACCCCGGACATGACTTTTCCATCCACGGCTTGCATCGTTCAAGACAAAATCGGGGCCAAATGCCCAGCCTTTGATATTTCAGCTGCATGTTCTGGTTTTCCTTATGCCTTAGCTCTTGCTCAAGGAATGATTCTTTCCGGAGCTTATAAGCACATCCTGGTTATTGGTGCGGAAGTGATCTCAGGTTTTATCAATTGGAAAGACCGTTCCACTTGTATTTTATTTGGTGACGGCGCAGGAGCAGCCGTACTGGGTGAAGTTCAGGACGGACATGGAATTTTAGCGACTTATTTAGGTTCAGACGGTGCGCAAGCAAATCTTTTGAAAATTCCTGCCGGAGGATCGGCAATCCCTCCAAGTCCTGCGTCGGTTGAAGCTGGGCTTCATTACGTTCACATGGACGGTTCTGAAGTTTTTAAGTCTGCTGTTCGAATAATGTGTGATTCTATTATTGAAGTAGCAAAACGAGCAGATTTAAAAGTAGAAGATATCGATTGTTTAATTCCGCATCAGGCAAACCTTAGGATTTTAAATGCCGTTTCAGACCGGACAGGAATCCCTTTGGAAAAAATATTCATTAATTTGGACCGCTATGGAAATATGTCCGCTGCCTCTACGCCTGTGGCGCTTTACGAAGCAGTCAAATCCGGAAGAGTGAAAAAAAATTCCAACATTGTTCTTGTTGCGTTTGGCAGTGGATTAACCTGGGCCGCATGTACGATTCGCTGGTAAGTATGAAACCGATTGGATTTTTGTTTCCTGGACAAGGGGCGCAATCGGTAGGGATGGGCGCCGACTTTTACCGAGAAAGTCCGGAAGCACGAACGCTCTTTGATAAAGCAGATCGCCTGCTTGGTTTTTCATTTACGAAATTATGTTTCGAAGGGCCGGAACATGATTTAACCCGAACCATGAATGCTCAAATTGCCA
>MHFM01000038.1:2527-5287 GCA_001804205.1 Omnitrophica bacterium RIFCSPLOWO2_01_FULL_45_10b
GTTTAAGTCTTGGAGAATTTACTGCTCTTGTTGCGCTTGAATCAATTTCATTTGAAGAAGGACTTGAACTCGTCCGAAAGCGCGGCGAGTTAATGGAAGAAGCAAATCAGAAAAATCCCGGAACGATGGCGTCCATTTTGGGGTTTCCGATTAAAGATTGTGAAGCTGTATGTCAAGAAACTGGTGCCGAAATCGCAAACCTGAATAGCTACGAGCAGATTGTGATTTCAGGACCTTTAACTGCGGTAAATAGCGCATGTGAATTAGCAAAATCAAAGGGGGCGAAACGAGTGATTCCGTTAAAAGTAGGGGGCGCATTTCATTCCTCCCTCATGAGTCATGCGCGATCCGGGCTTGGAGCGGCGCTCTCTAAAACTCAGATCAAAGAACCGAAAGGGGTTTTTATTCCTAATGTTAGCGGAAAACCGGTTTCTAAACCTGAAGAAATACGCAAACTTTTATCTGAGCAACTCACCAATCCCGTCCAGTGGATTAAAACCATGGAATCCATCAGCCAATCCGGGCCTAAAGACCTGCTTGAAATTGGTCCCGGGCGTGTATTAAAAGGCTTAGCACGCAAAATCAATCCAGAATTAAATGTAGTAAGCATCGAAAAAATAGCAGATCTGGAACAGCTCAAACCTATTCTGGTATCTTAAATGAAACCTCTTGAAAATAAAGTTGCCATCATTACAGGAGCAAGCAGGGGAATTGGAAAAGCGATCGCGATTTCCTTTGCAAAAGCAGGAGCTAAGCTAGCGCTTTGTGCAACAAATGAACAACTTTTGCAGGCTGTATCTGGAGAAATTGAGCGGCTTTCAGGCCAAAAACCGCTCTGTTTTGCGTTCGATATTCGGGATGGTGTGAAGATCACAGAAGCCGTCAAAAAAACGCTTGACACCTACTCGCGGATCGATATACTCGTCAACAATGCCGGCACAACACGAGATCAATTGCTCGCGATGATGTCGGAAGAAGATTGGGATTTTGTTCTTTCAACGAATTTGAAAAGTGTCTTTCTGTTTACAAAAGCCGTAAGCAAAGTGATGATTCGGCAGCGAAGCGGGCGGATTATTAATATGAGCTCCGTCGTTGGAATCACTGGAAATGCGGGACAGGCCAATTATGCAGCGTCAAAAGGCGGGGTCATTGCGTTTACCAAAACGGCTGCGAAAGAACTGGCAAAGCGTAACATTACCGTAAATGCAATTGCGCCAGGGTTTATCCAAACGGATATGACGGCAAAATTAGGTGAAAAAGTGGTTGAAGAAGTGCAACGCCTAATCCCGCTCGGCCGTTTTGGAGAAGCCGAAGATGTAGCAAATACGGCGCTTTTTTTAGCCTCAGATCATTCGAATTATATTACGGGGCAAGTAATCGGCGTGGATGGCGGACTAGGTACATAACACTAATCTAAGGAGGATTGAGAATGGCCGTACAAGATAAAATCACCGAGATCATAGTCGAACAATTGGGAGTCAAGGCAGAAGAGGTAACGCCTGAAGCATCTTTTGTCGACGATTTGGGTGCAGACTCCCTCGATACGGTCGAACTCGTTATGGCACTCGAAGAAGAATTCGGAATTGAGATTCCAGACGAGGACGCGGAAAAAATTCAAACCGTCGGAGATGCCATTAAGTACATTGAAGAAAAATGCGCCGCCAAATAAGGCGAATGATTCTTCATGATTCCATCCGCTTTTTTTGATCAGCATGCAACATCGAGTCGTTCTCACCGGAGTTGGTTGTCTAACCCCAATAGGAAATAGCGTAGAAGAAGCATGGGCTTCCGTTCTCAAGGGAAAAAGCGGAACAGCCCGTGTGACGCAAGTAGACCCGCAATATTTTTCTTCCAAAGTTGCAGCTGAAGTTAAGGATTTCGATCCGCTGAAGTATCTTTCTGCAAAACAAATCAAAAAAACAGACCGGTTTGTTCAATTTGCTGTTGCTGGAAGTAAAATGGCTGTTCAAAACGCCGGATTGGATTTTACAAAAGAAGACCCTCATCTTTGCGGTGTTTTGATTGGATCTGGAATTGGCGGGCTGCGCACCATCGAAGAACAACACAAAATCCTTCTCGAAAAAGGCCCTGGCCGGATTTCGCCATTTTTGATTCCGATGCTGATTGTCAATATGGGCCCAGGACAAGTGGCTATAGAATTGGGTCTTAAAGGACCCAACAATTGCGTTGCTACCGCGTGCGCTACGGGGTCACATGCAATAGGCGATGCTTTTAAAATCATTCAAAGGGGTGAAGCTCAAATTATGCTCGCGGGCGGTACAGAGTCGTGCATTACACCTCTTGGTTTTGGCGGATTTGATGCCATGAAAGCTCTTTCGACTCACAATGAACAGCCGGAAAAGGCTTCGCGGCCGTTTGACAAGACCCGAAATGGGTTTGTGATGGGAGAAGGATGCGGTGTCGTTGTTTTGGAAGAGCTAGAACATGCCCTAAAACGAAACGCAAAAATTTATTGCGAGATAATGGGCTACGGCATGACTTCTGACGCCACTCATATGACCGCGCCTGATCCAGAAGGAAGGGGAGCCACAAGGTGCATGATCAATACCCTTAAGGATGCTAAGATAAGGCCAGAAGAGGTGGATTACATTAACGCACACGGAACATCGACACCCTTAAATGATAAAGTAGAAACGCTCGCAATCAAAAATGTTTTTACCGAACCGGTAGCAAAGAAATTGATGGTTAGCTCTACAAAATCAATGACAGGCCACCTCTTAGGGGCGGCCGGAGGAGTCG
>MHFM01000038.1:5316-15370 GCA_001804205.1 Omnitrophica bacterium RIFCSPLOWO2_01_FULL_45_10b
CCCCGCCGACAATTAATTACGAACATCCAGATCCTGAATGCGATTTGGATTATGTACCCAATCAAGCACGACAAGCGAAAATCAAAGTCGCTTTATCCGATTCGCTTGGATTTGGCGGTCACAATGCTGCGATTTGCCTCAAACGCTTTGACAGTTAACTCGCTAAGCCCAGCCCTTCCTTATTATTATCTGTTAAGCTCTCGCCCTTTTCGGACGATAATTAAAGCAACAACAAGTCCCCTAATTAAAGTGCAAAACGGGTCGCCATGTACTTAAAAAAAATCGAACTGTTTGGGTTTAAATCCTTCGCAGACAAAACCGAAATCACTTTTGAACGCGGCGTCACTTGCGTTGTGGGTCCAAACGGTTGCGGTAAAAGCAATATTTCAGATTCCATCCGCTGGGTGCTGGGCGAGCGAAGCGCTAAGCTGCTCAGAGGCTCTAAAATGGAGGATGTGATTTTTTCCGGAACAGACTTTAGAAAACCGCTCAATTTTGCCGAAGTGTCGCTCACGATCGACAACTCAGATCAAAAACTTGCTATCCAATACGAAGAAGTAGTTATTACCCGCAAGCTTCACCGATCGGGTGAAAGCGAATACCTGCTCAATAAAACACCTTGCCGCCTTAAAGATATTCAGGACCTTATTCTTGATACTGGAATTGGTTCAAATTCCTATTCGATGATCGAGCAGGGAAGGCTTGATCACATCCTGAATGCAGAAGCAGAAGAGCGCCGTTCATTAATTGAAGAAGCAGCAGGAATTTCAAAGTATAAAGTTAAAAAAGAGGAAGCCCTCAGAAAACTCGAGCGCACGGAAGAAAATCTGGTACGTCTTAATGACATCACAAGTGAAGTGGAACGAAACATCCGCTATGCCGAGCGCCAAGCCCAAAGAGCAGAGCGCTACAAAGATCAATTAGAACAACTTAAAAAACTCGAGATTCAAAAAGCATTTTTTGAGTTCGGCGTTTTAGATGAAAAGTTCAACATGTTAAAACATGAGCGCAATGAACAGAATGCCCAATTAAACGCTTTGGAAGAAGTCCTTTCTCAGGAACATCAATCAGTCAGGGAAATTGAGCATCGAATTTACGAACTCGAACAGGCCTTTCTGGAACAGGAAAGCTCCCGCTCCGATGTGAAACAGGAATTAGCTTCATTGGAAGGCAGTGAAAATTTTCAGCGGGAAAAGACGGAATTTCTAAATTTAACCTGCGAAAGAGCATTGGGTGAAATAGAATCTCTCACCAAGCGGCTTGATTCATTAAATAACGAAATCCAAATAAAAAGAAACGAATACGATCAAGTAAGCCAATTAATCGAAAAAACAACCTCTGAAAAAAATCAAAAGGAAGCTTCATTAAAAAAGCAGATCCCCTCTCATTCGGAAGAAGGTTCGCACGAATTTTCCGATCAACAAACAGCGCTTTTTGATTTGGCACGCCAAGTTTCTGAACTTAAAAATAGCTTAAATAAAAACCACGCGGAAACACTTGCCGCTGAGCGCGCCAAGAAAGTGTTACAAGAATCGAAGATAAAACTGACTAAAACGAAAGAAGTTTTCGCCAGACAGCTGACAACTGTTCAAGAAGAACGCGCAGCTTTAGAAATCCAGTTATCGACAAGCCAAAACACCTTCGGCCGTCTGAACGAAGAAAAAGAAGCTTTAGGAGCAACCGTTGAAGCCAGCCAAAAAGACTTGCAAGGTTTCAGAACCGAAAAAACAAAACTGGAACATCAAATACTGCTGCTTCAAGAGCTCGATAGTGCCCATGGACCAGATCCAAAACAAGTGATTGCAGAGCATGGCTCTCATCAAGCACAGAAAGGGATGCTCAAAGGCTTATTGGATTTAATTCACATCGAGTCAGGCTATGAATTGGCCGTGGAAGCCGCGCTTTATCATTCATTAAAAGCGGTCGTTGCTGAAAATGCAAAAGCGGCGGCTCATTTACTGCTTCAAATGAAAGAGGGTGGAACGCACCATGCCACCATTTTCATAAAAGACCGGGCCATCCTTAATGGATCCGTAGTAGAATCGGAAAAACATCCACTCATTCAAAAAAGACTCTGGGATATCATCCACATTCAGAAAGGTTACGAGGGTATCTTTGGGCATTTGCTTGGAAAAGCATACGTCGTGGATGAAATCACACCTGAAAATATCTTAGAACTTGCGCCCCTTGCGGAACGCCTAAAATTAGTGTCAAAGTCAGGTGCTGTTTACGGGCCGGAATATCAAATCGTCTTGAGAAATGGCGGCTACACACCTCAGAAAAGCGTTCTTGCCCGCGCCAAAGAGCTTGAAATTCTCAAAAAAGGGTTGATTGCCGTTAGCGGCAAAGAAGAAAGCCTAAGCACTTCTTTGAAGGAAAAGGAAGCGCGGCTAAAAACAATCATTGAGGAGGAAAAGATTTTTAATCACGATAATCTCAACTCCCGAATGACTTGGGAGCGTTTGGAGGCAAACAAAGCCAACTTGAATGAACTCATGCGGCAGGCGGAGGAAAATATCAAACTGCTTGACCGTGAAAAGAAAGAAAATCTTAACGAGGCTGAGCAGCTTGATACCGAGAAACAAAAACTACTTGGCCAATTAACCACATTGGAAGCCCGGCAAAGTCAGACTCAAACTGCTTTGGACGCGATACGTAAGCAATCCGAAACAGAAAAGAACACAAGCGACACAATAGAGCGAGATCTCACACTTCTACTTACCAAACTAGAAAGTCAATGCGAAAAAGCCAAAGAATTGGAGAAGACGCTTAACTTTTTGGAACGTGAGGCAACCGAAGCGCAAAGCCGAATCAAATCGCTTTCTATGGAACGGCAAACCTCATTTGGACAAATTGAACGGCTTAAAGATGAGCTCAATACATTGTATGGCAGAAAAACGCAAACCATTCAATTACTCCTTGAGCGTTCCGTTGAGGTTGAAAATGTCAAACGGGAACGAAATGAGCTCATTGCCAAGCGAAATGAAATGATGGAGAAAAATCAAGTAACGGTTAGTGCTGCGTCCGAAGCAAGACAGAAAACACATGAATACAGTTTGCGCGAAATGGAAATAACCCATCAAAAGGATTCCATTGTGCAAAACCTTCGAAATCGTTACAAGCTCAACCTTTTGGAGCTTAATCAGGCTGATTATCAAATCAAAGCCGATGAAGTTGAGCCGCTGAACACAGAATTAGAACGGCTCAGGGAGAAGCTTGAAGCCATTGGGACTGTTAACTTGTTGGCGATTGATGAATACCAGGAAATGAAAGGGCGATATGAGTTTCTTCTTAATCAAAAGCGGGATCTTACGGAAGCACGGGATTCGCTTTTAGAAGCCATTCGCAAAATCAACCGAACCACTAAAAAGTTGTTTGAAGAAACTCTTGGGCGAGTGCGTGAATCCTTTCGCGAATATTTTCGCATCCTCTTTGGGGGAGGGCAGGCGGATTTAATTCTGTTGGATGAGTTGAACCCAACAGAATCCGGGCTTGATATCGTTGCTCGGCCTCCGGGAAAGAAACTGCAACACATTAGCCTCCTCTCAGGAGGCGAGAAAGCCTTAACTGCCGTTGCGCTTTTATTGGCGCTGTTCGCTGTAAAGCCTTCGCCATTTTGTGTTCTTGATGAGGTAGATGCACCGCTCGATGAAGCAAACAATGAGCGCTTTTTAACAACTCTAAAACCATTTCTGAAAGATACGCAATTTATTATCGTCACCCATAGTCGCAAAACCATTGCGATGGGGGATATTCTTTACGGTGTCACCATGGAAGAACCGGGAATATCTAAAATTGTGTCCGTTCGTTTGTCCTCAGAAACCCGAGGGATTGAACACGCCGATCAAAAACTTGCAACCGAATTAAACCAAATTTTGAATTAAGCTTGAATCTTCCGAATTACATCACACTTTTTCGCATCGTTCTAGTTCCCTTCTTTTTTAGTTTTTTGACGTATTACAATGCTGAGCATCCTTTTTTTAGGCCACTTGCTTTGACTTTATTTTTAATTGCCGTAGCAACCGATGCCCTTGACGGATTGATTGCGCGCAGTTTTCGAAAGCAAACTGAGCTGGGAACTTTTTTAGACCCGCTTGCTGATAAACTTCTATTGCTATCCGGTTTTTTTGGAATTCTATTTTCCACCGCTTTAACCTTGAAACCTCCTCTTTGGATCGTCATCGTTATCGTTTTCCGCGATCTATTGATTGTCTGTGGCTTGATTATTATTTTTTTGACCACAAATCAAATTCGCATTAGGCCGAATATCCTTGGAAAATTAACAACTTTTTTCCAAATGCTGACAATTGTAGTAGTCCTTTCTGGATGGAGCTATGCCTATATCTCATGGTGGATCACGGTCGTATTAACCATCGCCTCTTGCATTGCCTATTTGGTAAGGGGAATTAAACTCGTCAACAACGTGCCCGCTTAAAGATTCCAAATATTCTGCTTGACAATTTTACTATTATAATTAATAATTATAACTAAGTTAAAAAATAATCATCTTCCTCGCCACCTACCTAGGGACTCAAATGGAAGACCAAATGATTTATCAGTTTTCACGAAATAACGATGAGAAAATCTGCTTTAGGCTTCGCGAATATAAAGATAAGTCGTATATAGACTTACGAATATTTTTTAAGTCCAAGCAAGGAGATGAGATGTTTCCAACCAAGAAGGGAATTACGGTTTCCCTTGAGCATTTACCCGAACTTAAAAAAGGGATCTCTCTATGCGAAAAGAAGGTCTCAACCTTAGTGCAGTGAGTCAATAATATACAACTTTCCCTTTACAATAATTCGCTAAGTCTGTATACTTAATAGCCTTAGCAAAAGGAGAGGGTTATGTCAGCAAAAAAACGAACAGAGGGAAAGCAAGAAGGAAAAAAAAGCAACCAAGTGGATAAAATTTCACAAGAAAAGCAAAAAGCGCTCCAACTAACCCTGCAGCAAATTGAAAAACAATTTGGCAAAGGGGCCATTATGACGCTCGGGCAAGAGCGCTTTGCTGACATTCCCGCCATCCCCACCGGCGCTCTCACTCTGGATATCGCAACCGGAATCGGCGGCGTTCCTCGAGGCCGGGTCGTTGAAATTTATGGGCCGGAAGGCAGTGGCAAAACAACGCTAACCTTGAGCATTGCAGCTCAAGTTCAAAAGCGAGGCGGAGTAGCCGCGTTTATTGATGCGGAACACGCATTGGACCCGACCTATGCGAAAAAACTGGGCGTAAAATTGGAAGATCTTCTCATTTCACAACCCGATTCGGGTGAACAGGCTCTTCAAATTGTCGAAATGCTCGTCCGGTCAAATGCCTTAGATCTTATTGTCATTGACTCGGTAGCTGCTTTAACGCCTCGTGCTGAAATTGAGGGTGAAATGGGCGATGCGCAGATGGGCCTTCAAGCACGCTTAATGTCGCAGGCGCTTCGAAAATTGACCGCGATTATTAACCGCTCAAAAACATGTATTATTTTTATCAATCAGCTTCGGCAAAAAATTGGCGTGATGTTTGGAAACCCCGAAACAACCCCAGGTGGTAAGGCGTTGAAGTTTTATGCATCCATGCGCTTCGACATACGCCGGATTGGGTCCATTAAAAAAGGGGATGAAGTTACCGGAAATCGTGTGAAAGTCAAAATTGTAAAAAATAAATGTTCAGCACCATTCAAAATAGCAGAATTTGACATCATGTTCGATGAGGGAATTTCCCGCTCATCAAGCATTCTTGATTTAGCCGTCCTTCACGGTGTCTTGGAAAAATCGGGATCATGGCTTGCGTTCAACCAGGAAAAACTAGGCCAAGGCCGTGAGGCAGTGCGCTATTTCCTAAAGGAAAATCCAAAACTCCTTGACGAAATTGAAGCCAAAGTAAAGGAGAAACTGCAAGCAGTGGCTTCGGGAGAAGAGCCCTCGCCTTCGAATGAGACTGCGGTTTCTTCTGAATCGGAAACCTAAGAACGTTGTCCTAAAAGCCCGCCGGAGATAAGGCCGGCATTCAATACGGCGGATAACCTTCCGCCGTATTTTTTTCTTTATGGATTTAAACATAAAAAACAATTCTCAGTTCAAGCAAGGATACCTGTATGCGGTGCGCCTGTTGACGGCAAGCAAAAAGAGCGAGAAAGAACTGGCAAAACGCTTGAGTGAAAAGGGTTATCAGCCCGAGGTAGTTGCACAGGTAGCCGAAGAATTAAAAAAACAAGGAATTTTAAGCGACGAAAAGCTAATCCGCGAAACAGTTCAGTGGGCATCGGAAGCAAAGAGATATGGACGCAAGAGGATTTTTTTAGAACTTAAAAAAAGAGGGTTGGCTTCAAATGAGATCGAACGAGCGCTTCATGATTATCCAAAAGCTGTGGAGCGGGATTCCGCTCGCGCTTTGGCTGAAGCACGCTGGGAACGCCTAAAAAAAGTTGAACTTCAAAAAAGGAAAATGCGGCTTTATCAATTTTTGTTAAACCGAGGCTTCGATTTCGAGCTTTCCCGCGAAATTGTGTCTCAACTATCACAGAACTCTAATGAAATTAACTGATATCAGAAAACGATTTTTAGATTTTTTTAGCACGAAAGGGCATGTCATTGTCAAAAGCGACTCGCTCATCCCGCAAGGCGATCCGACTCTTCTATTTACGGGAGCGGGGATGAATCAATTTAAGGATTATTTTTTAGGGCTTAGAACCGATTTAAAACGTGCCGCTTCGAGCCAAAAATGCCTCAGAACCGGTGATTTGGACCAGGTGGGGAAAACGCCGTATCACCATTCCTTTTTTGAAATGCTTGGAAATTTTTCTTTTGGCGATTACTTCAAGGAAGAAGCAATTGCCTTTGCCTGGGAATTTCTTACAAAAGAAATGAAAATTTCAAAAGACAAACTGTTCGTAAGCGTTCATGAAAAAGATGGGGAAGCATTTGAAATTTGGGTTAAAAAAATTGGCGTTGCTAAGGATTTGATCGCTCGATTGGGCGATCAAAGCAATTTCTGGCCTGCCAACGCCCCAAAACTAGGGCCCAATGGCCCGTGCGGCCCTTGTTCTGAAATTTTCTTTGACCAAGGGTCCAATTATCCGGGCGCAACAAAAGGATTTTGGGCCGATGATAATTCAGGGCGCTACGCTGAAATTTGGAATTTGGTATTTACGCAATTTGAGCGCCAAGAAGGCGGGAAACTCGTTCCGCTGAAAGCAAAAAATATCGATACCGGCATGGGCCTTGAACGCCTTGCTTGCGTCATGCAAGGGAAGAAAAATAACTTTGAAACGGATGTATTTCAACAAATTAATAAAACCGTACGATCAGCTTTGGGGTTAAGTGAAAATCCAAAAATGCCTTTGGAACATATTTATGCCATCAGCGATCATGTGCGGGCAATCGTATTCGCCATTACGGATGGGGTGATTCCGTCTAACGAGGGACGTGGTTATGTCATTCGTAAGCTTATTCGTAGGGCCTTATGGCGTGGTTATGAACTGCTTCAGGTTCCAAATTTAAATACAGGGCGCCGGTTAGAAAAACCATTTCTCTACAAAATCGTTCCTGAAGTTGTAGCGGCCATGAAAGATGTTTATCCAAACCTGAGCGAAGCGGCGGGAAGCGTCAGAACTACGCTTCAAAGCGAGGAGGAACGTTTCCTAAACACACTCGAAACAGGGCTTGCGATTCTTGAAAATCAATTGGCATCGTTGAAGCATAAAAAAATACTGCCCGGGGAAACCGTATTTCAACTTTATGATACCTACGGATTTCCTGATGAGCTTACAAAAAAAATTGCTCATGAACAGGGATTTGAAATCGAACAGCAACAATTTGACCGCTTGATGGAGGAACAGCGAAAAAGGGCCAAGGCCTCAAGCAAAATAGCGGACACCATTTTTGCTGTCTCAGATATCAATCAAGACTTGTTGAAACTTCCGGAAACAAAATTTTTAGGCTATCAGACACTTGAAGCGGAAGGAAAGATTTTATGGTCAAATTTTTCGGGTGAAGAGGGCGCGATCGCACTTGATCAAACTCCATTCTATCCGGAAGGCGGAGGGCAGGTGGGAGATCAAGGCATTTTGGAAGGGAAAAAATTCAGCTTTTCGGTTTTGTATACCCAAAAGAAAGAAAAAGTAATCGTGCATTACGGGAAATTAATCAAAGGAAACCTTCAGTTTGGCGAAACATGCCAAGCAAAAGTGAATAAAGAGTTCCGCGAGGCAACAAAAAGGAATCATACGGCAACGCATCTTTTACAAGCTGCGCTCCGCACGGTTCTGGGTCCCCATGTGAGGCAGGTGGGTTCGCTTGTGAATCCCGAAAAACTCAGGTTCGATTTCACTCACGGTAGAGTTTTGACAAACCAAGAAATAAAAAAAGTAGAAGACTGGGTGAATGAAACGGTTTTGGAAAGCAACGCGGTGCAGGCAACGCAGCAAAATTACGATGTGGCGATCAAAAGCGGGGTTCTTGCTTTTTTCGGTGATAAATATGCAAACGACGTACGGGTGATTGAAGTGCCTGGGCGAAGCAAAGAATTATGCGGAGGCACCCATTGCCATCAAACGGGAGAAATCGGAGCCTTTGTCATCACAAGCGAATCTTCGATTGGGAGTGGCGTGCGTCGAATTGAGGCCATTACCGGCATGAATGCCGTCCGTTATTTAAAAGCGCTGGAAGAAAAACTAAGTCGAATTTCCATACTTTTAAAAGTAAATCCGGATCAGGTGATGGAGCGAATCGAGAAATTACAAAAAAAATTGAAAGAGTTAGAGCAAACCGGAAAAACAGCCGCAAAAGCTGCCACTGAAACAGTCGATCTTGAGAGTTTGATGCGTTCTGCAAAACCTGCGGGAAAAGTTAAATTAATTTCCAAAGTCATTCAAAATGAGGATTTGGGCTTTTTGCGCCAGCTAGCCGATCAACTTCGAATGCAGGCCAAACAAAGTGTCATTGCGCTCTTTTCAACAAAAGATTCAAAGGTCAATATGATTATTGCATTAACGAAAGACCTTTCTAATTCTCTGCTTGATGCTCAAAAAATGGCGCAGACGATTGCTCCGCTCTTAGAAGGGAGTGCAGGGGGGAGAAAAGATCTGGCGCAGGGTGGCGGCCGAAACGAGCAGGGGATTGCACGGGCACTCGAAACACTTTCTAAGCTCATCCAAGAGGCGAAATAACGATGTCCATCATAAATTGGGACAAACAAGCATCAAAAAAATTGAACCGGCCCTTCGCTTACAGTGTCGACAAAGATTTATTTAAGAAGGTAAACAAAATCCTTCAAGAAGTTAAAACCCGCGGAGATCAGGCGCTCATCCGCTATACGCGCGACTTTGACGGAATTGAACTTCCCTTGAAACGGCTTGTCGTCAGCGAAGGCGATATCAATCGGGCGTATGAAAAAATCCACTTTGAATTTGTACCTCTTCTCAAACAAATTCGGGAAAATGTAACTGCTTATTATGAAGCGGAGTTAAAAAAATCATTTTCGATCAAAGGCAAGGACGGGATTTATTTAGGGAAGCAATACCGTCCCATCGAACGAGTCGGAATCTATATTCCGGGCGGAACGGCACCTCTTGTCTCAACCGTGTATATGACTGTCATCCCCGCGAAAGTGGCGGGAGTTAAAGAACTTGCGATTGCCACGCCCCCGAATCATGAAACCGGAGATATTGATCCTCATATTCTCGTTGTCGCCGACCTTTTGGGCGTAAAGAAGATTTATCGAATAGGAGGCGCTCAAGCAATTGCTGCTTTAGCCTTTGGGACACGCACGATTCAAAAGGTCGATAAAATCGTAGGCCCCGGAAATCAATACGTGACGGAGGCCAAGCGGCAGGTTTATGGTTTCGTTGATATCGATATGGTGGCGGGGCCGAGTGAAATCGCAATTCTTGCTGATGCAGATGCGACACCCAACTATGTCACGTGCGACTTGCTCGCGCAGGCTGAGCACTTTGGCGGAACCTCTTATTTGGTAACGAATTCAAAAAAATTAGCGGAACTCATACACAAACGCGTGGATGGCTGCGTCATCATCGTAGTCAAAAATTTAGAAGAAGGCTGTG
>MHFM01000038.1:15377-26237 GCA_001804205.1 Omnitrophica bacterium RIFCSPLOWO2_01_FULL_45_10b
CAATGAAATTGCACCGGAACACCTTGAAATTTTAACTCGAAAACCTGAAAAATGGCTTAGCCGCATTGCGCATGCAGGCGCAATATTCTTGGGTGAATATTCTCCCGCCGTCATTGGTGATTATGTGGCAGGACCAAGCCACGTATTACCAACGAACGGAACGGCACGATATTTTTCGCCCCTAAGCGCGGCCTCGTTTATCAAAGGAACTCAGGTCATTGGCTACAGCAAAGAAGCGCTTGCCAAAGTTCGCGAACCCATCCGGAAACTAACGGAAATGGAAGGTTTGGTACTTCACCGAATTTCTATTGAATCGCGTTTTATTGACTCCTCCAAAAAATTGGAGGACGGAAAGGAAAAAACAAATGGCTGATCAAAAACGAACGGCAACTGTATCGCGCAAAACACAAGAAACGCAGATTCGTATTTCTCTCTCACTTGACGGCTCAGGCCAGTCAAAGATTAATTCAGGACTTCCTTTTCTGAACCATATGTTGACGAGTCTTTCAAAACACGGCCTTTTTGATTTAAAAATTGATGCGAAGGGGGATCTTGACGTTGACATTCATCACACCAACGAAGACATCGGAATTGTCCTGGGCCAAGCTTTTTCAAAAGCGCTTGGAAAAAAGCATGGGATACGCCGATTCGGATTTTTCAGTATCCCGATGGATGAAACCCTTGTCCGGGTAAGCCTTGATTTTTCGGGGCGGCCTTCTTTTTTGGTGATTAAAAGCAAAGGTGTAAAATTCTCACGTCTTGAGACTTACTCCTTTCATGATGCAACGGAATTCTTGCGCGCGTTTTCGCAACACGCTGGAATTAATTTGACCGTTGAAATTGTAAATGGCGAAGATTCGCATCACATTATTGAAGCCATGTTCAAAGCAACAGCAAAATCACTCGACACCGCTACCCAACGCGACCCCCGCATCAAAGGGGTGCCATCGACGAAAGGAAGCCTCTAACAAAAAATGAGAAACGGCGGAACCGTAGGCATTGTTGATTACGGAATGGGGAATTTGCGAAGCGTCAGCAAGGCCATTGAGCACCTTGGCGGAACAGTTTATGTGGGAAGTGACCAGAAGAAATTGTCGCGCGCGGCCAAATTAATCCTCCCGGGCGTGGGCGCATTCGGGCAGGCAATCCAAGAACTTAAGAAACGTAGATTGATGGATGTCATTTTAGAATTTGCGGAAAGAAAAAAACCCCTTTTTGGAATTTGTTTGGGCTTGCAACTTTTTTTCGATTCAAGTGCTGAGAATCCGGGCGTCAAAGGCCTTGGGATTTGGAAAGGCACCGTTTGCGGCTTCAATGCTCGCAAACATCCGACCTTGAAAATTCCGCACATGGGGTGGAACCAAGTGAGCTTCAAAAGAAGATCTCTTCCGATTGTCGCAAAGCTCAAAGATAACGGATATTTTTACTTCGTCCATTCTTATTATGCAAAACCAAAAGACTCAAGATTGATATGCGGGGAAACAAATTATGGAATAAAATTCCCGGCGCTTTTGGGCGCCGAAAATATCTTCGCGGTTCAATTTCATCCTGAAAAAAGCCAACGTTTGGGGCTTCAGATTTTAAAAAACTTTATCCGATTATAAGATGCTCATTATCCCAGCGATCGATTTACGTGAAGGAAAAGTCGTTAGACTCATCCGAGGGTCCTTCAAAAAACAAACGACTTATTCAGCTTCTCCTGCGGACATCATGCAAAAGTGGCAGCGGGAAGGCGCTCAATTAGTGCATGTGGTTGATTTGGATGGAGCCGTGGAAGGAAGGCGGCGCAATTTAGGGTCCCTTAAAAATATCTTGGCGGTGGCCAAGGTTCCCGTTCAATTTGGGGGAGGCTTACGAACTATCGAATCCGTAGAGGAAGTGTTAAAAGCAGGGGTCTGGCGAGCCGTGATCGGCACAAAAGCAAAAGACAGGGAATTTCTCAAAACATTAGTTCAGAAATTTAAAGAAAGGATCGCTGTCGGAATTGATGTGCGCGATGGAATCATTCAAACAGAAGGTTGGCTCTCAAGCGATTTGACTCATACACCGGAGTCATTATGCCACGACTTGGAAGAAATTGGCGTTCGCACTATTATTTGCACCGATGTATCGCGGGATGGTACCTTGTTGGGTCCCAATATTGAATTAACCACGAATTTACTTAATGAAACAAAAATGAATGTGATTGCATCCGGCGGAGTTTCAAGCCTTTCGGATTTGAAGCATCTTGCGCAGATTAAAGCCTCAAACTTCGAAGGTGTGATTGTGGGAAAAGCGCTTTATGAACAAAAAATCGTGCTGCGAACCGCTATTAAGCAGTGTGTGTAAGCGGTGCTAACGCGAAGAATTATTCCTTGCCTGGATGTTCAAGAAGGGCGCGTCGTCAAAGGTGTGCAATTTGTTAATTTGCGCGATGCGGGAGACCCGGTTGAATGCGCGAAAGCGTATGACCGGGCAGGAGCTGATGAGTTGGTATTTTTGGATATTACAGCCTCCCATGAAGCGCGGCCGATCACGCTTCACATGGTGGAGCAAGTAGCGGAATCCATTTATATTCCATTCACCGTGGGTGGCGGCATTCGAACGCTTGAAGATATTCGTGCGCTTTTGAAAGCAGGATGTGACAAAGTATCGCTGAATACAAGCGCAATTCAAAATCCTGAACTTGTGCGAAAAGCGAGCCGGCGTTTTGGAAGCCAATGTATTGTTGTTGCCATTGATGCGAAACAAACGGGTAGGAATCGATGGAATGTTTACACACATGGGGGACGCATTAAAACGCCATGGAATGCGGTTCGATGGGCCAAGCATGTCGCCAAGCTTGGAGCTGGTGAAATTTTGTTGACCAGCATGGACAAGGACGGTACTAAAGACGGCTATGACCTTCGCTTGACAGAACAAGTTTCAAAAAACGTTCAAATTCCGGTCATCGCATCGGGCGGAGCTGGATCGCTCAAAGACCTTTACAATGGATGCGTCAAAGGAAAAGCAAGCGCAGTATTGGCCGCCTCTATCTTTCATTTTGGGGAATATTCGATTGAGGAGGCAAAGCAATATTTGAAGAAAAAGGGAGTTCATATTCGACCTAGGGAGCAATCACAATGATTAAATTTAAATTTGATCAAAATAGCCTGATGCCGGCCATTGTTCAAGACTACAAAAGCGGGGAAGTTTTAATGCTCGCTTACGTCAACCGGACTGCGATCCGAAAAATGCTCACGATTGGAAAAACATGCTTTTATTCACGTTCTCGAAAAACGTATTGGATTAAAGGTGAAACATCAGGGCATATTCAGAACATTAAAGAAATTACCACCGACTGTGACCGCGACACGCTTTTAATCAAAGTCAAACAAACGGGCGGGGCTTGCCACTTAGGGTACCGGACTTGTTTTGTCCATCAGTTAAATCAAAAATGGAATATCAAACGCGTCACACAGAAAAAAGTATTTGATCCAAAAAAAATTTATTAAAATAAAATGAACATCAAACCGGATTACTCTGAATTTAAAAAATACTTAAAGCGTGGGAATGTAATCCCGGTTTGCCTGGATCTGCCAGGGGATTTAGAAACACCGGTTTCTGTCTTTCTAAAATTAGCGCGCAAAAAAGAGCATGCCTTTCTCCTTGAATCCGTCGAATTAGAAGAAAAACTAGGGCGGTTTTCGCTCATCGGAATGGATCCCGCGTTCATTTTAGAATACAAAAACGAGCGCTGTTTTTATTCCAAAAAAAACGGAAGCCGTAAAACCGTTCTTCTCGGTGACTTATTAAAAATAATCGAAACAATCCTAAAACGCTATCGCCTTGTCGCAACCATGAAACTGCCTCCGCTTGTTGGAGGCCTCGTTGGCTTCATCGGATATGAAATGGTCCAACAATTTGAAGATATTGAGTTCAGGGCAAAAAATGGCTTGGACGTTCCTGATTCTGTTTTTACATTCCCGACAAATCTCATTATCTTTGACCACATTAAGCATCAACTAAAACTTATCCATTTGGCCATTCTCAATGGATCGCCGGCAAAGACATACCAAAGAGCGATTCGACAATTAAAACGAATAAAAACTGATTTAGGCCGGTCCGCTCCGCCGGTAAGCTCTTTGCAATTCAAGAAGAGAAGCGGAAGAAAAATCGAGCTCCGCTCAAATATGAGTAAAAAGCAGTTTGAAACTATGGTGGGGCAGGCGAAGCGGCATATTCGAGCCGGAGATTGCATTCAAATCGTCTTATCACAACGCTTTGGCTTAGGACATATCCCGGATGATTTTACGCTCTACCGCGCACTAAGATCCTTAAATCCTTCTCCGTACATGTTTTACTTCCGCCATCAAAATTTATCGCTCGTTGGCTCGTCTCCCGAAATGTTAGCAAAAAAAACAGGCAAAATGGCAGAAATCAGGCCGATTGCTGGGACAAGGCCCAGAGGGGAAACGGAAGCAAAAGATTTGGCGTACGAAATGGCGCTGCGTAATTCTCCGAAAGAAATGGCCGAACATTTGATGCTTGTCGATTTGGGGAGAAACGATTTGGGGCGCGTATGCAATCCGCGCAGCGTTCGAGTTCATGACTTCGCCCGAATTGAGCGATATTCACATGTGATGCATTTGGTAAGTGAGATCAAAGCCGTTCTCAAACAAGGCAAAACAGCATTTGATCTTCTCCGCGCTTCATTTCCGGCAGGCACGGTCGCTGGAGCTCCTAAAATCCGCGCCATGCAAATCATCGATGAGCTGGAACAAGAAAGAAGGGGGCCTTACGGAGGCTCTCTTGGCTACTTTAGCCTAAATGGCGACATGGATATGTGCATCACCATCCGGACGATCGTGGTCCACAAAGGACAAGCGTATGTTCAGGCAGGCGCCGGTATCGTCAATGACTCCGTGCCCGCCAAAGAATTCCAAGAAACAATCAACAAAGCCAAAGCATTGCTTCAGGCTGTTGAAAAAAGTTGGGGAATTGAAATACCATGATCCTCATGATCGATAACTATGATTCCTTCACGTATAACCTCGTCCAGTATCTCAGTGAGCTCGGTGAGCGAGTGGTCGTTTTTAGAAATGACAAAATTGATCTGGCCACGATCCGAAAATTAAAACCAAAAAAAATCGTTATCTCACCCGGCCCGGGAGCCCCGGATGAAGCCGGCATTTCAAATGAAGTCATTAAGGACCTGAGCGGAAAGGTCCCTATCCTTGGTGTTTGTTTGGGCCACCAATGTATTGGCCAGGTTTTTGGCGGGAAAATCGTACGGGCCAAAAAAATTATGCATGGAAAAGTATCGGAAATTTATCATCGCCCAAAAGGAATTTTCAAAAATATAGAAAATCCGTTTACGGCAACTCGTTATCACTCATTGCTTGTGGAACGCAAAACATTTCCTTCCGTTTTGGAATTAACCGCTTGGACAAAAGACAAGGAAATTATGGGGCTTCGGCACAAAACACATCCAACGTACGGTGTCCAATTTCATCCGGAATCTATTTTGACACCGTCCGGGAAAAATATTTTAAAGAATTTTCTTTCGATCACAAAATGACCAGTGCGATTGACGATTTGCTCTTGGCAAAAGATGTATCGATCACAAAATCAGAACGGCTTTTTCGATGCCTTTTTGCGCAAACAAAAAATAATCCTGAGATAGCAGAGACAGTTTTGCTATTGCTCAGAAAAAAAGGCGAATCGCCAAATGAATTAGGCGGATTTATTCGCGCCGTCAGAAAATTGGAAAAAACCATTCCACAAACTCGATTTCCGGATTTGGTTGACGGATGCGGCACCGGAGGTGACGGAGCAAATACCTTCAATATTTCCACGATTGCAAGCTTTGTGGCGGCGGGGGCAGGGGCTCATGTTGCTAAACATGGCAATCGAAGCATTTCATCTCAATGCGGGAGCGCTGACCTTCTGGAAGCATTGGGGGTAAAAATTGACGCATCTCGAAACCGCATGTTAAAAGCGCTAAAAGAAGCAAGGATCGGTTATTTTCATGCTCCTTTATATCATCCCGCCTTTCGCGCGTTTCAACCTTTACGCCAAAAGCTAGCCCAAAGATATAAGACGGGGACAATCTTCAATATCGCAGGGCCTTTCCTTAATCCGCTCCGTCCCGCGCGTCAAGCGATCGGGGTTTTTAATCAAGATTTAACAGGCGTGGTTGCTGAAACAGCCAAAAAATTAAAGATGAAGCGCGTTCTTGTGTTCCGAAATAGCGATGGTATCGATGAGCTTACAACGACGAATCGATCAATTTTAGTTGAAGTGAATAAAAAAACTCTAAGAACGAAAATAATCGCACCGGCACAGTTTGGATTTAAAAAAGGGAAACAGAGTGAATTAAAGGGTGGCAAGCGCAAACTAAATCGCAAAATTGCACTCAACATTTTAACCAATCAGGAAACAAACGCTACCCGGAAAAACACAGTGCTCTTAAATGCCGCCGCTATTCTTTATGCCAGCGGGCGGGCAAAAACACTTAATCATGGCATTGAGCTTGCTAAGAACTCTATTAAGTCTGGCGCAGCGTATGAGGCCTTAAAAAAATTAATTCGGATCAGCCACGATGCTTAACGATATTTTGGAGCATACACGCAAAGATTTAGAAGCATTGAAACAGCGGACTTCTCTGGCGGAAATAAGCCGTCTTGCCGAAGCTTTCAGGGGCTCAAAACGTTCACTGCTAAAGGCTTTATCTAAAAATCGCAAACTCCATCTCATCTGTGAACTTAAAAAAGCTTCCCCGTCGGAAGGTCTGCTTCGAAAAGATTTTGATCCTGTTGTTTTAGCCCAAGACTTTGAAGCGGCCGGTGCCTCCGCGATTTCTGTTCTAACCGAAAAACATTATTTCATGGGCAATCCTGAAACCATTAAGCGCATTCGCTCTTTTACAACGATACCGCTCCTCAGAAAAGATTTCATCATTGATCCTTATCAGGTTTATGAGACAGCAACATTGGAGGCGGATGCCTTTCTACTCATTGCCATGCTTTTAAGTGGCAATGAATTGAAACAGATGCTTCATCTAGCTCTGAAATTAAACTTGGACACCCTTGTTGAAGTCCATACCAAAGAAGAGCTCGAGCGAGCGATTGATGCCGGCGCTAAAATAATTGGGATTAACAATCGAAATCTTCAAACTTTAAAAGTTGACCTCTCAGTTTCAGAGTATTTACTTCGATTCATCCCAAAAGGAACCATCGCTGTTATTGAGAGCGGAATCGAAACTCCTGAGGAGATTGCGCGATATCAACAGAATGGAGCACATTGCTTTCTGGTTGGTACAACATTGATGAAATCAATAAATGTAAGGGCCAAGATTTTAGAGCTTTCTGGCCGATTAGACGAAGCAAGCCATGGCAAAAGTTAAAATTTGCGGTAACACGAATGCATCAGACGCCATCAGGGCTAAAGAATTAGGGGCTGACTTTCTTGGCTTCATTTTTTGCGAAAGCAAAAGGAAAATTTCTGTCGATCAGGCTCAGGAAATTATGGATGCGGTTAGCCCTTTTGATAACTTCATTGGTGTTTTTGCCAATCAATCTAAGGAAGAGGTCGAATCAACAGCATTAAAACTGAAGTTGAAATGGCTCCAATTCCATGGAGACGAAACGTCAAGATATTGCCACTATTTTGCAGAACGCCAATTCCAAATTATTAAAACATTTCGTATTAAGGATGAAATGAGCTTAAAACGGCTTGGGGAATACGATGTTAGCGCTTTTCTCTTTGACACATATTCCCGAAATCAACTTGGGGGGACAGGCTCAACCTTTGATTGGTCGATCATTGGCGATAAACCGTATGTGCATGAAAAATTGTTCCTATCAGGAGGCTTGACCGTGCACAATCTGGCGGCCGCTTTAAAACAAGTCAGTCCTTATGCTGTGGATGTAGCGAGCGGTGTCGAAAAAAGCCCGGGGATTAAAGATCCATTACTTCTAGAGCAGTTTATTCAAATTGCAAAAGGTAAAAAAAGCAGCCCCGCTTCAAAATAGAACCATGCCTGCCACTGAATTCTTAGAACGCATTATTAGCCGCCTCGATCGAATTGATCGAAAGAGTTTGGAACATTATGTTCAAGACCTGGCCCGCCAGACTCAATTTCTGACTTCTTTAATCAACCAATCTCGGGAAGGAATTCTGGTTCTTTCGTTCGATAAAGAAACATTGTTTCTCAATCACCGGATAATTCAATTGTTCAATATTCCAGAACATGTGAAACAAAAGGAAAAACTGGGCCAATTGATTTCTGATCAACCTTTTGTGGAATTTGTTTCAAACGCCATTGAAAAACATGAGGAAATTTTCCAATCAGAGTTTGAAGTACTTTTGCCGCGGCCAATGATTTTGAGAATTAATTTATCCTTTGACGAAACGCAAATTCCTCACATCGCAATTTTATCAATCGCAAACGTAACGCAAGTTGAGACCAACATTCGCGAACGCTTTCAAACAGAAAATTGGGAATCCATGCTTGGCCTTGCTGCCGGAATCGCTCACGAAATTGGAAATCCGCTCAACTCCCTAACCATTCATTTAAAATTATTGTCTAAATCGATTCAAAAATTACCGCCCCAAGAACGAAAAAAGGTGGAAACATCGATACGGGTAATGGAAGATGAGACTGCTCGCCTGGATCGTATCGTACGTAATTTTTTGAAGGCAACGCGCCGCAAGCCGCTTCGGTATGAATTGGGCCAAATCAATGATCTGCTTTCCAAAACGATTGCCTTTTTAAAACCGGAACTTAAAACTTCAAAAATCAAAGTAGTGGAAGAATTTGACAAACAAATTCCTATTTTCCTGTTTGATTCAGAACGTATTCAACAGGTTTTCATCAACATTATCAAGAACGCGATTCATGCAATGCCAAAAGGGGGGATGCTTCGAGCGCAAATCGAGGCAAAAGGAAAACTGTGCCTTATTCATTTCCAAGATACGGGGATTGGCATTCCGGATGATAAATTATCCAAAATATTTGATGCCTATTACACGACTCGGGAGGAGGGGAGCGGGCTTGGCCTGATGATTGTCTATCAAATCATACGAGAGCATGGTGGCCGAATCGAGGTAGCAAGCGCACCTAATACAGGAACTACGTTTACCGTGATTCTACCAATCCGAACTAAAAAACTAAGCCTTCCGGAGCCGGAAAGGAGGCAAGTCAAATGAGTTTTGGATCCACGATTTTAATCGTAGATGATGAAAAAAATACTCGTGAAGGCTTGAAACAATTTTTGTCCGGCCTGGATTATGATGTGTTTACGGCAGAAACTGCAAAAGAAGCGCTTGCTCTGATTAAAAAAGAGCGCCCGGAAATTGTGCTTACCGATTTAAGAATGCCGGATATGGACGGGATGGAACTCCTTCATGAAATTAAGCGTACAAAATCGGATATCGCAGTCATCATGCTCACTGCTTATGGAACGGTGGAAAGCGCAGTTCAGGCAATGAAAGCAGGCGCTTATTATTATTTAACCAAACCGATTAATTTGGACGAGTTAGAACTCATCCTCAAGAAAGCGCTTAATCAAAAGGCTCTGGAACATGAAAATATCAGTTTGCGTGAGGAATTAATCCGCGAACGCCATGAAGCTGGAAAAATTATCGGGGAATCACCTGAAATTAAAAAGCTAATTGCACTTTCAAAACAAGTGGCGAAATCTGACTCAGCCGTTCTTCTAGAAGGAGAAAGCGGAACCGGTAAAGAGCTTTTCGCCCATCTTATTCATTCCGAAAGCCAGCGCGCAGACCACCCGTTCATCATAGTCCATATCGCTGCGCTTACAGAAACTTTGCTTGCCAGTGAACTTTTCGGCCATGAACGAGGAGCGTTCACTGGAGCGACAGAGCGCAAAGTAGGGCGATTTGAGCGCGCGGACGGCGGTACGCTCTTTTTGGACGAAGTTGCCGATATTCCCGAATCCATGCAAACCAAGCTTCTGCGCGTTTTGCAATCGGGTGAATTCGAGCGGGTTGGAGGAACTAAGACCATTCGTTCCGATGTTCGATTGATTTGCGCCACGAATAAAAAGCTTAAAGAAGAGGTTTCGGCAGGCCGTTTTCGGGAAGACTTATTTTACCGAATGAACGTGATCCTTCTGGAAATTCCACCGCTTCGTGAGCGTCAATCTGATATTCCTTTGCTCGTCACTTACTTTTTAAAGTACTTTTCAGAAAAAAATCGAAAGAAAATTGATAAGATTACTCCGGAAGCACTTAATCTTTTAACGCACTACGGGTGGCCCGGAAATATTCGTGAACTTAAAAATATTATTGAACGAATGGTCGTGCTGTGCCGATCCAATGTAATTGATCATGATCAGGTGCCGGAAGACATCCGAATGGGCCATGCGATGACCCCTAAATTAGAGCCCGATGGAAATGAAACTGGTACTTTTCAAGAAATGGAAAAAGAAATGATTCGCAAAACGTTGCTTGAAGTGAATCGAAATAAAAGTTTGGCTGCCAAAAAGCTTGGTATTTCCCGTAGAACCCTTTATCGGAAAATGGAAGACTATAAGATTGGTGAATAATTTTGGCACATCCGTATGTATCTTTTCAGCACATTAAATTAGAAAAACCATGGCACAATTTTACTGTGATATAAGTCTTTATATAACAAAGGGTTACAAAACAAGAATTTCGTTCTTTTTGGCATAGCTTTTGAACGAAAGGAATTAGGTATAAGTAAAACCTAATCCATTTGAGGAGGAACTACCATGGGAAAAGTTTTAGGGATTGATTTAGGAACGACAAATTCATGCATGGCAATCATGGAAGGGGGCGAACCTAAAGTCATCCCAAATCAAGAAGGAAATCGGACAACGCCCTCAGTAGTTGGATTTTCAAAAACAGGAG
>MHFM01000038.1:26251-33116 GCA_001804205.1 Omnitrophica bacterium RIFCSPLOWO2_01_FULL_45_10b
GACGCACGAGCGAAGTTCAGAACGAAATTAAACTTGTGCCGTTTAAAGTAAAAGAGGGTAAAAATGGCGCTGCCGCCATCAGCGTTGACAGTCGTGATTATACGCCACCTGAAATTTCGGCCATGGTGCTTCAAAAACTCAAAGCCGATGCGGAATCTTTTTTAGGAGAGCCCATCAAACAAGCTGTCATTACGGTCCCGGCTTATTTCAATGACTCTCAACGGCAAGCAACGAAAGACGCGGGACAAATCGCAGGCCTTGAAGTCCTTCGAATTATCAATGAACCCACAGCCGCATCATTGGCCTATGGCCTTGATAAGAAAAAGGATGAGCGAATTGCTGTCTACGACCTTGGGGGCGGAACATTCGATATCTCCATTCTTGAAATTGGCGAAGGTGTTTTTGAAGTAAAAGCAACCAATGGAGATACTCATTTAGGCGGTGATGATTTTGATCATCGAATCATGGAATGGTTGGTGAGTGAATTCAAAAAAACAGAAGGAATTGACCTGAGCAAAGATCGTATGGCCTTACAACGCTTGAGAGAATCAGCTGAAAAAGCAAAATGCGAGCTTTCAAGCGCTGAGACAAGTGAAATCAATTTGCCATTTATTACAGCGGACGCCTCCGGCCCGAAACATCTTGTGATGACATTGACTCGGGCGAAGCTGGAACAATTGGTTCAAGATTTAATTGAACGCACAATCGCTCCCTGCAAGCAATGCATAAAAGACGCCGGCATCGATCCAAATAAGATTGACGAAGTGATTCTTGTGGGTGGCCAAACCAGGATGCCTGCGGTTCAGGAAGTTGTGCGAAAATTATTTGGGAAAGAACCTCACAAAGGAGTGAATCCTGACGAAGTCGTCGCGGTGGGCGCCGCGATTCAAGGCGGCGTTTTGGGCGGAGAAGTGCATGACATCTTACTTCTAGATGTAACGCCGCTTTCACTTGGAATCGAAACTTTGGGTGGTGTGATGACCAAATTAATTGAACGGAATACCACTATTCCAACACGTAAATCGGAAATTTTCTCTACCGCAGCAGACAGCCAAACGGCAGTTACCGTTAAAGTTTTGCAGGGAGAACGCCAAATGGCCTCGGACAACCGTGTTCTCGGCCTTTTCAATTTGGAAGGTATTCCGCCTGCGCCGCGCGGAGTGCCGCAAATTGAAGTCACATTCGATATCGACGCAAACGGCATTGTGCATGTTTCCGCAAAAGACCTGGGAACCGGGAAGGAACAAAAAATACGAATTGAGTCATCTTCCGGCCTTTCAAAAGAAGCCGTTGAAAAATTAGTCAGGGAAGCAGAATCTCATGCGACTGAGGACAAGCAAAAGCAAGAATTGATCCAAACACGCAACAACTTGGACAATTTGATTTATTCCGTTGAAAAAAGTCTAAAAGAGCATGGGGATAAAATAGATTCCGGCGAAAAAACTCGTGTTGAGGAAGCGATGAAACAGGCCAAGGAAGCATTGAAGTCGGACGATATTGATACATTAAAACAGGCCACAGAAAAACTGACAACAGCCTCCCACAGTTTGGCGCAAAAAATGTACGAGTCAGCAGCAAAGCAAAAGGAAGCCTCTGCTGAAAAACAAAGCGGCGAATCCCAAAAAAGCGAGAAAGAATCGGGTGGCGAAAAATCGAATGTGGTCGACGCCGACTATGAAGTGGTCGATGACGACGATGAAGAGAAGAAGCGAAAAAAATAAAAACGCCCTTTCTCGTTATGTTTTCTCGTAAGCGGCTACTGATCGCATTTTCAGGAATCATGCTGGTCAGTAGCCTGAATTTTACCCTTTGTGCTGAAGATAGCCCATCCATTGAACCTGAAATCATCTTGACTCCCACAATTAAAAGCCTCGAGCCACCTAAAAAAAAGATATATCATACGGGCGAAGTCATCGAATATAAAATTCGCCTACATTGGGATCAGCTTGTTGACAATATCCGAATGAGTCCTGTGGATGCCACATTAAAAAACTTGGAATTCGTCGGCGTTGCGCAAGAAACGGAGTCAAAATCAAATGAAGACGACGAAAAGAGCGGGATGGATCAACTCCTTACCTTTCGTTTCACCGCCCAAAAAGCAGGCCCTGCCGCAGCAACCCAATTAAGGCTTCGCTGGACTCAGGGAAGCGGTGCTCAGACAAGCGAACTGGTCATCCCGTCTTTGGAGCTGACAATTAAAGCACCGCTGTTTTCTAAGGCCCGGCCGTTCCTCGCTTATGGAGCAGCTTTATTGGTTGGTCTTTTAAGCCTAATTCTCTTTTTAGTCCTAAGGCACAAAAAGCCGGTCCCAACAGAGGAAATACAGCAATCGCTTGAAGAATTAAGTTTAGGACAGCTAGATAAGGCTCAAAAATCTTGGGATACGAAGAGGAATCATAAGGATTTTTTGGCTGATTTAACACGAATTTTACAACGATATTCAGCTCAAAAATTAGATTGGAATCCAAGCCAGGAAGATTATAATGCTCTTCAAAAAAAGGCGGCTGAAAAGTGGTCGAAAAGAGAGGCTCAGGATTTGGCTGATCTCTTTAAAATGATCGAATTTGAACGCTTTTCCGGAGCTAGTGCTTACGAAGAGGCAACTGCAACCATTCGGCAACGAATTTATTCGTTTATTCAAAGCAAAAAAATATAAAAATCGGAGGAAGCATGGAAGCAACCGTAAAACAACTGGGAGAGAAAGTTAAGGAATCCCAAGAAATCGTAGAAAGCCTTTTTCGTGAAATTGGCAAAGTAATTGTAGGACAACGTTATCTGGTAGAACGGCTCCTGATAGGTTTGTTGGCTGACGGCCATGTCTTGCTGGAAGGGGTTCCAGGACTTGCCAAAACGATGTCCGTTCGAACATTGTCAGAAACGATTGACGCCAAATTCCAGCGAATTCAATTCACCCCTGATCTTCTTCCGGCAGACCTGATTGGAACCTTAGTCTACAGCCCAAAAGATGGGACTTTTAGCACCAAAAAAGGACCTATTTTCGCGAACATCATCTTGGCTGATGAAATCAACCGGGCTCCCTCCAAGGTTCAAAGCGCACTGTTAGAAGCGATGCAGGAGCACCAAGTTACGATAGGGGAATCCACTTTTCTGCTTCCGGAACCATTTATGGTTCTGGCCACACAGAATCCGATTGAGCAAGAAGGGACGTACCCATTGCCCGAAGCTCAGGTTGATCGATTCATGATGAAAATAGTGGTCACTTATCCAAATAAAAAAGAGGAAAAGGAAATTCTGGAACGGATGTCAACGGGAGAAAAAATCGAAGTAAAACAAGTTTTAGATCCAAAATCGATCCTGCAGCTACGAAAAATTGTAAACCAAATTTATATCGATGAAAAAGTGAAAGACTATATCTTGGATATTGTTTTTGCCACACGCTATCCAGAACAATTCAAACTCAATCAATTGAAACCTTTGATTGCCTACGGCGCATCACCGCGGGCGAGCATCATGCTCACCCTTGCGGCCAAAGCGCATGCATTCTTAAGGGGGCGTGGCTATGCCACTCCGGAAGATGTTAAACAAATTGGCCTCGATGTTTTGCGCCACCGGGTGATTGTCACGTATGAAGCGGAAGCTGAAGAAATGACTTCCGAGCGGATTATTTCCAAAATTTTCGATCAAATCGAAGTTCCTTAATCCGCGGGTTTTCCCATGATTCCGAAAGACCTGCTCAAACAAGTCAAGTATATTGAAATTAAAGCCACTCGGCTTGTAAATGACTTGTTTGGGGGAGAATATGAATCGGTCTTCAAGGGACGTGGCATGGAATTCTCGGAGGTTAGGGAATACGTTCCCGGCGATGACATCAGAACGATTGATTGGAACGTTACTGCCAGATCGCAGCATGTTTTCGTAAAAAAATATACCGAGGAGCGTGAGTTAACCGTTATCTTCGTCGTAGACGCCTCCAGATCCCTCCAGTTCGGCACTTCCGAAAAACTTAAATCTACAATTGCCGCTGAAATTGCCGGCCTTCTTGCGTTCTCAGCAATTAAAAACAATGATAAAGTTGGCTTATTAATTAATACCGATCGAATTGAGAAATATCTCCCTCCGAAAAAAGGAAAGAGCAATGTCCTCCGCGTTGTGCGTGAAATTCTTTATTTCAAGCCAACGGCAAAACAAACCAATTTGAGGATCGCTCTGGAGCATCTTTACCGGATTCTCACCCGAAGCGCAGTCATCTTCGTGATCTCTGATTTTTTAGATTCAGGTTATGAAAAAGCCCTCAAGATATTGCATCAAAAACACGACTTGATCGCCATTCAAATCACGGACGAAAGAGAACAAAAGCTATCTCCGTGCGGCCTTATGGAATTGGAAGACGCGGAAACGGGAGAAACAATCTTAATCAATACCAATGATTCCAAATTCCGGAATCAATATGTAAAGGTGGCCAACCGCAGGCAGGAACAGCTTGATTTCTTATTTAAACTCACCGGAATTGACGCCATTAAAATCGTAGGCGGCGCATCCTACGTCAAGCCTTTAATCAAATTTTTCCGCCTCAGAGAAGAACGCCAATGAAACGTTTTGGTTTGGCTCTATTTATTTTTTTGGGGTTCACTCTCTTCGGTAGCCTACCTTCCAATTCGGCAGAGCCGGATGTTTCCGTTAAAGTTGAAGTGGATCGAGCATTTGCCACGATAGGCGACCCCATCAATTTTCGCATTACGGCGACTCATGCGCCCGAAATCAGTGTTCTGGAAATGAATCCAAGCGGTGTTTTGAGTGATTTTGAAATTAAAGAATCGACGAATTTCTCACAAAAAGAAGGCGGGAAAATCCTAGAAGGCCATAACTACGTCATCACTACCTATACGCTGGGAGAATACGTCGTCAAACCCTTTACCATTCAATACCATGCCAAGGGCGGGGAAACAGGACAATTAAAAACCAATGCCATCTACATTACCATTGAAAGCATTGACAAGGGCAAAGAGCCTAAAAGCGATATTAAAGGGATTAAAGGCATTCGAAAACTGAAAGGCCGCTTGGGCCTATGGCTGATGTTTGCGTTTCTTCTTATCGCGATCGGGGCCGGTGCTTGGGTGATTGATCTACGTAAAAATCGTGAAGCGCTAACCGCAAACCGAGAATCCGCGCTTTCGCCTCATGATGAAGCTTATCTTGCGTTAAGCAAGCTTCAACATTCCGACTTCATCCGCAAAGGGCAAGTGAAACTTTATTTTTTTTACATGTCGGAAATCTTAAGGCGCTATTTTGAGCGACGCTACCAGGTCCGAGCTTTGGAATCAACCACCTATGAAGCGATAAGAGACCTTAAAGAAAAGCTAACCCCAGAAAATTTGAAGCTGATTGAAGACGAGCTGTCATTTTGTGATCTCGTAAAATTTGCCAAATATGATCCGCCGCCTATGGAAATATTGCGGGAGACGAATCAAGCGAAACTCATTATCGACCGGACAAAAGAAGAAATGCAAGAAAGCCTTCCGGAACCGATTCGAAGCTAAGAGGTTCAATGTTTCATTTTCATTCTCCGGTAAATTTTTTGATTCTTCTGATCATACCCGTATGGTATCTGTGGGTTCAAAAACGAAAGAGAAGCGTCATTCGATTTTCATCGCTTTCCGGGATCAAAATGATCAACGCACCCAGTCCATCGGCAATTCGATGGTTCATGCAGATGCTTCGATTGTTCGCATTTGCTTTGGTGGTAACCGCTTTTGCGCGCCCTCAAGCTGTGGAAGCGGAACGAGAATACGAAACAAAAGGCATCGATATTGTCCTGGCGTTGGATATTTCCGGTTCCATGTTGGCTGAGGATTTCAAACCCATCAATCGGATGGCAGTGGCTAAAGAAGAAGCTAAAAAATTTGTTAAAACTAGGGAAAATGATCGAATCGGCCTTATCGTCTTCGCTCGAAAGGGTTATACCCAATGTCCGCTCACGCTGGATTATCAAATTTTAAATCAACTCATTGATGATATAGAAATTGGGCTGATTAAAGACGGCACTGCCATTGGTTTAGGGATTGCGACTGCGGTGAATCGCTTGCGTGACAGCACCGCAAAAAGTAAAGTCATTGTTTTATTGACTGATGGTGAAAATAACGCCGGCAACATTGATCCAATTACGGCTGCGGAACTGGCCAAAAGTTTTGGGATTAAGATTTACACCGTCCTCATCGGGAAGGGAGGGCTTGTGCCTTTTCCGATTGAAGACCCAATTTTTGGAAAACGCTATGTCCAGGCTGAAGTAAAAATTGATGAGACGACACTGAAACGCATCGCCGACATTACAGACGGCCGGCATTTTGCCGCCACGGACCCGGAAGCCTTAGCCCGAGCCTATAAACAAATCAGCCAACTCGAAACCAGCGAGGTTAAGGTGAAGGAATATTCCAGCTTTCGGGAGTTGTATCACTTATTCTTAATTCCGGGCATTCTAATTCTTTTATGTGAAATCATGCTCACAAACACAATCTTTCTAAAACTTCCATAGAATATGCAATTTCAATATCCGGAATGGTTTCAGGGTTTTTGGTTTGTGCTCCTGATGATGTTTTTTTTCGTCTGGGCGGCCCAGTGGAAGCATAAACTTCTTGAACGATTTGGAAGTTGGAATACGGTGGAAACCTTAATCGGATCTCATTCCTACGCAAAGGAGTACCTTAAAAAAGGCCTCCTGATTGCACTTCTATCACTGAGCATCATTGCTTTGGCTCAGCCTCAATGGGGGGAAATCAAGAAAGAGGTAAAGCGCAAAGGGGTTGAGATTGTTTTTCTGGTTGACACTTCTCTGAGCATGCTGGCGGAAGATGTGCCTCCGAGCCGAACTGGAAAAGCAAAACTTGAAATGAAAGCCTTCTTACGCGAA
>MHFM01000038.1:33138-46065 GCA_001804205.1 Omnitrophica bacterium RIFCSPLOWO2_01_FULL_45_10b
AAGCAGGGATTAGGATTTATACGGTCGGCATTGGAACGAAGGAAGGGGCGCCAATCCCGCTTCGCTCTCAAGAAGGAAAGGTAAGCGGTTATAAGAAGGACCGATCGGGCCAGGTTGTGATCACAAAATTAAATGAGGAATTGATGACCAAAATCGCAAAAGACACGGGGGGGCTTTATTTTCCAGCCTCACCGAGCGAGCGAGAATCCGAATGGATTTATCGGCACTTACAAAACCTTGAAAAACAGGAATTTAAACAGCGGCTCGTCGTAGAGCGGGAAGATCATTTTCAACTATTTCTGGGATTTGCCATCGCGCTTCTGATCCTCGAAATGCTCATCGGCGATGCTAAAAAAGAATCCAAACAGGCGCTCTATGTTTAAAAGGAAACAGGCCGCGGGGATTATTTTATTCTATCTTTCGATCGGTTTTCTCACCTGCGGCTTTTTTGAGACAACGGGTGGATTAAATCAAAAAGGGAATAAAAATTTTGAACAAAAAAAATACGATTCCGCTTTGGATTCTTATCGAAAAGCCCAGATCCGGAATCCGGATGATCCGACCATCCGCTATAACCTTGGGACCACGCTTTATCAACTGGATCAATTCCAAGAAGCCCAACAACAGCTTGAGCAAACGTTAAATACAGCCAAAACCAACGATTTAAAAGCAACCGCCTGGTACAACTACGGAAATGCTCAATACCGTCTGGGGCAATTTGACAAATCCATTGAAGCATATCGAGAAGCATTAAAATTAAACCCCAATGATAAAGATGCGAAATACAACTTAGAAGTGCTTCAAAAAAAGAAAAGCATCTTTGAAATGAACCAAAATCAGCGCGATCAAAAACAGAAGGATAAACCCTCCAAATCCCAGCAAAAACAAAATCAGCAGGGAGGGGGCAGCGGGAAGAGCGAGCAAAAAGACCAATCGCAAGATCAAAAGAAACAGGAGCAGCAAGGCGGTGGAAGTGGCGAGCAACAAAATCAAAGCCAGGGCTCCCAACAAGAAGATAAGGGTGAAAAAGAACAAGATCAGAAAGAACAAGAAGAGAAAGCAAAAGAATCGCAATCCCAAAAGGAGAAAGAACAAAAAGGCAAAGAAAAGAGCGATCAAGATCAATCGCAGGAACAATCCGAACAAGACCAAAAAGATAAAGAACAAGAAGGCAAACAGAGCGGTCAAAATCAGCCCGAAGGACAGCAACCGACGCCCATGAGCCCGGCAGAAAAAGGCCAGCAAGGCCAAAAACCAGAGGAACAGCAAGGCGAACAATCTCAGCCGCTCCTTCAAGGCCAGATGTCAAAGGAAAATGCCCTCAGAATTCTGGATGCGCTCAAGCAATCTGAGCAAGAGCTTCAGACCTTGCGTCAACCCAAACATCAGGCGGATCGTGAACCCCTAAAAGATTGGTAACCATTAAGGAGGAAATTGTGCTCATCGAAAAAATTGAAACGGACCTTAAAAATGCGATGAAGGAAAAGAATGAACTCACGTTGAGCACGCTCCGAATGGTTAAAGCCGCCGTCAAAAATAAGGAAATCGAAAAAAAGGTCAAAAGCCTGAGCGATCAGGAACTCATAGAGATCATCCAAAAGCAAATCAAGCAAAGAAGAGATTCGCTGGTTGACTTTGAAAAGGCAGGCCGGAGCGACCTGATTAAGAAGGAAAAAGGTGAAATAACAGTTCTCGAACAATACCTTCCAAAGCAACTGACCGAATCTGAGCTAAAAACAATCGTTCAAAAGGCCGTCCAAGCTACAGGAGCCAAGACAAAGGCGGATATGGGAAGAGTCATGAAGGAGCTTATGCCTCAAATTGCTGGCAAAGCGGATGGCAAACAAGTCAGCCAAATCGTCTCAAGCCTTCTGCCGTAGGAATCAGCGCTGTTTGATATTACTTACCGCAGAAACAGCTTATCATACTTTACATAAGATACATTATCGGACGTTATAGATTATACAACCTAAACAGTCATGGGATCCTTGTTAGGGGTTTTATTACCTACAAGTAGCGCTTGCGGCGGAAAACATCGGTTTTTAGGGAGACAACGCGATCGACAAATAAAAAGCCATTGAGATGGTCAATTTCATGCTGGACGCACCTTGCTTCCAAGCCGGACGTAATATGCTCTTGCTTCTTGAAATGAATATCCCGCCATTCGAATTTAATTTTCTCGGCCCTCCTTACATTTGCTGTGAAATCCGGAAGGCTCATGCACCCCTCGCGAAAAATAGCCTCATGCTCAAATGTGGTAATAACAGGATTAATCAATACAAGCAGTTTTGCCCCGGGCACCTTTGCGGATGCATCCACGATGGCAATTTGTCGCGGCACACCTACCTGGGGCGCGGCGATGCCGATTCCTCCGGGCTGGCATTTCATAAATTTGATCAGTTGATCGATAAAAATCCGAGTTTGGCGGTCCACAGTTCTCACCGGTTCTGAAACGCGGCGTAAAATGGAATCTGGGAAATGGCGAATGGCCAGTCGTGAAGGCATGAATTAAAAGCGGGAAGAATCTAAAGAGTTGATTGAAATACGGACGCCAAGTTTTTTCTCAAGTTTTGCCAACTGCGGCTTGATACGCATAAAGAGCTTTGAGCGTTTGGGAACATCCGCTTCCAAAACCAAGGCGTATGCTGTTTTTTTACCCGTTCCGATAATTTTAGAATTTAAATCTGTGATATTTAATTTAAAATCTGCCAATAATTTGGAGACAAAATAAACAATCCCAGCTCGATCCTTGCCGAGCACAGAAATAGTCCAAGGCGACGTTCCGCGGCCATGTTTTTCACCTCGAATCAGACGTCGGCGAATTTCTTTCATTGAAATGACAAGCGATGACTTCGTTTCTAATTCGTTCAGAGTGCTTGAAAATCGATCCTGAGCCGATTGATTTGGCAATGCAGCCAAAAAAATCATGGCAAACTCTCCCTCTAAAATCGTCATGCTGGCATCTTCTAAATTCCCCCCTGCCCTGTATAAGGCGCCGGTTAATGCAGCGACAATACCCGGCCTATCTTTACCTGTAACTGTAATGGCTAAAATCATGAATCACCTCATATTTAAAAAATGATTATTTTTCCTTAAGGAAATGCTTTTTGACCCATTCGATGGCTTGAGCATGAGAAGTAATAGTCCCTTCCAGTTGCAAAGCATAAGCCTCATCCAAGATATCTTTCATAGCAGGACCCGGCTTAAGACCGATTGCGATTAAATCATCACCCGTTATCAGCCGCTTAGGTTTGAGCTCTTCACGCTTAAATTCCTTCAGTTTCTTCTTCAAAAAGCGGAAAAGCTCCAATTTTCCATGGCTGGCCAAACAATCAATGCGATGAAGTTCTAACTCAACAAGAAAATTCTCGCGTGATAAAAACTGCTTCAGCTTGCCAATGCGCATTTCTTTGACATTTGCAAATTTCATGTGATTTTCAACGCAGGACACAATATCTGAAATTTCCCGGTTTGAAAATCTAAGGCGCGTCAATATTTGATCGCTCATCTCGGCTCCGACGTGGGGATGATTATAAAAATGAATTCTCTCTCCTTCGTCAGAAAAAGTGGGTGGTTTTCCCACATCATGCAAAAGCGCCCCAAATGCTAAAATGACTGATGGCTTATCGAGCTGATCCATCAGCATTTTCGTGTGAATAAAAACATCTCCTTCCGGATGAAATTCGGGTGGCTGATCTACCTTTTTCATCGCCTCTACTTCAGGCAGAATCTCTGCAAGCAATCCGCTTTCGGATAAAAGTTCAAGTCCTTTTCCCGCATTTGGGCGCGTAAACATCTTGATTAATTCATCTCGGATGCGCTCTTGACTCACCGAACGAATTTCTTTTCGGAGCCGCTTAATCGCCTGCCACGTTTCAGATTCAATCGTAAAACCTAAATTTGCGGCAAAACGGATGGCCCTGAGAAGCCTCAATCGATCTTCTTCAAAACGTGCCTCCGGCCTTCCGATGGTTCGAATGAGCTTCCTGCTGATATCTGCACGCCCTTCTATATAATCGATCACCTTGCGGGCCAAAGGATCGTAAAAAAGGCCGTTTACAGTGAAATCCCGCCGTTTGGCATCTTCCTCGGGAGTTGTGAACGCTACCCCATCTGGATGGCGGCCATCGCGATAAGGCCCTTCCCTGCGAAACGTAGCCACCTCAAATTGATGCTTACCGGATACAACAATCATCACTCCAAATTGTTTGCCGACCGGGATGCACTTTGGAAATATCCGCTCAATTTCTTCGGGTATGCCGGTGGTAGCGATGTCATAATCATCCGGTGTCTTTTTCATGACCAAATCACGAACACAACCCCCTGCAAAATAAGAAAGGTGCCCTGCTTTCTTAAGCTGACGAATAACTCCAAACGCTGCGCTTTTCTGACTACTTGCCGCTGCCATACGAACCTATCTCCGCTTAACGAATTTGGAATCGATCAAATGTTCCAGTTGGTTCACTCCATTGAATCTCAATATGATCCACATAAGCACCCAAAGGGCCCTTGTGCGACCAGTCAATCATCTTGTTAAGCGCCTCTTCCTCCCCTACTGCAACGATCTCAACCTTGCCGTCCGAAAGATTTCGAACAAAGCCTGCTAGCTTAAGTCCTCGGGCGCGTTGAGAAGCGCTGGCACGAAAAAAAACACCCTGAACCAAACCGGAAATTGTAAGATGAACTTGCTTGCTCACAACTTTTTCAGGCGCGGAAGAATTAAAAATGCAGATAAGCCCACCAATGCCGTTCCGATAATTAAAGCTTGTAAGCCAATCCGTTCATACAAAAAGCCGCCTGCAAATCCACCTAAAGCCTGCCCTAAATTAAACAAACTCATCAAAATTGCATAAAGCGAACCTTCTACCCCTGTTGCATGAGAAAAGCGCGCCGCAGCTGAAAACATGGGAAGCAAAACATTGTAGCCCATCACCCCCAGCAAAAGTGAAATGACGAACGCGCTTTCACGATTCGCGATAAAAAGGGTTGACAGAATATCAAGGAATCCAATCCCAATGGCCCAATATAAAGCATTACGAAGCGGGACCCCTTTGAAAAACCGAAGAAAGAGCAAACAGCCCAAAATAGCGCCAATCCATGTCGTGCTGCTCAGAAGACCAAGAAAAATTTCGTCAAATTTCAGCGTTTCACGCATGTAAAAGAAGAGGGGTGTACCAATCGCTGCTGAACTTGCGACGACGAACAACAAAGCCAGAAACCATTTCAAATCACCCTCAATAATATGGCCAACGCTTTCTAAGATGGGGGCGATTACATTCTTAGGGCGAATATTTCGAGGATGCGGTTTCTCGTGTAGAAATAAGATAGCAACAAGAGAAAACAATGGTAACACTGCTGTAATGAAAAAAATTTGTTGTGCGGGCATATGAGCCGCGAGCACCCCGCCTGTGAAACCGCTAATCGCAGCGCCGACACTTCGAGCACCCCAAGCAATTCCCTGATAAACTTGGGCTGTGTTCTTTCGTGAATATTCAACAACTAAGCCGTCTGTAATCACGTCAACGGCGGCCAAACCGAGATTGGCAATCATCATGGCGATAATGAGCCACTTTTCATAAGGAGGAAATAGCCCTAAAAGTATCCAACCAACGCAGGAAAGAATTGAGCAGATAATGAGATACGGCTTTCGTCTGAGCCCTCCAATTGGAAGCGCATCCGAAATTGCACCATAAACAATTTTGAAAAACCACGGGGCGCTTGCGACAGAGGTGATGAAAGTAATCTTTGCAATACTAAAACCTTGGGCTCTCAAGTAAAGAGGAAGCGCAATCCCTGCAATCCCTAAGGACCCTTGGATGAAATAGACGACTGCCGCAAGCCGCGCAACGCTCCAATTAAGTAGCATGAATCGCTAATCCAGAAGAAAATCCCTTGCTTTTTGGCGGCCGGTCAGTTTTTTGTAATCATCGTAATCAATCCATGCCAAATCGCTTCGTGCCGCATTCAGCCGTTTGACAATCTGAAACCTTTCGGCCGGATGGGACTCAAAGCGCCTGCTCGTTACATAAAGGAATGGGGTATGACAACCAGGGCATTCTTTAACTGTTTTATAATCTAAGCCAAGTTCTCGACATTGCGCACAATCCCCTAAGCTATCTCCAACCACCAGGAGATGCTTTTCAATATCGGCAAGGTCTTTTTCAACCCAGGTTCTCAGCCATACTTTCATCATGGATAGGTTTATCTCCTTACCCTCTTGAACCCGCAAATCACGCTGGCGAAAGAACTAAATCATGTTCTCGGACCCGTTCCTTCACTTGAAGGCCGATTTCATCGCCCTTCTTTGCATTCTGGAGGGGTATGCGGTCAATTTGCATAGAGGCAACCGTTTGTTCAAAATCAGTCGTAGTTCCCTTGAGCAAAATTGTATCGCCAACGGCAAGCGGCTTCTTAAGCTTTACAACCGCGGCCTGGACATGAGGGAAATAATGCGTGACCACGCCAATGATGCGATTTTTTGGAATCCCCTCGTTCGCTTGGGCCCTTTTAGATTTCTTTGCAGCTTTTTTCCATTTGCTTTTCTTTCGCACCACTTTTTTGGTTGATTTCTTTGATCGTGTTTTCTTGACTGTTTTTTTCTTCATTTTCTTTTTCTTCTTAGCGGCCATTTTGCCCTCCGGATGTTTATAGAATCATGAAACGTTGGACTGCATGATGACAAATCGAACGGGTGTTAAATGCTTGATTTCCAAGGTATTCTTTCTTTTAATTCCCAAAACAAGGTCTTGGTCAAGCTCACCGACAGGGATTACAATCCTCCCCCCTTCTTTCAACTGTTCCATAAGCGCTTGAGGGATTTCTTTTGCAGCTGCAGTGGCGATCATCTTATCAAAAGGCGCTTCTTCCGGCCAACCTGAGCATCCATCTCCATGCTTTAAATGAACGTTCTTATACCCCATCCGTTGCAAGCGCTCGTTGGCCAATCCATGAAGTGGCTCGACAATTTCAACGGAATACACCTCGCCGGCCAATTCCGCCAAAATCGCGGTTTGATACCCTGAGCCAGTCCCAATTTCAAGCACCCGGTCTTTTTTCGTAATCTCCAAACGCTCGGTCATCAAAGCAACAATATAAGGTTGGGAAATGGTTTGATTGTACCCAATCGACAACGGATGATCTTCATACGCTTTCATTTTCAAATCGGGAGGAATGAATTGTTCCCTTGGAATTTTTCGAAAAGCAGTTAATACTTCCAAACACTTGATTCCGCGACCTTTCAATTGTCGCTCGATCATCTTTTCTCTTTCCTCGGTAAGCCAAAGGTCAAGCTTTAGCTTGTCCACAAATTCTAGCTGTTCTTTTTTTCCTTCTTGCCTTTGTCCCAATTCACAACGTCAAGCGTTTTAAACAAAGGGGAAAGGACAAATCCAAATGTTTTTTGGAAACCAGAAATAGTAATATCAGTCCCCTTTCCAACGACCGCGCAAGTTGTGGCAGCAATCCATGCAATTCCATCTTGCGTGTCGGAAAGGCCTTTAGCCAACCCTTTTTGATCGGATGATTTCGGTTTTTGAGGCGCGCTGACAACCGCCTCAGTTCTGTCTTCGAACTTCCGAAGCTCCACTTTTGATTCCTGTGCAGCAAATAAGATTGTGGAACTATAAACCCACAAGAACAAAAAAAGGGCCGCTCTTTTCATCATTCCCTCCCGCCGACATCAACCGAACGCAGTGATTCCTTCTCTTCAATAGGCAACTTAATCTGGTCTACTGAGGCAAGCTTTACCTGAAATTGATCAACCCCGCGCTGGACTTTTTCGTAAGCGCCTTTTGCATGATTTAAATGACTGCCCAAAATACTAAATTCTTCGAGGACTCGCTTGAAATCGCTTTGCATTTTAGTAAGCGATTCTGCGATTTCACGGGCTGCATGGTCCATCCTCAAACCCCGCAAGCCGAGTAAAATCACCTGGAGATACGCATAGAAACTATTCGGAGAAACCGGAATGACGTTCCGCGCAAGGGCATAAGTACTTAAAGGAGACGACTCTACTTCATCTTGCGAGGCAATCACTTCATAGTAGACATTTTCCGCCGGAATATACATCAACGCAAAATCAAATGTGCCTTCTTCGGGTGAGATATACCGCTCGGAAATAGCATCGACGTGGCGTTTGACATCGCGGACGAATTCCTTCTGAACTTTCTTACGTTCTTCTGCTGTTTGAACCACAAGAAGCCGCTGAAAGTTCTCAAGCGGAAACTTGGCATCAATGGGAACCAAATGGTCGCCTACAAAAATAGCGGCATCTACCCGCGCGCCATTTCGAAACGCATATTGCAGCTGAAAACGGTCCTGCGGAATCATTTGCTGCAAGACATCGGCAAGCATGAACTCTCCAAAACTACCGCGCGCTTTTGGAACGCGCAAAACTTCTTGGAGCTTTCCAATTTCTTGGCCAATCTCATAAAGCTTATGGCTTGATTCTTCAAGCCCACCCAAGCGTTTGTAGAGGTCGCTCATGGCTCGAACTGTCCCCTCTCCAGTCTGCTGCGTGAGCCTTGCGGTTTGTTCCAAATGAGCGCCGACGCGCTGGGTCATTTCTTCCAAGTCCTTGCGGATGGACTGATTTGTTTTTTGAAGGCTTATCCAAAGGTAAAAAACAAACCCGCCGAGCAATATTAATGTCAGCGCACCCATCCATTCAAGCATTGTCTGCCTCTTCAACTAAGTGATTGTAAATCAATAACTTATAACTTGAGTTCCGCAAATTTCTCCTCTCCCCCTTGGGGGAGAGGACTAAGGTGAGGGGGAAATCAAGCTTTAACTTTAAACCCTCACCCTAACCCTCTCCCTTTAAAAAAGGGAGAGGGAATAACTGAGAACAGCAAAAAATGCAGAACTCAACTCAATAACTTATAAAACACGTTATTATAAACTGAATCGTTTTTCAGAGCAAGTAGGAAAGAGCCATTTTCATTTTTTACTTAATAAATGTGATATTGACATCCTCCTGATGGAGGCTCGGGTCGGCCAAAACGATAACACGACTTTTCGAAGTTACCTCCAGCTCACGAAGCGAGCGTTGTTCCTCGTGAAGCAAGCGCTCAGAGACCTTCGGATGCACGTAAACATTCAAGATTTTTTCTTTGGAATGGTCCAACGCTTTTTTTACTTCTTTAATCGCTTGAATGGCCATCGTTGTCACCGACTTAATAATCCCTTTGCCCTCACAATAAGAACAGCGGTCATAAACGGCGCTTTCAAGAGAGGGGCGAATCCGCTGGCGCGTCATTTCAATGAGGCCAAGCTCCGACATTTGCAGCACATTGGTTTTGGCCCGGTCGCCTTTGACAGCGTCTTTAAACAACCGATATAAATGGCGGCGATGATCCGCTTTGACCATGTCAATAAAGTCAATGACGATAATCCCTCCCATATCACGCAGGCGGCACTGACGCGCGACCTCCTGAGCTGCTTCTAAATTGGTGCGATAAACCGTTTCCTCCAAATCTCGATGCCCGGTGAACTTGCCTGTATTCACATCGATCGCAACGAGCCCTTCGGTTTGCTCAATGACGAGATGGCCGCCGGAACGGAGAAAAACCTTTTTTTGAAATGTCCTTTCAATTTCCTTCTCAATATTATATTTCTCAAACAGCGGCACGGTCCCGCCCTTGTACCACTCGACACGCACCTGAGCATCCGGCAAATAGGATTTTAAAAACCGCTTCACTTGATGATACAAAGCTTCGTGATCGAGAACAATCCGTTCCATGTCCTCCGTAAAATAATCGCGGATGATACGCTCAACCAGGTCCAGTTCTTTATGGATCAAGCTTGGCGCTTTTTTTCGATGGATTTCAGATTTGATTCGGCTCCACGTTTTGGACAGATATTTAACATCTCGCACGAATTCACGTTTTGATTTACCTTCCCCTGCGGTGCGAACGATAAAACCACTGTCCTTCGGAAGCTCAATTTGAGAAAAAATTTCCCGGATTTTTTCACGTTCGCGGGGATCATCAATTCGGCGTGAAACGCCAACCTTACTTTCTCCTGGGGCTAATACCAAATAGCGGGCTGGTAAAGCAACGTGCGTGGTTAAGCGAGGGCCTTTATCCCGGATAGGCTCTTTAACAACTTGAACAAAAACTTCTTGGCCTATTTTTAAAACATTCTCAATCCGAGGTGTTTCAGAACGTTCTTTTTTTCCTTCAAACTCAACTTCTTCGAACGCCGATTCTAAGCCAAATGACGACTCAATGGCATCGGCAACATAGAGGAAGCCATCTTTTTTCGTTCCCAAATCTACGAACGCTGCTCCAATTCCAGGAACGATTGATTTGACTTTCCCTTTGTAAATGTTGCCGAACATCTTGAATCCATCGGCACGCTCGATAAAGAATTCTTCCAACTTCCCGTCTTCGAGAATTGCAACTCGTCTCTCGTTGACTTCGAGAGACATTAAAATTTCCTTTTTCATGTTTCGTAACCATTCTTTCTGTATGAAATGTTAGGAAAAGCGTCATTGGTTCTCCAAAAAACTTAAATTTTCTTAACATCGCTACTTTGATTGTGAAGCGTCACTGCCGGCTGCCCGACAGGAGAAATAGCGGAAGCAGTGATATCGTCTTTCCGCTCATCGTCGGATAAAGTGCCGATTCCCTGATTTGCTTCACTTAGTTTTGTGGATTCTATTTTTTCTGAAAGGGATTGCCCGGAAGCCGCTTGGACCTGAGTCTTGGGAGCAAGCGAAGTCGTGGGCTCCCCTTGTGTATCCACAACTGTAACCGTAACGAAAAATAAGGTTTCTGCTTTTTCATTTGCTGTTCCCGCTTCTCGGCGCTTTGACCTGAAAATCTTTCCAACGAAAGGAATATCACCTAAAACAGGAACCTTCTGCTCCGCTGATGCAACCGCATCCGTCATAAGGCCACCAATAGCAATCGTTTCACCACTTCTAATTAACACTTGTGTTTTGGCTGTCGTCGTATTGATGTTCGGAAGGCTTTGTAATGCTGCGGTCGCACTCGTAGTAAATGTAGTCACATCTGTACCACCGGGAATGGAAGTAACTTCCGGTTCTAAATCGACCAAAATTTCGTTCGCATCATTAATATGAGGCGTCACTTCCATTTTAACCCCAGAAGGTTTAAAATCGTATCCAGAAATCTCAAAACTTCCTGTGGTTTCGTTGCGTTCGTACTGAGGGTAAGGAATATCTTTAGCTACCCTAATTGTTGCTTTTTGATTATTTAAAACCGTAATTCTTGGATTTGAAATAACTTTGGTGTTCGCCCGACTCCTAAAAAAATTAAGAACGGCCTGGAAAGCTGTGAAATCAAGGGTCCCAAGAGTATAAGTGTTATTGGTGAGAGTTGCAGCGCCACCTGTTGGAAACCCGCTTGGATTAAAAATGTTTGGAGTGCCTGCCGTGGGAACAGCCGCACTATTCGCATTAATATTCGGGAAAAACTTACTGAACACCCGCTCAAATGGATCGGCTTCATCTACCTTAGCAAATGAGTTAAAAGGAAATGTCAGCGGCTTTTGCGATCCTTTTAATGTTCCTTGAGGTTCCCATTTGATACCTAAATTTTCACCTTGTTGAAGTTGCGTTTTTATAATCTTTGCATCAATGTGGGCCTGTGGCGTACTCTTGTCCAGTTTGGCAACAACTTCACGAATCTTATAAAGGTTCGTTGGGATATCGGTAACCACAAGCATATTGCTGCGTTCAACCGATTTGATACGCCCTCGTTCCGAAACAATATCCTTTAACGATTCCTCAACTTCTTTTGCAGTCGTATAATTTAATACGAATGTTTCCGTGATCAACTCCTCAGTCGAAAGGTTTTCTTTTGTTGTCACACGGACAATATTCTCCTTGCGCTCATACACATAGCCATAGGTTCTCAACACAACATCAAGAGCCTTTTCCCACGGCACATTTTCAAGACGGATCGTGACTGTTCCTGTAACTTCTGGGCCCGCAACAATATTGACACCACTCTTCAAGCTGAGAATGCGGAGGACATTATTAATATCGGCATCTTTAAAATCAATACTGACTGTACCTGGGGGGCCTGCTGTTGAAGCTGAAGAAGTTGCCTCAGGAGATGGAGGGGCTTCTTGATCCGAATTGCTTTCATCCGAAGGGCTCTGCGCTGAAAGAGCTGTTCCAATCACAAACAATAAGGACAGGAAGAAAACTGCTCCCTTGGTCCAAATCTTAAAGTTTAAAAAAGCAGTTTGTGCCATTGCAAGCTTCTGGCTCATTTTATATTTAAGCCGGCTCCGCCTCTTTTTGATCCGATGATTCTGCCGGCAGTTCATTCTCTATGAAAGGTCCAGAATTTTTCTCTGGAGTTTGCAAATATTGTTTTAATAATTCTTCGTCTTGACGCAAAATAATCTCAAAATCTTCGCCTTCTTTTTCAAATAGAACTCGGTTTGACTCGATTTTCTTCAATAAGAATCCTTGGAGCGACTCCCCTTCTTTGACAATCTGACTGTTGACAATTGCATAAGAACCGCCGCTTTGGTCAACCACAACACCCTCAAGCCTTAACTCCCCCGAACCCATCTGGGATCCCGCACTTGCGGGGGATAAAAAGGGGTCGCGCTTTCCATGGCTATCATAGCGAAACTCTACTCCAAAAGCCAATGAAAAATGACTTGTCAAAAATAGACACAGAACGCTTAAAACTAAAACAACTTTCCGCTTTTCAAAACAGTTCATGCCATGCCCATCCGCTTGATATACGCTACCACGATTAAAGTGCATTGATGCGCTGTATCATTCTTTTCCCCGCCGGCGATTTGAATATTATGAACAGAAAAATTCTTTGAATAATGCTCTAACTTATTAATAAAACTTCCCACATTATGATACCCTCCCACCACAATCAATTCGTAGCTTCGGCTCATATACATTTGAGAAAAAGGAGGGGGAAGTTCTGC
>MHFM01000038.1:46073-48522 GCA_001804205.1 Omnitrophica bacterium RIFCSPLOWO2_01_FULL_45_10b
CCCAATCAGCTGATCCGCGTCTTTAACGTCAAAAAACTGATCCCGAATTTGCTTGGTGCGGGCCCCAAAAATTTCTTTTTCTTTTGTGAGTTGCGGGATACGCGCGATTTTTAAATTAGCTTGATTGATTCTCCATTTGAAATTATTCACTTGATCCATCATTTTCTTATTCTGCATTAAAATTGGCACGAAGAAAAGAAAGATAAAAATTGCGAAGGCAGCTGCGATCATCGCATTTTGGATAAGCATCTTCCGATCGGTTGACGGAAACATTTTTTTTAATGCTTCAAGAGATATCTGTTGATTCAATTTAAATTTTGGCATAGGTTATTTTTGTACAAACCCTTTCGTCTTAAATGCTGCCGTAAATTGCATCCGTTCAGCCCTTTCCTCATCCCCCGCCTGACTTGTTGTTGTCACAATTGCTTCAATTTTTTGATCACTAACCGGGAGGCCCGTCGACACCGCCGTTGTGGGAACGAAGGCGGAAGCCGGATTGACTGAAGGTTGGTTCATGGCCGAAGGAGAACTAGCGCTGGTCACCTGTTCCATCTGGTCCTTTAAACTATTTGAAAAATTTTGAATTTCAATTAGTTTTGAACTTTTCCCGGCCGATTCCGAAACACCATTTAAAACGAGCATCATTTCCTTTTGGACTCTTTCAAACTTTAATTCTGCCAGCCAAGCGCTTTTCGGTGTCAAGTCGCTCACCAAGTTCAATATGTGCGCAGTTTCAAGAGGCGGCTCGATAAATGTGTCATAAAAATCTATTTCCGCAGCCATTCCACCACCCCCAACCTCTGCTTCCAACTGGTCCGCTTGGATGCTCTTGGCTTCGATGGCGCTCCATTGCTTTTCAAGTTTTCTAAATTCTTCGCGGACACTGACATAAAGAAATAAATTGTAAATTGATAATCCCAAGAAAATGACAAAAACACAAACGGCAATCAACCGGTAAGGAATATTAAGTTTTTTGGTTTCCTTGATCCGTAGTTCTTGGGGCAAAAGATTAATCAGAATCATCCCACCACCTGTTTGACTGCTGCTGCAAGACAGCGCAATCTTTTTAAAGATGAAAGAGCGCGATTTGACTCAAATGCTCTGCCACCATATTCTAAATCGCGCTCTTTACAAACAGGTGGTGAGATCATTTGGAGCGAATGGCCAGTCCAATACAAACTGGCAAGTAAGGGGTTAAGGGATCCAAAGTTTCACGGCTTACTTTTTCGCCAAGCGTAAACTGGCTCGTCGGATCCCATTTTTTAATGGGCGTTTCAATTTGTTTTTCGAGCAGTTCAAGCAATACGCCAAGCTGGGATAATCCGCCTGAAACATAAATAGTCTCGACCGGAGTTGCGGTTTGATTTTGATTATAATAAAAATTAAGGGAGGACCTCAATTCTTGAAACAAACGGGATAATCCCTCTTCAACAGCTATTTTATGCTCTGGTTGGCTTAAATTTTGATCCAGCTGGATTTTAAGCGCCTCTTCAACCGGAACGTTTAATTTTCGGTGGATCATTTCTGTTAAATCATCTCCGCCAAATGCGATGTCGCGGGAAAAAACCAAAGCCCCTTTATCCACAACCGCTAAAGTTGTATCGCCGGCCCCAAAATCGATCAAAGCAACCGATTGATTTTTCACTTCCGGGTTCGAATGCTCAAAAGCATTTACATATGCAAAAACGTCGACATCAATCACGTTTAATTTAAACCCAATTTCCTGCGCTAGGTTCACCAATTTGTCGATTTCTGTCTTGCGTGCTGCCACTAAAATTACCTTCATCGTGTTCAAATCAGTTTTTGGCGGCACCGCAATGTCCTCTATAATCTGATAGTCTAAAACAACTTCGGACAAACTGAAGGGCAAATACTTTTCAGCCTCAAACTGAATGGAACTTGCAAAGTCCGAGCGATTCATCTTTGGAAAGGAAAGGAAGCGAACAACAACTCCATGCCCCTTGAGGGACATGTTGACTTGCTTGGATTGAAATTTTGATTCGTGGAGAAAATCTTTAAGCTGAGAAGCGATTGGCTTATCTTTAACAATTTCCTTTCTTGCGCATTGTTCCAAAATAAGCTGGTGTTGGGCACCAAAAGAAACTTCGCATGCGGTGATGGCGCCATGCCCTATGTTTAATCCAACTTTTCGTTCGCCTTGAGTTTTGGGGGGTGTTTTCTTAAAAAAAGAAGATACTTCTATTGAGGCTAATTTGGAGAGGTTTGGTATGCGTATCGCCATATATAAAAAGGCTCGGTTTAAGATAGCAAAACAAGGGTGAAATTCCAATGAAAATCTTAAAAAAGAAACCTACCCGTCCGCATAGGGACGAGTAGGTTTCGGTGAGCCTTGAAAGATGCGCAGCTTATTGTACTGCAGGATCAGTACAAGCGCCGCCAGCAACGGTCGGAGCAGCAACGCCTACGCGAACCCTGAGAACACCTGTAT
>MHFM01000038.1:48549-50979 GCA_001804205.1 Omnitrophica bacterium RIFCSPLOWO2_01_FULL_45_10b
CACCGTTCGCTGCGGCACCTGCCGCATAAGCAATTGTATGGCCGTGCTTGACAGCGTTATCAATCCACGTCGCATCCAAATACGCAGGAGCGGCGGTAGTCAATGCGGCAAAGTTGGCCGCATAAGAAGGCGGCTGCGCTGCTGCACGAAAGCTTTCAGCCGCTGTGCTGAACGCTCTCAAATCGCCCTGAACCGCACTCTCATTTGAATTAATCCTCGCCCGAAGCAAGTTCGGAATCGCAATGGCGGCGAGCAATCCAATGATGGCTACCACAATCATGATTTCTACGAGGGTGAAACCTTTATCAGTTCTTATAGTTTTCATATTTATTCCTCCTTTTCTTAATTTAGCTTACGGTAATAGTAATACAAAAGCCATGCCAATTTTTGCTTAGTTCAGAATAACACTTTATTCTTCCTTTAACATCGAAACTTTTTCTTGCCGACTGCATCAATTTTGTAAAAATTTTACCCATAAGTAAAGATTTTTTTACATTATTTTAACCAGTAAGGGGGGTCCCGTTAGGCGGACATGCCGTCCCATCCGCTGAAATAGTTGCGGTATTATACATATAAATTACGTTGTAAACATCGGTGCAATAACTTCTTACCCCTGTATAATTAGCGCTCCTGGGTGCGGCCGTGCATGTAAACGTCTCGCCTTGGTTTCCTGATGCGAGTGTAAAATTATATCCCGACTTAATTCCGGTCTCTAAGCCCCCTCCTAAATAACTAGCTCCCAAGGCTGTCAAATTGGCAGGATATGCCCCCTGCGCTCCTCGATAAGAAACGCTAGCGCTTTGAATTGTTTTCAATGAGCCTTTCACTGCCCCTTCGTTTGCTTGAACTCTGGTAGCAAGGGCGCTTGTAGCTGCAATGGCGGCTACAATCCCAATAATAGCGATAACGATGATTAATTCGATCAGCGTAAAACCACTTAAACCAATTTTTGTTTTTGACTGATGCTTCTTCTTCACAGTGCTCCTCCTGTTATCTCATCCGTGCGGAGGTGATCCCATATTTTTTCAATTTATATTGCAGGGCTTGCCGCGTTAAATTAAGCTTTTGAGCAGCTTTATTTTTATTCCCTTCTGCAGTTTGCAACGCTTTTTCAATCAGATTTCTTTCATAAACTTCCATTTTTTCGCGGAGATTACTGCTATTTATTATCGGCGCGGAAGTCTTGGAACTAAAGCCCCCTGTTCCGAGAGCTTTTTCGACTATTTTTTTGTCAATTCTATTTGTTTCAGAAAGCGCAACAATCCGCTCAATGACATTCTCAAGTTCGCGAATGTTCCCGGGCCACTGATAACTCTTAAATGCTTCGATGGCTTCATCCTGAACCTCAAACTCTCTCCAATGATCCTGTTTTTTGCCGTAGACATTCAAGAAATGGGAAACAAAGACGGGAATATCGTTCAGCCTTTCTCTGAGCGGCGGCATAACAATAGGAATCACATTAATGCGATAGAAAAGCTCTTCCCGGAAGCGGCCTTCTTTTACTTCCTGCGGCAGGTTTTTGCTCGTTGCGGCAATCAGCCTAAAATCAACGGGAATGTCTTTAATGCCCCCCAAACGCTTCAGAATCCGCTCCTGGAGCACTCGGAGCAGCTTGACCTGAAGATTCACTGTCATTTCTCCGACCTCATCCAATAAGAAAGAGCCGGATTCTGCCAATTCAAAAAGCCCCATTTTCGGCGCTGCCGCTCCTGTAAAAGCCCCCCTTTCATAACCAAATAACTCACTCTCCAACAAATTCTCGGGAAGAGCGGCGCAATTGACGCTCACAAAAGGACCTTTTCTGTGTTTCGATTGATAATGGATTGAGCGCGCAACCATTTCTTTGCCAGTACCACTCTCACCCATAATGAGAACGGTGCTTTCCGTTTTGCTCACTTTGTCAACAAGTTGAAAAATTTCTTTCATTTCTGAAGTTGTGCCAACCAAATTTTTAACTTGATACTTTTCGTGGAACGTTTTGTCGCCCACAGAAGCGCCCGGCGCAAAACGCTTTTGACATAGCGCTTTTCTAACCGTGGTCAAAAGAGCGTCGATTTTAAATGGCTTGATCACATAATCGCTTGCCCCTTCGCGAATAGCGCTAATCGCCGATTCTAAAGAGGCGTGGCCCGTAATCATGACCACGTTAATTTCCGGATTGAGTATCTTGACTCGCTTCAGAAGTTCTAGTCCGTCAAGTTCGGGCATGACCAAATCGGCAATCATTAAATCGGGTGGCATTTCAGAAGCCGTTTTTAATCCTCGGACAGAGCTGTCAAAAGAAGTTACGCTGTATCCTTCTATTTCCAACGCCTGTTTAATTGTGTCCCGAATGTTCGGCTCATCATCGATTACGAAAATTTTTCCTGCCGGCATATTCTGCTCCTTATCCTACAAACCTACTGTTAAGCTTTGGGAAGAAACACTTCA
>MHFM01000038.1:51010-64634 GCA_001804205.1 Omnitrophica bacterium RIFCSPLOWO2_01_FULL_45_10b
TTACCGCCATGCTGACTGACAATCTTATGAGCCTGAGCTAATCCAAGCCCTGTTCCGTCACGTTTGGTGGTCTTGAAAGGGATGAAAATAGATTTCAGCGTTTTTTTATCCATCCCACATCCTGTATCTTCCACGCCAATCAAGATATAAGCATGATTTGCGCTGCTCGTCACCTTCAAACACCCGCCGTTCGCCATCGCTTCAAACGCATTCGAAATAATATTCATAAAGACTTGTTTTAAATATTCAGGGTCAACGCGCATTTTTATATTTTTGCCTTTGTACAAAGTTTCTATTTTCACGGTCGCCTTAAAACTTTTTTGATGCTGCATCAACATAAAAATTTGATCGAGATATGGTTCTACATCTATTTCCTCGATTTGAAGTTCCGGAAGACGTGAATAATCCAAAAGGTTACTAAAAATCCGGTTAATTCTGTCGGATTCGTCAACGATGGCAGACATCAAGCGCTGATCTCGATCACTCAACTTCGAATTGAGTTGTTTCTTGAGAAGTTCGGCACAACCGCTAATCGAGGCTAATGGATTGCGAATTTCATGCGCAATGCTTGAAACAACTTCTCCCAGAAACACAAGGCGCTCCTGTGTTTTCATCTTCCCTTCAAGCTGCTTGATCATTTGAGAGAAATAATAAGTCAAAACAGCGACCAAATAAAAAACAGTGATCCGAACATAAGTCGCATAAAACACGTAGACGGGATCCCATCGAGTGACGTAATAAGTGGCAGGAGCAGACAGGCCGGGAAAGGCCCAACCGGAAGACAAAAGAAGTACAGTAGCAATAAAGCAAATACTGCTGCCTGTCGCGACATAAAAGCTGGCTAGCGGAGAGATGATGGGGCCCGCGCTTAGAATGGACAAAACATAAATGGTGGCAAACAAACTATCAGCGCCGCCGGTGTAATAAATGAGGATGCTTTCCAAAATAAGATCACAGGCAATCTGAACATATCCAAAAAGCTTTAAATATCGGCCCCAGATTAACCAAAAAATATAAAAAATACTCAGCACCGAAATGCTTGCGATCGTCGCATAAAAAGTAATGCCCTCAGCCGGAAAAACAAACTGGGCATAGAACAAAAGAAAGGCCGCGAGAAAAAGCCTTGAAATGATTAAAACTCTAAACCGCTTGAGTAAAATATTCGTTGGCATAATTTTTATTTGATCGCTTGGGTCAGTGTCAAAATCGGTAAAAACATAGCGACAACAATGCCTCCTATCACAATACCTAAAAAGGCGATCACCAATGGTTCGATCATCGAGGTAAGGCCATCTACGGAAGTATCAACTTGAACGTCATAAAAATCAGAAATTTTTGAAAGCATCTTATCCAGCTCACCTGTCTCCTCGCCAACAGCAATCATCCGGACAACCATCGGTGGGAAAATTTTCTTCTTTAAAAGTGGAGCGGAGATGCTTTCGCCTTCTTTGATGGAATTGCGAACGTCTGCCACCATTCGTTCAATCACTTGATTTCCCGCTGTTTTCCCTACAATTTCCAAAGCGCTCAAAATGGGAACACCGCTTTTTACCAGGGTGGATAAAGTTCTCGAAAATTTGCTCACGGCTACCTTCATAAAAAGAGGGCCAAATACAGGAAGGTTTAACTTAAGGGAATCAAACCATAGTCGCCCCTGTTTGGTATTAATAAATCTAAGAATGAGAAAAATGAAAGTAGCGGTTGCGCCCAGAACTAAAATGAGATTGTTTCTCAGAAAATCGCTTGCGCCGATAAGAAGCAGCGTCGGCACAGGAAGAGGGGCATTTAACGATTTAAAAATACCTGCAAACTGCGGGATTACCCAAGTCATCATTGCAAACGTAATGACAAGAGCCATGATTCCAACAACCATAGGATAAACTAAAGCCGATTTAATTTTTTTCTGCAACGTATTGGTTTTCTCAATGTAACTGGCAAGCCGGTCCAAAATTTCCTGAAGGCTTCCGCTGGATTCGCCCGCTTTTACCATGCTCACAAAGAGGTTCGAAAATACTTTTTTATGTTTCTCTAAGGCTTCGGATAAACTTTTTCCGCTTTCGACGTCGTCATGAAGAGAGCTGGTAACATACTTTAACGATGAGTTTTCAACTTGCTCCGCTAAAATTGTGAGCGCCTGGACCAAGGGCACGCCTGCTTCCACCATCGTGGCGAGTTGTCTCGAAAAAACAACGAGCTCATCCGCTTTTATTTTTCCGCCTCGTTTGGTACTGAAAATATTTTTCGAAAAAAGTGACATCTTTGCTTTTACTTCGGTCACTCGGATAATCAGATACCCTTGCTGACGAAGCGCAGAAACAATATCATTAACATTGCCTGCTTCCCGCTTCCCGCTTAAATTTTTGCCTTCTTTATCTTTCACTAAATATTCAAACTCGGGCATTTTTTACCTCGTGATCACTCTTCAAATGTCGATACGCGCAACACTTCTTCCAAAGTTGTTTGTCCAGATCTAAATGCTTCTAAAGCTTCCTCAAACAGGCCGGTCATTCCGCTTTTCCGGGCGGCAGCTTCAATTTCACCGCTTGATTTATTGTCAACAATCAACTTCCGAATCGTCTCATCAATCGGCAAAACTTCCATAGCTCCCAATCGCCCGCGATAGCCTGTATGTTTGCAATAATCGCATCCGCGGCCGTGATATGCCTTCGCATCCTTCAGCCATTTTTGCTCGGCAGGAAACCGGTCTAAAACCTCACGAGGAATTTCACAAACCTCTCTACATCGAGTGCAAATCCGACGCATTAAGCGCTGAGCTGTCGTGGCAATTAAGGATGAAGCGATCAGAAATGGCTCCACGCCCATATCGGTCAATCGCGTAACGGCACCGGCCGCGTCATTCGTATGAAGCGTGCTAAAAACCAAATGCCCTGTTAACGCCGCTTTGACGGCTATGTCTGCTGTTTCCCCGTCGCGAATTTCTCCAATTAAAATAATGTCGGGGCTCTGCCGCAACAGAGAGCGGAGGCCCGTCACAAAGGTAAGGCCGATATCCGGATTCACCTGAGTTTGTGTAATTCCATGAAGCTGATACTCAATCGGGTCTTCAATGGTCATAATATTGCGCTCTCTTGTGTTGAGCTGACTCAAAATGGTATAAAGAGTGGTTGATTTTCCGCTTCCGGTAGGCCCCGTTACCAAAACCATTCCATAGGGTCTCTTGATGACCTCTTGAAATTTTTGAATACTCCGCTGTGCAAATCCCAACGTTTCAAGCCCTGCTTTAAGATTTGTTTGATCCAAAATACGAAGCACTGCTTTTTGGCCATGATGCGCAGGCAAAAGAGAGACGCGGAAGTCAATTTCACGATTTTCAAAACTGGCCTTAAACCGCCCGTCTTGAGGCAAGCGCTTTTCCGTAATATCAAGATTTGAAACAATCTTGATGCGAGTTAAAATCGAACTGTACATATGTCTTGGAGGGGAAAAGGCGTTCCGAAGAGCGCCGTCAATTCGATAACGGATCCGCAGTTGACTAGCGAAAGGTTCAAAATGAATATCTGAGGCCCGACTTTTTATCGCTTCCTGAAGAATTAAATTCACCATTTTGATGACGGGGGCTTCGTCTGCCGCGTAAGTTTCGTGATTTTCTTCAACTGTTTCTGATTGATTAACCACTTCAATTGAATTTTCATCAAGATTGTCCAAAATCTCTTCTAATTTAAGTTCTTCAGAATATTGAGCTTCAATTGCAGCCTGGATATCACGATACGACACGATCACGGGGCGGACATTGCATTGGGTTATTTTTTTGACATCGTCCATGGCCGATACATCCAAAGGATCGCCCATTGCGAGCGTAATAATGTTTCCTATTTTTGCAATCGGAATGATCCCATGCTGATCAGCAATTTTTTTAGGGATCAGTCGAGCGACGTTGGGATCGCTTTTGTAAGCAGAGAGATTCAAAACGGGAATGTTGAGCTCCGTGCTTAACAAAAGAAGAAGGTCCTTTTCGCTGATCATTCCTTCATCCACGATGATGCGGATTAGTTTTTTGCCGGTTGTCTTTTGCAATTCTCGGGCACGCCGAAAACTGGCATCTGAGACAGCTTGCGTTCTCTTCAAAATCTCATTAAGGGTTACTGTATAAGTTCCCGGCATTTATTCCACCTCAAGTTCTTGATCGCCCGCGGTCACGCGGAAAATTTCATCGAGCGATGTGTCCCCTGCCAATGCTTTTTCAATACCGCTTTCCCGCAAAGTATTCATTCCGTTCCGCCTAGCGGCTTGCTTAATCACTTCACCGGACGTACGTTTCATCACTAAGGATTTAATTTCAGGTGACATCGCCAAAATTTCAGAAATGACGGAACGTCCCTTATAACCGGTGGAACGGCATTTCGAGCATCCTGCAGGTCGGTAAAAGGTGTTTGGCTTTTTGGGATCAAGATTAAGACGAGCGATCAGTTCTTGATCTGCTTTAAACCCAGTCTTGCAATTGGGACAAAGCTTTCGTACCAAGCGCTGAGCAGAAATCATAAGCACGGAAGAAGTAATTAAAAATGGCTCAATCCCCATATTCAACATGCGCGTAATCGAACCGGTAGTATCATTCGTATGAAGGGTACTCAGAACCAAATGGCCTGTTAAAGCAGCTTTAATTGCAATGTCCATTGTGGTTAAATCGCGAATTTCTCCAATCAGGATAATATCCGGGTCCTGCCGCAAAATGGAACGAAGCGCGGCTGGAAAAGTCAGCCCGATCGGCTCTCTCACATTCACTTGATTAATGCCATTCACTTCATATTCGACCGGATCTTCTACCGTCGTAATATTTTTGTCCGGGCCATCCAAATAAGCTAAAACGGAGTAGAGGGTTGTGGTCTTTCCGCTTCCGGTAGGCCCCGTTACCAAGATCATTCCATGCGGTTTTGTTGAATACATTTTGATTTGTTCTGCCTCCGTATGGCTGAATCCAAGTTTTTCAAGGTCGTGCGATTGCGTTTTTTTATCGAGAATTCTAAGGCATACTTTTTCTCCAAAACTTGTCGGTAAAATCGAAACTCGGATGTCTACTTCACGGTCTTGAACTTTGATTTTAAACCGCCCGTCCTGCGGAATGCGGCGCTCTGCAATATCTAACTGGCTCATCACCTTGAAGCGGGAAACTAAAGCGGAGCCAAACGTTTTAGGTGGTGCAGGAATTTCTTCCAAAAGGCCGTCTACACGGCACCGAACACGAATATTGGTTTCCCAGGGTTCAATAAAGAGGTCGCTTGATTTTCTTTTGATGGCATCCAGCAGCAAAAGATTGGCAATTTTGATCACCGGCGTTTCCTGCGCCTGCTTTAAGAGGCTCATCGTATCGTTCTCTACATCTTGTTCTTTCTTCTCCTGAACGATCCGCACCAGCTCTTGAATGCTCTCTTCTGAAGTAGGCTCTTCCATTGGAACGCCTGACTTTGAATAATACCGCTCCAATGCTTTTGTGATCACTTTTGAAAGCGCAACTGTCGGCTGAATTTTTAAATTAGTGATAGCCTTGATGTCATCGACTAAAACCAAATTCCCCGGATTTTCCATCGCAACGGTAAGCGTATTATTGCTTCTTGCAATGGGGAGAACGTGATGCTTATACGCAAAGACTGCCGGAATGAGCTGAATGACTTCTTCGTCAGGGGTAAAATCATTTGGGTTAATCGAAGGGCATTTAAATTCGTTTGAGAGAAATGAAATTAATTGCGTTTCGCTCAAAAACCGATGCTTTAGAATTAACTCTTGGAAGGATTCCTCAGACTTATCCTTTTCGCTGACCAGTGTTTCGTAATCGGCCTCTTTTAAAAGGCCCTGTTTGGTCATTTTGTTCAATAATCGTTGATTGAGTACTTCTGAAACCATGGGAGGCTCCTACGATTTTTGAGGAGATTGACCTTCAGCTTTGCGCTCAGATGAGGATCGTGCTGGAGAATGTGAAAGGCCCTGGCCAATTTCCGGCGCCGATGAGATATCAATATGAAAGTGCTGCTGAATGGTGGTTGTAATTTCCGTAGTGGTTGCGACAAATGCTTGTACTTTGCATTTGGTGGCGGCCTCGATTTCCTGAATGGCTTGTTCATTCGTCGGGTCTGCCATAACAACAGTCAGTAGATTGCCAATCCGATCAAGCGGAATGCATAAATACTTTTGAATGAGTTCTTTGGGAAATAATTCGCTCGCAGCCTCGTTCAGCGTATAATTCCCGATGGGTAGATAAGGAACGTTAAACTGCGTCGCCAGAGCCACTACGATGTCTTCTTCTGTCACAAATCCTAATTCAATCAAGACTTTCCCCAATAATTTCCCGGGGGTCTTTTTTTGACGATCCAAAGCTTCGCCTAATTGGTCTTGCGTTAGGCTTCCGTTTTCAATTAGGATTTCACCGATTCGTTTCACATGCTCCTCCTAAGTCATTGCAATTTAACAGCTTATCTGTAAGTATCAAATTAAGTATACCGTGCACCTGTAAGGCTTTCAAGGAAGGGCAGACGAAAATATAAGCTGATAATTTCACTTTTCAGAGGGCAAGCGTTTTTAATAAAATTTAGAAAGTAGGTGTCAGGAAGAGCCTAATAAAAATACCCCGAGAGGAGAATGTGATGAGCCTTGCGGAGACAAAATGCTTTGAAATAAGGTAACGCTATGGATTTTGTCAAAATTTTTTGACTCAAATTCCTGCTTGGGCGCTAAAAATGTTTGTTTTGACTCTCCTTTCGATCGCGCAATCGTAATGTGTGGATGATAAGGCCTTGTTTCGATTTCAAAATGGAGTTTCTTCAATATCTGGTCAAGGCACTTCTTTAACGCCAAAAGCCCGTCTCTGTCACCTGCCACGCCCAGCCATAAAACGCGTGGGAATTTCTTCGGGAAAGCTCCTAAGTCTTCAAGTGAAATTGAAAAAGGCTTAATCTGCGCTACCGCTTTTGGCAACTCAAGTTGAAGGCTTTTGAGTTGGTCAGGATTAATTTGGCCTAGAAAATGAAGGGTTAAATGCCAATTCTCAATCGGTAAGAAGCGAAAATTTGAGTATTGGTCTTGGATGGTTTCGACAAAGGACAAGGCTTCCTGCTTAAGCGTTTTGGATAATTCGATTGCCAGAAAAGATCTTATCCCCTCGCGAGCCATTGCCACAGCAAAAACAATGCTTTTTGGGTTGCTTGAAGCCTTATTTTATCGCGCTCACCCAAAAATCGAAATCGGAAGGCACGGTTTCTTTTTGAATCTGAAATAGCAATGTAGACAAGTCCGATGGGTTTCAACCGTGTTCCGCCGCTTGGCCCTGCAACTCCCGTAATCGAAAGGCCAATGGATGTCTGATATTGGATGCGAATTGCTTTCGCCATCGCTTGGGCTACCTCGGCGGAAACCGCCCCTTCTTTTTGAATTAATTCCATAGGCACGCCAAGCTCCCGAAATTTGATTTGATTTGAGTAAGCAACGATGCTTCCCTTAAAATACTGAGAGGCGCCCGGGGGATCTGTAATTCGTTCAGCCAAAAGCCCTCCGGTACAACTTTCGGCGATGGCGAGTGTCTTTTTACATTTTCTAAGTTCCATTCCAAGGGCGGCAGAAAAGGATTCGTTTTTACAACTGTATAGTGAACCTTTGAGCTTTTTCACTAATTCACGGTGTAAAATTGGGATCAAATTCTTTTCCTGAGTTTTCACTCGAATGGTTACTTCGCCAATTTTTGGATAAATACCGAATTCAAATTTCCTTCCCGCAAAAAATCCCTTTCCCAACTTCCGCATAATTTGAGTTTCATGAAGGCCGGCCGTATGGGCTTCGAGAAAATAAAACCTCGGCCGATCGGGAAACTTATCTTTGATTAGTTTTTCGACTCTTGTTTCATACATTTTGACAAGCTCTCTCGGAACGCCGGGCAATGTAATGAGGAGTTTTCCGCCGGCAGCAATATAAAAGCCTAAAGCAATCCCAAAACGATTCAGAAGAGGTTTTGCGGCTTCCGGCAGAAAGGCTTCCCGGCGCGTCATGAGAGGCGTGACTTTTCGTAAGGTGCGGAAATGATGGAGGATATGGCGGTATTGGGCAGGATTAAATTTTAAGGGACAGTGGAAAAACTTTGCAATGACTTCCCGCGTGATGTCATCCGGGGTTGGCCCCAAACCTCCGGTCACGATGATTAAATCCGAACGCTCAAAAGCACGAGAAAGCGTGTCTAAAATATCCTGTTCTCGGTCCTTGCAACTTACTTGATAGGCAACTTCAATGCTTAACGCTGTGATTTTCCTCGCCAAAAATTGAGCGTTGGTATTCAAAACACTGCCATTTAAAAGTTCAGAGCCAATGGTAACTAATTCACAGCTGGGCATAGCGAATAACCATTTGTAATGCGAGGTTCGTATAAATCCCGGCTCCAACGTCATCCAAAACGATGCCAAAGCCTTTTGGCAAACGTTCCAACAGGCGTAAAGGCGGCGGCTTCAAAATATCAAAAATACGAAATCCGATAAATCCAAAAAGAAGCGTCCACCCGGTGATCGGCATAAACAACAAACTAATCATCATTCCGCATACTTCATCAATCACTACAAAAGGCGGGTCATGCAGCTTAAAATCCCGCGCCGTCACTTCGCTGGCCCAGATACCCACAACCAATACCAAAACTGTTGCAGCAATGAATAATACGTGATGCTGCCCCATCAGCATGGCCAAGAAAACACCGATGAGGCTTCCTAAAGATCCCGGTGCAAATTTCGCGCGGCCAATCGGACCGCAAATAGCAATCCAGTGTGCGATACGCGAAATCATGCCTCACGTAAACGTTTAAAAAACATGGCCCCCGATATGACGGTAAGAACTGTGGCGAAGAAAATTCCTAAATAATGAGCGCTTTGAAAAGCAAACAAAACAAAGGGTTCGTCTTTAAAGAAAAGATGGCTGTCAAAAGCAAGTAGGAATAGCAAGGTGAGATAGACGGAAGTGATTTGAAATCCGATTTTGACTTTACCAGCCCATTCCGCAGGAAGGACGTTCCCTTTTTTCAAGTAAACAAGTCTGGCGAACGTAACGGTAATTTCACGGATGAAGATCACGATAACCCATTCAAATGCATACAGTTCCAATATAGCAAATACGGTCATTAAACCAAGAATTAATAATTTATCCGCGATTGGATCCGCGATTTTTCCGATCGCGGTAACCATGGATTTCTTCCGCGCTAAATATCCGTCCCACCAGTCCGTAATGCACGCAACGGTAAACGCAATCAAAACGATAAATTCAGAAAGAAAAGAGCGATTTGAAATTAAAATAAAAGGGCATGCGACGGCAAGAAGGATTCGAAAAATGGTTAACTGATTGGGGGTAATCATTTACCCTGTTGTGATTTGATGTAAGAGGCTTGAAGGTCATATTCTTGAGCCCCTGTCACTTTTGCCAACACGAAATTTCCTTCTGGTAAAACAACTTTCGGCGGAACCTGAACATAAACCAAACCATCAACCTCGGGGGCATCCATGTAACTTCGCCCGCGGAAAACAGATGGATTTTTCGTTTCCCTCCCTTCAATGAGCACGGCGAAGGTCTTTCCAATCAATTTTTCATTATTGTCTTTTGATATCTTTTGCTGAAGCGTCATCGCTTGATGAAAGCGCTTTTCCTTAACCGGTTCTGCGATTTGACCCGGTAACCCAGCGGCATGTGAGCCTTCCTCCTGCGAATAAGTAAACATTCCAAGACGCTCGAAATGAGCCTCTTCCATAAATTCAAGAAGCTCCTGAAATTCTCTCTCTCCTTCTCCGGGATAACCGGTAATAAACGTGGTGCGAATGGCAAGATCCGGAATTCTTGAGCGCAATTTGCCAATGAGTGCATAAGTTGATTTTTTGGTCATTCCGCGTCTCATGCTTTTTAAGATTGGATCGCTAATGTGTTGAAGCGGCATATCTAAATAATGACACACTTTATCTAAGGATCCGATGGTGTCTATCAAACGATTGTCTACGCAGCTCGGATAGGCATACAGCAATCGAATCCACCTGATGCCTTGGATGGTATTGAGTTCCGTAAGCAAATCTGAAAGCAAGTACTTTCCTTCTGTATCGCGGCCGAAATAGGTTGTGTCTTGACCCGTTAGAACCAGTTCGCGCGCCCCTTCTTGTTCAACAAGGCGCTGAGCTTCACGGACCACATCATCCAAAGCGCGCGAGCGATGTTTGCCCCGAAAGCTCGGAATGGTACAAAAAGAGCAAATATGATCGCATCCTTCCGAGATCTTGAGATAACGCGTATAGAGCGGAGTTAACGGGATTCTTTCGATGGCGGCGGTATAAAGAAAACCAGGCTGGGTACCAACGCGAGAAATCCGCTTTTTTTGAACCACTTGGTCTAAAACGGAATTAAGCGCCTCGTAATCTCCCGTTCCGACAAACGCGTCTACCTCGCCAAGCTCCTGCTCCAGCTCCTTTTGATATCGTTGAACCAGACAGCCTAATACAACGAGACCTTTGATTCGCCCTTCTTTTTTTAGTTCTGCGAGATTTAAAATATGGTCAATGGACTGCTGCTTCGCTTCATTAATAAAGGAACATGTGTTAATCAGCGCGATATCGCAATCGGTAACATTTTCAGCAATCTGATAACGATCTTTTTTAAGAAGCCCTAAAACAAGTTCGCTATCCACGAGCGTCTTGGGGCATCCAAGAGAAAGCATGCCGACGGACACTCGCTTATCTTTCTTTGATTGAGCGCTCATCAAATTTTGCTTCATTTTAGTGATTCGAATTCACCGCGGATTGTAAAAAGAATTCTTGGAAAACCGCGTCGGCGAAACGATGCAAACGGGGCTGATACTTTTCAATATCTCGTATGATTGCATCTTTTGAAATGCCAGCCGCCCTTTTTGATTTGAATTCTTCTTCACCTTTTGTGAGCCAATCTAAAATCATTTCGCGAGTCATTTCAATATGAAATTGAAATGCGTACGCAATCCCTTTGAATTGAAAGGCTTGATGGGGAAATAAATCCGAAGAAGCAAGAAGCATGGCGCCATACGGCAAATCAAACGTATCGCCATGCCATTGAAATACCGTTGGATGAGAGCCGGTGATTCCTTGAAAGGCATGATCTTTTTGGCCTGCTTCGGTTAATTGAATGGAATACCAGCCAATCTCCTTTTGCGTTCCCAGATAAACTGACGCACCCAAAGCACGCGCAATCATTTGAGCGCCAAGACAAATACCAAGTACTGGTTTTCCGGATTGAATTGCTTCGGAAATGAATTTCCGCTCGGCCAACAAAAATGGGAAACGATCTGTCTCATCCACATTCATCGGGCCGCCCATCGAAATAATGAAATCGTAACCAGCGGATGACTTTGGGACGGGTTGATTTGAAAAAAGATCGCAATATTCAATTGCGATTTTAGAACGTTTTAGGAAAGACTCCAGCGTTCCCAATCCTTCATGGGAAACATGGCGAAAAACTAAAGCTTTCTTCATGAATCAACAGCGGATGATTCACTGACCTCCTCAATTCGATCGACAAGAATTTCCCGTGGTTTGGAACCTTGAAAAGGGCCGACAATTTCTTCTTGTTCCATCATATCCATAATCCGAGCGGCACGTCCATAACCAAGCCTTAGTTTTCTTTGAAGTACAGAAACGGAAGCCTGACGGGTTTCCAAGACCACGCGAACTGCATCATCATACATTTCATCTTTTTCCATCGGACGGATTAATGATTTACCATCCGAAACAGCTTCGATTTCTTCCAAATATTGAGGCCCTTGCTGTGCTTTGATGAATTCAACTGCTTTACTGATCTCCTCATCGGAAATATAAGTTGCCTGCCCGCGGGTTGGTTTGGGTTCTCCGGGCTTTAAAAACAGCATATCACCCTTCCCTAAAAGTTTGTCCGCGCCGTTAATATCCAAAACCGTCCGGGAATCCACTTTTGCGGCTACTTTAAATGAAATCCGTGCCGGGAAGTTTGCTTTGATCACTCCGGTAATCACATCAACCGAAGGGCGTTGGGTTGCTAAAATCAAATGAATTCCAACGGCGCGCGAAAGTTGCGCCAATCGAGTAATTGCATTTTCCACTTTCTCCTGCGCCACCATCATCAAATCGGCAAGTTCGTCAATGACCAGAATGATGTACGGAAGGCGCTTCGGAATGTCCTGTCTTTTCTCTAATTCATCGCCGGAATTCGCGTTTGGTTTCCTGGTATTGAACGCTTGAATATTTCGAGTGCCACAAACAGAAAAAATCTTAAAGCGCCGTTCCATTTCTGTCACAAGCCAATTTAAAGTGCCGGCCGCTTTCCGGACATCGGTCACCACCGGAGTGAGCATGTGAGGTATGTCTTTGTAGGTGCTAAGTTCCACCATTTTTGGGTCCACCATCACAAATTTCAATTCCTCAGGTGATTTTGAAAAAAGTAACCCCGCAATAATCGAATTAACACAAACGGTTTTGCCGCTCCCGGTTGCCCCTGCAATCAAAAGATGCGGCATTTCGGCTAAATCGGCGATCATGGCTTGCCCGCTTGTGTCCTTACCTAATAAAAGTGGGAGTTGGCACTTGCTCGTTTGATATTCACTTGATTCCAAAAGTTCGCGCAAAAAAACGACACTGGTTGATGAATTTGGAATTTCAATTCCAATCGCTGATTTTCCGGGAATGGGGCTAATAAAGCGGATGCTTGTTGCTTTAAGCGCCAATGCTAAATCATCGCCGAGGCTGACAATGCTGCTCACCTTGACTCCCGGAGCAGGCAGAAGCTCATAGCGCGTAATGACGGGGCCCTGTTCGATCTCGAGCACCTTGACTTCGATTCCAAAATCGCGAAGCGTCTCTTCCAAAATCCTAGAATTCCCGTGAAGATCATCTTGAATGGCCGCCGGTTTTATTGAAGGCGGTTTTAAAAGATCGTGGGATGGAAATTGATACGCAATTTGTGTTTGAGGTGCTTCAGGCTTAAAGGTTACTTGCTCGGATGAAAGCAGCGAATTTTCTTGCGTCTGTTTTTTCTTCGCCGCAGGCGCAGAATTTAAAGCCGCTGGCAATTCCTTGACCTTTTTAATTTTAATTGCTTGTTCAAGTGCTTCTTTAAAAATAGACTCTTTCTCTTCTTCGGCTCTCTTAAACTCGCGCGTCTGATTCGAATCTGAAATTGTTTTAGTTAAAGGGTTATAAGTTCTTACTCTTGGCGATTCAAATTTTGTAAAATTAGATCCTTTTGATAATTGATTTTCGTTTGGACTTCGTTTAAAAAATGAGAACAGATTCCTTACCCATTCAAAAACGCCCGTAACGCGGGCCCAAGATTTTTGTGTTTTTTCAAATCCGCGTTCAAACAAAGGATAAAGCAAAAAATCAGTTGCCAAAATGAGCGATAACGCCAAACAACAAATTGAAATAATAAGACCGCCGATCACTCCGAAATATTTCTCTAAATTACCGGCGATAAAATATCCCAAAACGCCTCCCGCTTTCATCTTCCAAGTTGAAGCGGTTAATAAAGCAAACAAACTTGATACGGCAAGCAAAGAAATTCCGATTCCTACGATTTCGATCCATTTTTTCTGCGGTACTTTTTGGAGAAAAAAGCAGCTGGCCCAAAAAAGAAAGAGGGCCGGGATGCTAAACGCACTTAAACCGAA
>MHFM01000038.1:64660-73940 GCA_001804205.1 Omnitrophica bacterium RIFCSPLOWO2_01_FULL_45_10b
TCGTTCAGACGTTCTTGTTTGTTACTTTTTGCTTTCATTTGGAGCTTCCGTGGCCTTTGATTTAATGGCCGGTATGCCCAAAACCGCCGGCATTTCTTAATGTAACGTCCAATTCGTCAACAATCTTGAAACGCGCTGTAACATATTGAGCTATAATCATTTGCGCAATTCTCATTCCGCGCTTAATAACAAACGGCTCCTGCCCTAAATTAACGACAATCACTTGGATTTCTCCCCGATAATCCGAATCGATGGTGCCGGGTGAATTTAAAAGCCCAATCCCATGCTTTAAAGCAAGCCCGCTTCGCGGACGGATTTGAGCTTCAAAGCCATGAGGCAAACCAATTGAAATTCCGGTTGGAATTAAAGCTCGTTCTCCGGGGCCAAGCTCAAGATCCCGATCAATGGCAGCCGCCAAATCCATACCGCTTGCCCCTTCGCTTGAATACGAAGGCAGCTCTAAATCCGCATGATGCGGAAGACGTTTCACCAGGATTTGAACGGTTTCAGACGTCATCATTCTTATTTTTGCTGAGCTTCTAATTCCTTCTGCGCTTGTTTTCGGCTCAGGCTGATTTTTCCTTGCTCATCAACAGAAATCACCTTGACGGGAAACACATCCCCGACCTTCACGTGATCTTCTACTTTTTTGACGAACCCGTCGGCCAATTCGGAAACATGAACGAGGCCGTCTGTCCCCGGCAAAATTTCACAGAAAACACCGAAGGGCATAATTTTTCGGGCGCGTGCCTGATAAATTTTCCCAACCTGTGCTTCCTCCGCAATGGCGCTAATTTTTGCAATGGCAATCGCAGATGCTTTTGCATCACTGGAAGCAACGATGACCCGGCCGTCATCTTCGATATCCACCGTGGCGCCGCTTTCTTCGATAATCCTTCGGATATTTTTCCCGCCGGGGCCAATCAGCTCTCCGATTTTTTCAGGATTAATTCTAAGCGTCGTAATCCGCGGTGCATAGTTTGATAATTCTGTACGCGGTAATGAAATCGTTTTGAGCATAATGTCTAAAATTTTAAGGCGGGCTTCTTTCGCGTCCAGAAGCGCGGTGTTTAAAATTTCGGTGGTAACACCGGTAATTTTGATATCCATTTGAATGGCCGTAATTCCTTTTGCCGTGCCGGCCACCTTGAAATCCATATCTCCCAAATGGTCTTCAATACCAGCAATATCAGTGAGAACCTTCCATTTTTTGTCTTCCTTCACAAGGCCCATGGCAATGCCGCTCACCGCTGCTTTAATCGGAACGCCCGCATCCATCAAAGCAAGGGAAGCACCGCAAACGGTAGCCATCGAACTGGAACCGTTCGATTCTAAGATATCGGATACCACTCGAACCGCATAAGGAAACTCTTCTTCGCCGGGCATCACAGAACGAAGCGCACGTTCCGCCAAAGCGCCATGGCCAATTTCTCGGCGTCCGGGGCCACGATTCGGCTTCACTTCCCCTACGCTAAAAGGCGGAAAATTGTAATGCAGCATGAACCGCTTTGTGCTTTCACCCTCCAAAGCATCAATAATCTGCTCATCGCGGCTTGTGCCCAAAGTGGTTACCGAAAGGCTTTGTGTTTCACCGCGCGTAAATAAAGCAGAACCGTGGGTTCGCGGCAGAAGCCCTACCTCACAAGTAACGGCTCGAATTTCTTTAAATCCGCGCGCATCAGGCCGTTCACCTTTATCTAAAATGAGAGCACGGACTTCCTCTTGTTCCATTTCATCAAAAACAGCTTTCACTTGCTTTTCATTAAAGTTTGGCTCGGCCGGGTCAAATAACGCAAGGACTTCTTCGTAAAAGTCATCCCGCTTTGCGATTCGTTCTTCTTTTCTTTTTAATCTGAAAATAGAAATAAATTTGCCTTTTGTATGAGCCTCGATCCTTTTACGTACGTCTCCGGGAATAAGTTTTGGTTCCGGTTTTTCTTTTTGCTTTCCGCATTTTTTAGCGAGTTCGCGCTGAATTTCAATCATGGGCTTTATTTGATCGCGCGCAAATTGAATTGCCTCACTCATTAAATCTTCCGGCAATTCAGAAGCTCCGCCTTCAATCATCACAATATTTTCATCGGTGGCGGCCAAAACCAAATCCAACGTGCTTTCTTGGAGCTGGGCATAAGTAGGATTGGCGATCCATTTGTCATCAACACGGCCAATCCGTACTGCCCCGATCGGAATTTCAAATGGGATCTGAGAAATCATAAGTGCTGCGGAAGCGCCTACAATAGCCAAAAGATCGGGGTTGAATTCTCCGTCGATAGAAAGCACAGTCGACATCACCTGAACTTCATTATAATAATGCTCCGGAAAAAGAGGCCGAAGCGGCCGATCAATAAGGCGAGAAGTTAAAATTTCTTTTTCGGTAGGCCTGCCTTCGCGCTTGAAGAATCCGCCCGGAATTTTCCCGGCGGCATACGTCTTTTCTCGATAGTCAACGGTTAGTGGAAAGAAATCTCGATCTTCTTTGAGCTCTTTTGCGGCGACGGCTGTTGTCAAAACAACCGTGCCCCCATATTGCACCATCACAGCCCCGTCTGCCTGCTTAGCCATACGGCCTGTTTCAATAATTAACTCCTGATTTCCAATTTTTGTACTAACTCGTGTCACCATAATTTCTTTCCGTTCCCTTTCTGTCTTTTCCTCTTATCTTCTAGGTTATTTTCTCAAATCCAACTGTCCAATAAGCTTCTTATACCGCTCTGAATCTTCGCTTTCTAAATAAGCAAGCAAACTCTTTCGTTTTTCTACCATTCGAATAAGGCCGCGGCGTGAATGGTTGTCCTTTTTATGGGTTTTGAAATGTTTGGTCAATTCGTTGATCCGACCGGTCAAAAGCGCAACTTGCACTTCGCAAGAGCCGGTATCGGTTTTCCCGCGTTGATGTTGTTTAATCGTAGCTGTTTTCTTTTCTTTGCTAATGGCCATGCTTCCTCCGTGTTAAACTTGCTTCACAAACCATTGCTGACCTGCTTCGATATCTTGCTTAATCTGGTTCTTGAGTGCTTCTTCATTTGAAAAAGCTTTCTCAGAACGCAAGCGTTCGCAAATCGTTACTTCAATGGTTTTCCCCATTAAATTTTCATTAAAATCCAAAAGATGCACTTCCGCAACGGGTTTTGACGCGGCTCCAAATGTTGGCCGCCTGCCGTAATTAAGCAATGCTTTTAAATGGTCTTCCACGACATCGTCCTGAAGTTCCGCCCAGCCTTGTTTTGCTGGAGTGAATGAACAACTCAAAACACGCACCCATACCGCATAGACACCTTCGGGCGGCATCACTTCACTATGCAAATCCAAATTCGCTGTCGGAAAACCAAGCATTTTTCCGCGGCCGCTTCCAGAAATGACCGTCCCGAAAAGCGAATAGGGACGGCCCAAAAGAGCAGCTGCTTCGCTTAATTTCCCATCATGGACCAAAGAGCGAATCGCACTGCTTGAAACGACACGGCCTTCAACTTCAAAAGGCGGTGCTTCCAAAAAACCGAAGCCGTATCGCTCGGCAAACTGTTTCATCAAACGGCTGTCGCCCGCGCGATTGTGGCCAAAGCGAGCGTTGAAGCCCAAACAAATTTCCCGCGCACCCAGCTGTTCCACAAAAATTTCGCGAATAAACTCTTCCGGACTTTTCTGAGAAAGCGCGAGCGTAAAATCAATCAAAAAGCAAAGGTCAACTTCAGCTTCTTTTAACAGAAAAAGTTTATGAACAAGCGATGTTAAAATCGGCGGATCTTCTTTATGATGCAAAATCCGCTGCGGATGCTCTTTAAACGTAAACACCGCGCTTCTGCCGCCTATTTTACTCGCACGTTCACGAAGCGTGCTAATAATTTTCAAATGGCCGAGATGGACCCCGTCAAAATTTCCGAGTGCCACCACCAAATTAGGGTATTCTTTTTTCTGAAACCCTTTGAGATCGGTGATGATTTTCATTAATCAACGGATACTGGAACCTGACCCTTGACAAAATGAATCAGTTTTTCCCGATCTATTTTTTTCAACTGATCAATCGTGATCGCATCATCCAGCGTAAACGAGCCACTTCGGACCCGCCTCAGCTGTGATAAAGCGGCAAATGAACCCAAAACTTCCCCCATATCATTGACGAGAGTCCGTAAATAAGTCCCTTTTGAAACATGCGCAAAGAAACGTATGAGCGGCAAATGAACTTCCTCAATACGAAATTCGTGCACGGTGACGCTTCGCTTTGGCCGCTCCACCGTTTTTCCGGCACGCGCCAAACGATACAACCGAACTCCGTTGTGCTTCAGAGCTGAAACCATTGGGGGCAATTGCTGTAGAACACCGGTAAATTTCTGCGCCGTCGCACGAACCTCTGCTTCCGTAAGATGCTGCCAATCCCCCCGATTCAATACGGTGCCTGAAATATCGTGGGTATCCGTTTGAATTCCCAGCTGAATGCTTCCGAAATATTCCTTATCGCAAGAAGAAAGCTCTTGCGATCGTTTCGTCGCTTGGCCAAGCAACACAACCAAAACGCCTGTTGCAAGCGGATCTAAAGTCCCCGCATGCCCCACCTTTGGAATGCGGAAACGGCTTCGAATAAAAGCGCATACATCGTGCGATGTCCAACCTTCCGCTTTGTCGACAACTAAAATACCGTTGGTTACTTGAGCCATGCCAAGAAAAATTAACGTTTTTGATTCTGTTTGACGATCGCGATTTTAATTTGATCTAAAATCTTTTTCGTAGCATCTTCCAGAGTGCCGGCAATGGTGCAACCTGCCGCTTTCTTATGCCCGCCGCCTCCAAATTGTGCTGCCACCTTCGCCACATCATAATTACCCTTAGAACGAAAAGAAACTCGAACATTACCATTCATTTCACTCATGAAAAAAGAGAATTGCACTTCTTTAATATATTTAAGGAAATCGATAAATCCTTCCGTGTCTTCATAAGTTCCGCCGGTTTGTTTCAAGTCGTTTCGGGTAACCGCAACCCAGGCGATGGTTCCATCTTGGCTTCTTTGAACCTTTCCCAAAAGAAGACTATAGAGCTGGATTTTTTCGAGCGAATAAGTCGAATACAGCGCGTCGTTAATTTCTTCTATATCGATTCCCGTCTCAATTAAATGAGAGGCAACCTGATGAGACTTTACCGTCGTGTTGCTGTATTTAAAGGATCCCGTATCGGTGCTAATTGAGACATAAAGGGCGGTCGCTTCCTCTTGATTGATGTTCAGCTTAAACCATTTGAACAAATCAAAAACAATTTCACCGCACGCAGACGCGGTGGGATGAATGTAGTTATGGTGCCCAAATTTCACATTGCTAATATGATGATCGATATTAAAAATTTGAGTCTCAGGCCTCAACAAATCCCGCACATGGCCAATTCGCTCGAGCGTAGGGCAATCCGCAACAACGAGCGCATCAAATTTTCGGCCGGGCGGCACGTCTTTGGCTTGATTCCATCGTTTATGCGGAAGGCAGAACAACCGGTCTGGAAACGGATCTTCGCAGGCAATCAAAGTTTTTTTGCCCAACCGCCTCAGAAGCGACTCAATGGCCAGAACAGAACCTACCGCATCCCCTTCCGGATTAACATGGGAAGCGAGTAAGAAATTATCTTTCTTCTTCAACGCACGACAGAATGCCGCAAGCGACTCACCCATATGCTTTAATTGCTTATTCTTTTTCGTGAATTTTTCTAATAATTCCATCTATTTTGATCCCTTCTTCAAGTGAAGAATCTAGAATAAAGGAAAGATGAGGCGTAAAACGTAAATTTAAAGTTTTGGCCAAGTCGCGCTGCAAAAAACCGCGGGCTTGCTGCAAGCCTTTTGCAGTCTCTTCCCTTTTTTCTTCTTCTCCCAAAACACTGTAAAAGACCTGGGCGTATTTAAGATCATCGCTCACTTCTACTTGAGTAATGGTAACAAATCCAATGCGCGGATCTCTTACCTCTTGTGCTAACATGGATCCCAATTCGTGTTTAATTAAAGCAGCAACACGTTCTGCGCGTTTCCCTTGCATGATCAAAAAAACTCCATATGCTCTTTTGTGATTTCAACTTCTCGTTCGGCACGTACAAAATCAAGAACAAAATCTAAAATTTGATTCACGTGTTTTGTTTCATTCCCAACTGCCGCAATGCCTAATACACTGCTTTGCCATAGGTCCATTCCATCGATTTCGGCAACCGCAACATTAAATTTCTTTCTCAGCCGGTTCGTTAAACTTTGAAGCACGGAGCGCTTTTCTTTAAGCGACTGCGGCTCGGGAAAATACAGTTCCAATTGGAGCGTTCCAATGATCACATTAAACGAGCTTGACGGCTACCTTTTCAATCCGGTACGACTCCAAAATATCTCCTTCTTGGAGCTGACCAAAACCTTCAACAACCACACCGCAATCATATCCTTCCTGAACTTCACGGACATCATCTTTAAATCGTTTGAGTGAAGCAAGTTTTCCTGTATGCACCACGATATTGTTGCGAATCACACGAATCTGATGGTTTCGCGTGAGCTTTCCCTTTCGTACGATTGCGCCGCCAATCATTCCAATTTTGGACGATTGGAAAATCTGCCGGACTTCAGTCCTTCCCTCTACCACCTCTTTCATGGCAGGCTCGAGCAAACCTTCCATCGCCTTGCGAACGTCATCCAACGCTTCATAAATGATATTATAAAAACGAACATCCACGCCTTCGCGTTCCATAAGCGACTGTGCCCGATCATCGGCTTTCACGTGAAATCCAAGCACGATGGCATCGGAAGCTGCGGCAAGCATAATGTCTGATTCATTAATGCCACCGACTCCACCGTGAATGACGCGAATCTTAATCATCTCGGAAGACACCTGTTCCAGTGACTGCGTCAAAACCTCCACCGAGCCCTGCACATCGGCCTTAGCAATCAATTTAAGCTCTTTAACTCGTCCCTCTTTCATCTGGCTGTACAGATCTTCCAAGGAAAGATGTCTTGGGTGAAATCCTTTCATCGCCCGTTCACGAAGCTCAAGCGATCTTTTCTCGGCAATTTTTCGAGCTATCTTTTCATCGGCAACCACGGTAAAAATTTCACCGGCTTCAGGAGTACCTGAAAGCCCTAGGACCTCCACCGCATACGATGGCCCGGCTTCTTTTACTGATTTACCGCGATCATTTCTGAGCGCACGCACTTTTCCATAAAAGGGGCCCACCACGATCAAATCACCTACTCGCAAAGTACCGTTTTGAACAAGCATGGTTGCAACAGAACCTTGGCCCTTAGAAAGTTTTGCTTCAACGACGGTCCCTTGCGCTGACCGGCTGGGGTTCGCTTTCAATTCTAAAACCTCAGCTTCAAGCAGCAGCATTTCAAGCAGTTGATCGATTCCCGCACCGGTTTTTGCCGAAACTTTTACACAAATCGTTTTGCCGCCCCATTCCTCCGGCATCAGTTCTAATTTCTGAAGCCCACCCATCACACGCTGCGGATCCGCTGTTGGTAAATCACTCTTATTGATGGCCACGACAATTGGACAGCCGGCTGCCCGGGCATGGTCGATGGCCTCAATGGTTTGGGGCATAATGCCATCGTCAGCGGCCACTACCAAAACGACAACGTCGGTAACATTGGCACCACGCGCGCGCATCGCGGTAAACGCTTCATGACCGGGCGTATCAAGAAAGGTCACATGACCCTTGCCGGGAATCTCTACGCCATAAGCACCGATATGCTGAGTAATTTTCCCCGCTTCTTTATCGGCAACGTTTGACTTTCGAATCGCATCAAGCAAGGAGGTTTTGCCGTGATCGACATGCCCCATCATGGTCACAACAGGAGGGCGCTGTTTTAATTGAGCCGCATCATCCTCAAAATTCTCGAGTACCCCTTTAGATTCGGCATCCTCAATTTTTTCGATTGGAATATTTAAGGCAAAACTGGCTTTACGAATAATTTCTTCATTCAATAGCTGATTGACATTTGCAAAAACACCGATTCCAATTAAGGCTTTAATCAATTCGGCGGGACGAATGCTCAGCTTCTCAGCCAAGCCCGCGACGGTAATTGGTATTTCAATTTTAATTGGAGCGCGCGCAGGTGGAGTCTGAGGCTGTGGAGAAACTCGTGTGGGTTCAGGTTTTTTCTCAATGACAGGTTGCGCTTTAGAAAATACAGGTTCCTGAGCGGGAGTTTCCTTGCCCTTTGGAGGAACAGTTGCTTGTGACGGCTTTATCTTTGCCTTCTCTTCCAATGCCGGCACGGCTTGAACTTCCTTTTTTGCCGTACGAGCAGCAGTTGATATTTTTCGAAGCTTTGGCTCCTGAACTTTCTCAGATAGTTTCGCTTTTGTTTCTGTTTTTGGCGCACTTGGCGCTATTTTTGGCTGGCGTTTCGCAGAAGATTTTTGCTTGGGGGAAGGGACTTCTGTTTTAGACAAGCTAGGTTTGTGCAAATCAGATTTTTTTAAAATGACGTCCACTACTTTAGAATCCAAAAGCTCCATGTGGCTTTTTGCTTTCACACCGTGCTTTTTAAGCTCGTCGATGAGTTCTTTGCTTGTTATTTTTAATTTTTTTGAAAGCTCATGAACGCGCATCTTACGCTTCTTTCTCGTCCTTCTGTTCCTGTTCCGCTTTTTCAGCGGCGGGGCTCTTGGAATCGCCGAGAATGGCTTGATGGGCCGCCTGAATAATTTTTTCTGCGGTTTTCAATCCAATGCCATCGATTTTTGAAAGTTGTTCTGGTGTTGATTTTAACAAGTCCTTCACACTGTTAACCCCGGCTGCCTTCAGCAGGGCCTCGGTCTTTTCACCAATCCCTTTCAATGAACCGATCGGAATTTTTTGGCTTGTGCTTCGAATGTCCAGCGTCCAACCTACCAATTTAGACGCAAGACGGACATTTTGTCCCTTTTTCCCGATCGAAAGAGAAAGCTGATCCTCAGCCACAAAAATTTCGGCGGTTTTAGTCTCGCGATTCAAACGCACTTCGGCAAGCTCCGCCGGGCTTAACGCGCTTCGGATATAAAGTTCTGGATCTTCATTCCAGCGGACAATGTCGATCTTTTCGCCGCCAACTTCCCGCACGATATTTTTAACCCGTTGGCCGCGCATGCCAACGCAGGAACCGACACAATCTACTTTTGGGTCATGAGAAAGGACCGCAATTTTTGTGCGCGATCCAACCTCCCGCGCCGCTGCCTTTATTTCTACGATATGATCATGAATTTCAGGAACTTCAAGTTCAAATAATTTTTTGACGAAATTCGCGTGCGCACGGGAAACAATCACCTCAGGCCCGCGGTCGGTTTTCTTAACT
>MHFM01000038.1:73954-81138 GCA_001804205.1 Omnitrophica bacterium RIFCSPLOWO2_01_FULL_45_10b
CTTAATCGTATCTCCCTGCCGATAGGCATCGTTGGGCGATTGCTCTCGGGCCGGTAAAATTCCCTCTGTTTTCCCGAGATCAATGATAATTCGCTTATGATCAATCCAATGAACGCTGCCGGTGGTAATATCGCCTTCTTTTTTGGTAAACTCATTATAAACCGATTCCCGCTCGGCTTCACGAATCTTTTGAATGATCACCTGTTTGGCTGTTTGGGCGGCAATCCGGCCGAAATCAGCATGGAACACTTCCTTTCCCTGCTCAAATAACTGAATATCCGCCGTAATAGGGTTAATCTGAACGTCAATTTCATCAGGATTGGTAAAGGTCTTGCGGCAAGCGGATAAAAGGGCCGCTCGGAGCGCCTCGAGGAGTATCTCCTTACGCACACCCTTTTCCTTTTCTATAAATTCTAAGGTAGTTAACAATTCCTGACTCATGGTTTGCTCCTAAAACAAAAAAGTGGGCATCAACTTCAGCCCACTTCTATAACTATAAGGACTGCCTTTATTTAGGAAGAATTTTAACAAAATACAGCGCTTCTGTCAAGGCTTGAAAGTCGTTGAGGGAAAAAGGGATAGGAAAACCCTGTTAATCCGATTTTTTAAGGCTGGCGAGCTGGTTATGAACTTCCTTAATTGTTGCGCTTAATTCAGGTTGGGAGGGTACACTTTTGGAAAGCTGTATGAGAAGGCCGTCCATCTTATGAGAAACCGACTCGTATTCCTTTAATACATGAATGACCCGATTTAACTCGTCAGCTGTTTCCTTAAAAAAATCTTTGCGCCTCAAACGAACTTCGGGTGGAATTTCTCCGCTTCCCATTCTTTTTAATACCTGACGAAACCGGTACACCGGTCCGGCAATTCGATGAAGAAAAAATACGCCAAAAAAACCAGTCGCAATGACGGCAAGAAAAATAATCAGAATGGAAATGACAACCAATTGCGCATTGGCGTCAAAAATAATTCGTTCTAATGTGGTTCTGGAAATAGTGGTGGGGGCATTATCAGTTAAATTGCCGAGAGTAAGATTGATAACGATTCCAACGGCAAAAGCCGCCGTCATCATAATGCCGAGCATCACGAGCGTGAACTCGCGCTGCATCGGGCGGTTGATCAGTATATTTTGTACTGACCGTTTGTAGGCGGCTTTTCCTGAATCCATATAAGTTTGATATTATACCTTAGAATATCGGCTTCCAAATGGAAAAATTAAGTGAAATTCCATTTTTTTAATTAAGCAAGCGATACTGTAACAGCTTCCTGGCGAGTGCATAAACATCTTCGCGAGCGCCTTCTTTACGAATCCCAAGCGCCACTACCGAAACGATTACTTTTTGGCGCTCCACATGATAAATAATCCGGTATCGCTGGCCAACAGCACGTACAGATCGGTAACCAGTTAATTCTCCTAATAAAGGCTTTCCCTGTTTTTCTGGTTCTTTCTTAAGCGCTTCAATCCGATCCCGTATTTTCTCCTGAATACGGCGATCGGAAACCTTTCTCAACACTCTAAGAGCAGTGGGCTGAATAACTATTCTATAACTCACAGCCTCAAATCTTTCTTAGCTTTCTCCCACGAGACACCCTTCCCTTGACGGACATCTCTGATTCCGCGCCGGAGCATGCTCATGAGCTTTTCGTCACTCATGATTTCCATCGTCTCCATAAGGGACTCATAAAATCCCCATAGCATCACAGCAAGAACGGGTTTTCCGCGGCGGGTCAAAGTGACGGCGCCAGGATTTTTAGCAAGGCGCTCCGGCAGCGAGGTTAACTCGTGACGCGCTTCTGTAATCGGAATGTCATTCAACATGTCAGCCTCCCTATCAATTGTCCCTATAAGCGTACATCTTAATGTACGGAAAGTCAAGTTTTCCCAATTAAAAGGAAACGAGAGGAGGCGAGAAGGAAGTATTGTTTGTTCCCTTTTTATAAATTACGCGGCGCGGGCTTGAGCTTCCTTAGCCAAGTGGTCAGCCTCCCAACTCTTGGCTAATTCACTCAGGTAAGATCTAGCATCTACCATTGGAATACCGGGTACCACGGAGTCCGGACGAGTGACAATCACCAGCGGAATGCCTTTCTTAAGTAACTCGGCGCCGGCTTTCAAGAGCGGCACACCAAAGACAGGATTCAATGCCTCCGCCGGTATCACCAGCTGTTTTGAATTCTTATAATCAATACGAGGAAGTGCGATCGCCTCGACTGCCTCAGCCATGGTGCGCACAAGATGGGTTTGTTCTCTCAATTCAACGGGCAACTGACCATGCAAACCTTGAGCTTCAACAAGCTTCTCTTCCGGTACCACCAAATAGATCTGTCCTCCTTTAGGAAGAAGTTCAACTATTGTGTTTAGGCCAGCGATATCGGTATCCATCCATTTGCTGACAAGGACGGGTTTCGTTCGCATGTCCGTAATTGAAATAGCTCCAACTAATTCGTTAATTCCTTTTTGAATCTGTTGATCAAGCGCTGTCATTGCTTCAACATTTTTTGAAGCAATCAAGCGCCTTAATTCTATTTGTGCCAACTGCGCTTTTTGAACCACAAGGCCAGTAAGTGCTTGCTTTAAAGGCTGCTCTTTCTGCTCACGTAATTCCGAGCGGTCATTCAATTTCTCATTTTCTATCATGTATCTTAATTCTTCAGTGATAAGAGCAGCTCTATAAATCGTCGGACTTATTAGGCTATTATTGTCTGGTAATGCAATGGCTTGCATTAAACCTTTTCGCACCTGCCAGGCAAAATTACGATCAATCATGATCCGTAATTCATCGAAGGAATACTTCCCGGGAGCTTCTTCTGCGAGTTCTGGAATGAGGTCAGTGCGAAATAGATCTCGAGGAAAGACTGCTAATTCGCTCATCCGTCTTCCTTGAATCTTAGTTTTGAGATCGCCTACTCTAACATCATTTGAATCTTCAAGAGCAATCTTTATCGGAATAGAGACAATTATAGTTTTTAACTTATTATCAGCTTCTCGGATCAAATAACCTCGCGTAAAAGTACCTGGCTTGACTTGTAAACCTTCCGGCGGCGCAACAACCGAATCAACAATCGAACCTTTTGGTACGATAAATTTGCCTGCACTATTGACAACAGCCGCTTGTTCATTAATTAATGTGCCAGCAGCAAGAGCGCTATTGAAAACTACGGCTGCTTTGATTCGAACTCCGGGGTCAATCACACTATTCGAAATAACAGCTCCGTCTTCTACCTGATTACTGAAAATCGTCGGACTTATATAGCCGCGTTGATCTACCACCTTTCCTCTAACCATGTGCAGATCAAACATATCTTGTACATTTGAACTAGACAATAAATTTAAGATAAAATCATAATATTGATCTGGCCTGTTCGTATGCAAATACAAAGCTTCAGGCCCTTCCTCAACAAATTCCATTCCAAACCGTTGGTGAGCTTCGATGGCAATACTTTGTAACTGATTAAATAGTGCATCATCTATGGGTCCGACACGTTTTGCAAGACGTTGTTTATATTCCTCTACCAATTCCCCCGTTAAAAACGCTGGTTCGAATAAATGCTCTGCCCAATTGTAAAGCATATCGTCATCACGATAAGGCTTTCCCGAATGATCAAATCTTTCTTTGAGCATCTTCTTGATTTCATCAATACGCCCACGGAGCCAAACAAATGCTTCCCACCGAAATGCGTAATCCGCCTGACTTACGTTGACATACTGATGTGTAATAATTTGTCTTGCCATATATGAATCCCTAAGGTCTCTCTCTAATTTTTCGAATGCAAATTTAATCGGCTTCGCACCTTTTTTGAATGGATTATCGACTACAAACAAGCCCAATTCTCCGACTCTTTCATCCTTAGCGCTCATAACATGCCCCAAAACTTGAATTCCGCTAGTTCCAAGCTTAATGGCATTTTGCGGGGCTTTAACCCCATCGATTGACAGGGCAATAACACCCTCAAAGTTGGAGTCTAAATAGTAAAAACGTTGCCTTAGAACTTGTTCAAGAAAAGTCCGATTTCCCGGTAATGGAAGAAAACCTTTGCCAAAATCACTTGGCATACGAGTACCAAAACCGCTCATATTAATTACAACAATCCTTTTTCCGTGGAGGTCGGTCAAATGATAATTGGGCCCGATCGATTCTTTAAGCGCTTGGTCAACTGTATAAATAGTATCTGCAACGGTTCCTTGTGGTTCGGTCGGAACAATAACCAACTTCTTTTCAGGGTGATAAACCTTTCCCTTTAAATCTCCAAGAACTTCTTGAGCTTGATACAAAAATTTTGGGTTAACACTTACAACAATCATATCAAAGTCTTTCGATGGGTCTTTAAGCGCTGCCTCAAGCATTTTTTTCTGCTTGGCAATATTTTTTCGAATTGAATGTTTGGTTGAACGAAGTTCAGAACGGAATACGTCCGGCACCGCTGCCTCGAGACTTTGACGAATCTCTGTATTTTCAAGAAACAGCGGAACTTCCGAGAATCGCTCCGGTCGTTCATGGAATTCAGCCAGAACTTCATTTGTGGTTTTATAGTCTAGCGCTACGACTTCGGCGGTCTCGCCTGCGGTTGTTTGCGCAGCCAATTGTTCGATCTTTGTTTGAATGAGCGCTTCTTCAGCTTCAGTTAAAACATACGCATAGTGTGTTCGATTATCCCGGTTCAATAAGAACCGCTCTTCAACAGGACCCACGTGTTGTTCCAAGATTGCTTTCGCCCGTTCCTTCATCTTATCAAGAGTTGTCTCGGCTTCGCGTTGAATAACATATAAATAAACTGTAACTATCCCAGTCGATGGATTTGCATGGACATGCCATATAATGCGATGAGAATCGTTTTGATTAGGCAAAAGTTGTTCGGCGATTAGTTGTTGACGCACATCGTTCAGAGGAGTTTGTATATTTAAACTATCTTTAAGCGCAAAACGAAAGATGTATTGTTTGGTAAAATCACCGGTCATTCCTTCTTGACCAATAACGTGCAAGCGATTGGGATCAAGTTTGAGGCCGATTTCTTCTTCAGATTCTCTTAAGATTTCTTCAAGATAGTTCTTCCCCGCTTCCACATGCCCGCTTACAGAAACAGACCAAGCATCCGGATAAATATCTTTCTCAGGCCCTCGTTTCTGCATCAAAAGTTTTCCCTCACGATTGAATACAAATAAAATAACCGCTCGATGACGAGTTCCTGTAACATGGGCGTGCTCTCGAGTCACCCTCTGTCCTGTGACATGATCTTGTTCATCCACAATATCGAAATATTCCTCCGGCTCTGTCCGCAGTTCCGCGCGGACATTTCCTTGAAACGTCGAAAGGAGTTGTTGGTAAAGCGGAATAATGGAGGAAAGTTCAGGAATGTCGGCCGCTGTAATCTTCTTTTCCTGAAAACTTGCAATTCGTTTCATCAATCCCTTTTCCAGCGCTGCAAGTTGAGTTTCATCCGATGGTATTTCTGGAATATAAGCTGCATATTCATAAAGATGTGCTCCTATTTTCGCGAAAACCTTTCGTGCTGTTGCTGCGCCGCGCAATTCGTGGAAAGGAGCGTGCATAAAAATGATTTTCTCTGGACGAAAACCGCTTCTCTCAAGAAGTGCTAGGCTTTTTTCAGCATTTTCATCCATATTATGCGATTGGTCTTCAACAAGAATCGCGCCTTCTGGAACGCCAAGTGTGATAAGTTTTTCTTTATAAAGTACAGCTTCAGGCCTTATCATTTTCCCATCCAATGTTCCATAGTTTCCATCTTGGGCATCCTGAACTTCCTTTTTATAACGCCCGGAAACAAGAATTTTAGGGGCTCTTCCTTCATGATAAAGTCTTGCTGCCTCTTCGGGAACTTTCATGTCCGAACTTCCAAAGACCATGATGAGCTCTACTTTTTCTGGAAGCGGTTCGCGCTTCGCCATCAGACGAACCAACTCGGCAAGTAATCGTATCTTTAGTGATTGAGCTTTCGCGGGAAACTTTAATACACTGGAGGTAGGGGTTAACACAAACTCCTTTTCAACTTTTGCTCCACGCAGAAAATCATTGAAATGTTTTACCAATTGGAGTTTATCAACCGTAATAGTTCCGAACACTGTGTCTTTATTTTCACTCACAACTTTAATCCATTCTGTTCGCTCTTCCTCATCGAGAGGTTTGAGGACCGCAGCTACAGATAGGTGGACAACGGGTAAAGCCTCTTGACCTGTAAATTTCCTTCTAAACTTTAAAACTTCATTATGAGTGTCATAGCCAAATATATTTACTCTTCCACCCACGAAATTAATGAAAGCACCTTTCAATTCAATTGCGACGGGCTTCGTTGTACCCGCCACTTCCTCAATCTTTTGCATTGCATTGGACCCGGCATCTTTAATCATGTTTGCGCGAAGCCAAGTAATGTGGGTAGCAAATGGGCTTTCAGGATAATCCAGATTAAAAACAACCTTCCCCCGTTGAGCTGCCTTGGTTTTTCTCACCGTAGAAACAAATGCCTCGGCTTTTTCTCGGAACACTTGTTCCTCGTTAACCGAAGGAACGGAAACGAGAGACCTGCTTGCAACGTCTGTGTCATTCAATATGGGTCGGCGCTGCGTCCGCTCCAAGCTCGCTTGGTCATATGGAAATGCAAGACCTTTTTTGAAATGCTCGGCATAAAACTCGCGACGATCTTTGCCGTCTAATTGACCACGAATTTCGGAGCGCTGTTGTTGCATCTTGTTTGTCTTGCCAACTTTTTTAAGAACTCGAACAGGACCATAGCCGAACAAGATGCCTTTTTGCTCTACTGCCTGAACATCCTGATTCTTAAATATTTCTTCAAAAGATTTGCGCGCGCTTTCACTAATGGACTCTGGAAAAGTCAAAATTGATCCTCCCCAAGCATGCGAACCTTTTCCACTAACAATAACAGCTGCGTTTTGTTCGAGAATATCAGTAATGCTCATATGAAGACCGCGGTAAGCCTTGTTCAACCCCCAGTCAGTCGCATCTTCGGTCCCGACTTCGGTCCCGACCTTTCCCAACTCGAAATGATAAACACTCTGCGTATGTTCAACTGCCCAATGCGAAACGTCAAAAGCTTTTTCCATGTAAATCTCAATGGGGTGGTGAATATCGTCAAAAAAGGCAGGTCGTGAATCGGTAACACTTTTCTGAGGTTCAAGAGCATCTCTGCTTATGAAATATAAGGTCCTTGGC
>MHFM01000038.1:81153-90746 GCA_001804205.1 Omnitrophica bacterium RIFCSPLOWO2_01_FULL_45_10b
TCTGGGTGCCGCCAGTCAAATTCGACCTTCCGGACAGCAGGCTTGCCAAAATCCCGCTTTACGGCCGCACCCTGGTGCAATAGCTGAATGTGTACTTCCTTTACTCCCAAGGCAAACAGCTCTAGCAGAAGCGGAGCTAACAGCTCTCCTTTAAAAATGGTTAACGGCTTGGATCGGCCTAATCCAATACCAGCAAACCAGCCGCGAGTATATATTTTGTCTTTTAGCTGCTCAGTTGGAGAGGCCATCCCTAACGATTTACGTTTGTAATCGATATATTCATCCACTGATTGTTTCATTGTAACAGGTACTGTTTCAAGAGGCACGTCATATTGGGGGTCTGAATCATAGAGATAATAGAGCGTATGAAAGTCGAGGACATTTTCATCTACGAAATAGGCAAGCCTTGCATTCGTGGTAAGCCAAAACGATGTTGCGTCGACACCCGAACCAACGTACAGTCCATTTTTTAGTTTATTATCCAGATTGGCCATCTGCTTAATGCCAAGCAGATATTTCATTCTGTCTGGCGTTAATATCTTTTCCTTGAAAGCAGGTACCGCATCAACAATTTCTTTCAAAGCAGCGTCATCGATACGAAAAACTTGCTCTCGAAGCTCAGAGCGGCGGATGGCGAGTAAAACATTCGTGAAATAGTAACGGACAAGTTTATCCCTTAAATGACTAATCTGAGTTGTGTGTTCCGGTTCGGTATAGCGCCACGGATTTTCAAGGAATAATTCATATTCGTGGCGATAAAATATTTGGGCAATTCCTTCCAACACTCGATTGTAACGATCATAATTCGGATCTATCTGACCTTCTCCAAACATTGCTTTACGTTTGTCCCGCTCAAACGATATAGCAGTGCTGCCGGGCTTCTGCTTTTTATCCCGGGCAACCAAGCGTCTTTCAATTTCATAGGCCAAAGCACGGGCCAGTGGGTAATCTTCCGGCTGAGCATGCGGTTTTTCAAAAGAATCGAGCAAATTGTCCAAATCTACTACGAATTCGGGTGATTCGATTAAATTTGAATTGGCTTGGGCAGCAATCATTTGGGAAATTTTATTTCGTATGTTAACAACCAATTGGTTGTGATCGTCGGCTAAATCAATTTTACCTATTTCACCGGCAAGTACCTGATAAGCAAAAAATCTATCGGCTACATTTTTAACATTCAACTCAATCCAATAAGCGTTTCGAGCTACTAAAAATAATGAACCATTGTTGAGAGTCGAATTGTTGAGATAAAACGCAATGCTTTCCTGCATGTTTATGTAACGTGCAAATTGCGGATCAATTTCATCAGGCCCGAAACTAGCGTCTTTGGAACGCCTAAATTGGACGAATCCATTAGTCATATCAAGGCGACGGTCACTATCATGAGCCAGAGCCCGAATAAAACGAATTCGCGTAACAGAAGCATCCGCAACCTCTTTTAAAATATTTTCGGCAGCAAACCAGTTATCTTCGTCGCTTTTAACTAATCCGTAGCGCAGGTGTTGTTCGGCAATATCAGCAGCAAATTCCCTTACGATGTTGTTTAAATATTCTCCTTCAAAAATTCTCTTTACCGCATTGGCAGCTAAATGCCAATGGATTTGCGATCGACCATCAGGCCGGCCTTCAGCTTCCCAAAGACTCCGCGCTACCTGACTAATTAATTGTTGCTCATTGGCTAACGCATAATTTGCAAGAGGTTCACCTCTCTCGGTGAAAAAGTTATTTATATCAGAAAGGAACTGAGGAGATTCAATGAATTGAAAATTGGCTCGTGCAATCCGCGCATTTTCATCTGATCGTAAGATCGCTTGACCTGCGTTAACGGCCATTTCATCATGCTCATCCGTCAAATCAAGCTCTCGCTGCGCTTCTTCTATTTTAGTTGCAAGCACTTGATAAGCTAAAAGCCTGCCTGGCGCTGCCACATGTGCTTCGATCCAGAAAGCATCCCGCGCTCGCATCAGAAGTTGCTCGTCGCTAAAAGGAGAAAGGAAGGCCGCTAAAATTCTTGGAAAACGATCTTTCAAAACTCGAAACCAACGATAGCCTCCTTCAATAGCCACTAATTTAGAACTTTGAAGGACGAGGCTTTCAAAACCTTTGATTGGTCGAGTCACTGTAACCGTATCACCCGAAATATCGCCAATGATATCGCCTGTCAAAAAAATCCCAGGTTGTTCCTTGGCAACAGTCATGCCCTCGAACACAATAGGCTGTCCAGCTCGTTCTACGGTCACATTTGTTTCAGTTACTTCTAAAATTTTATCTCCTCCTCTAAGTTGATTCACCTGTTGAACATGATGAATAAGAACTCCAGGCTCAGGAAAATCTTTGACAGCCAAACCTTGGAGCTGGCGATTCACGTAGGCTTTAAGAATGCCAAATTGCTCTGCCAATGAATTGATTTGCGCTTCCGTTCTGAAATGATAGTTCACGCCGTCTTTTTCGCCCGGGCGCGGGCTTCTGCTGTGATATAAGATGACCTTCCCAATTAAATGAGCGTACGTGCCCTTGCCTTCCGAAAACGTAGCGTCCATTACGTCGCCTTTACCTGCAGCCGGAGGGCCTGAATCAATCAAGAACTTTTCTTGAAGATCGGGAAGTTGAATAAGAGCGCCGGTTTGAACCAAGCGTCCAATGAACCAGGCCATTTCAGAGGTGCCAAGCTGTTGAATTTGCTGCTCACTCATACTGCGAATTCTTTGCAGGAGATCGTCAGCTTCCGTCCTGAGCTCTGCGCGAGAAATGGACTTCACTTGCTCGAGCCACTCCTGACCGGTAATAAAATTAGGATTGGATTCGTCAAGTACTGCGATAATTCCGCGAACTAGATCTGGTTTCGTTCTAAGATGCGCTAACGTGCGTTGGACAACCTCGACTTCGGAGAGACTAGGATGGAGGAAATGTTCACCCTCGTGCCAAATAACGCTGTCCAGGAAAAGCTGGCGATCTTCAGTGGTTTCTTTGGCGCCATTTGGGGGAGCGCGCAAGAGAGCCACGTTAATCTCAATGGCCTTAGCTTTATGCTGTGCTACTCGTTCAAGATTTTCGGTCACAATTAACGGGATCGAATCAGGCGGCGCATGGTATAAGGTCGCAAGCCAGTGTTTCAAACTATCTTTCAGCTTAAGCTCTTCTGAAGCCGTCAATGGTTTTCCGGCATCATCGTAAATGATTTTAACTTCTTTTTCTGGGCTGACAACGGCTGTCATTTTTACGTCGTTGAACAATTGCGTTCCGTCCTGCTTCTGAACGATTGCAGGATATGGATGCGGCGGCTGTCGAAATGCCCAGCCAGAAAGTCTTCCAAAATAGTAAGAAATATCTCTGATAAAATGATTTTTAAAATACGAGAACAACCCTACGATAAAACCGATGGCGCCAAAAACCCAGAATGCAAAAAAGATATCCACATGAAGCAATACGAAAAGCGGATCCGATCCAAGCATATGACCGAGTCCCGGCGTTGCAACATTAAATCCATCCGCTCCTGAAACAAATACGGCAACAAACGGGATATTTCCTAAAATTTTTGTTAGCCAAGAAAAGGATTCAACATTGAAATAATAAAGGATGACTAGATCAATGATGGTCCACCCGATTAAGGTCGCGATCGGTTTCGCCTTATTCGTAAAAGACCCTTTCAAGATGATGCTTACTAAGAATGAAACGAACGGTCCTCCAATCAAAGCAAGATGGATGGGTAGAAAACGCAAAATCCAGTGGGTGCTGAGCAAAACTCCCAAGTCAGTAGCAAAAAATGCAGTGGTAATCAATAGGGCAGGTGAAATTATCGTATATATCATTTCTTTAATCCTAGCTCCTTCTTTGAAAATCCGGGGATACTTCATAAGGAAAATAAAGCTGTAAATGCCGCTTAAAATAAGCCGCCCGGTCAAATCTAGTTGAAACCATCCTAATCCGGCAGGCACCATCCAACCAGCGCCCATCGAAGTCATCAAAAGCATCAAACCAATCGTAATCGGCGCCCTTAAAGCCCGAACATGATCCCAAATGGTATCGGATTTTAATTTTGGCTGCGCTAAACCAGAAACCGTTCCGTAAACCAACAGGTGCCATGTTTTCCGGAAAGCAGTTACCAAATAAATCGGTGTAAACCACAAATAATTCAACAGAAGAAGCGTGGTATTGGTTAGCTCAAAATTCGCCTGGGCAACAATATCGCCAATCGTGGCTGGTGTATGCAGTGCCATTTCCCGTTTACTTGGCCGTCGGGTAGGCAGCAACTCTTCGTCTTCCTCAAGAGGTTCTTCAGCACCATGCCGGGCATAGATTCCCATATCAAACAGCGCATGAACAGTTCGGATGACCGAGAGAATTTGGATTGTTACAAAAGTAATGACTGGAGCAAAATAAAACAAGCCGCCGAGAGCAATTAGAACTGGAATTGCCATCATTCCCAATCTTTTAAAATAACTGAGCAAAGGCGATGTGAGCTTGTCATGAAGAAGCGTAATCATGGTTATGGCAAATAAAGATTCTGCAAGCTTGGACCGGACAACTTCCTGAAGGCCCGGAATGCCCACTACAAATGGCCCTATAATTAACAATACAGCCCAAACCGGCGTTGCTAAAAGTCCGCGAACAACTTCGTTGTTAAACGCTCGGCTTGCAGTGTTAAGAGCTGCGCTTCTTAGGCGGGACAAAATATTCGTGGCGTCAAATGAACTCTGCCATCGGTACAGCCTTGCAACCCACTGTAGAAAGCCTGTTTTTGCATCATCAAACATTTCAACATCATCCACCAGACCGGCTGGGGCTACAACAACTTCTTTCTCATCATGGCTCAAAATTGCTCTAGGATTGCCCGTCCTGCTACGGTCACGGGGCCATAATTTCAAAAACTTTGGAAAAATGAAAAACACAGCCAACGCTGCCACGGCTGCATGAAACAATGCCCATTGCATCGAGGATAAAGAAGCAACCCAAATTCCTGTACCAAGCAATGCAACGACCGCAGCGAAAAATACAAACAGAAAGGCTGCTGGTGCTGAAATAGGTTCGCTTGTTCGAACTCCATCGGTTGAATACCAACCATAAGGGAATTCTCTAGTAGGTCTCATTAATTGCTGAAAATATTTCTCAGTCGCAATTCCAAATTTTCCGAAAGCACGGATTCGTTTAAAAAGCCGCATTCGTGCAACCTGCATAAACCAAAGCGCAGCGGCGGCGAAACTCTCCGAGAAAGTTTGAAGCGATTGGTTGCTGTTTCGAATTTTTGGGCGGGGTTGGAATATTGTATATTTTGCCCTATTTTCTGGGTTATTCATCTTAGCAATCAGCAAATTCACGCCTCGCGCTATCATTCCAATTTCTGCATCAAACACAATTATATTTGGTACTCGTATTTCACCGGGAACTTGATTCCGCATTCGGTCTAAGCGCGGATCCTTATCCAAACTCACTTCCCGTCCGTTCGGTGTTAAGATCCCATCGATTAAAGGAATAGAAACAAGATTTCCACTGGCATCTTTTTTCGCATTTAGCCCTTCCCATAATGGCCAATTCCCAGGAACGCCTGGTTCCGCAAGCGCAGGAATGCCTCTATCGATGGGCCCTTGAAGATCGGTTCTTCCGGAAATCAACCACCACATAATCGCTTGGTAATCAAAAGGTTTTTCCATGAGTTCGTGCCGAGTAAAAATAAAAACTCGGTCTGGAAAATCTTGTAAAATCGATTTATCTTGGTAAGACCCGTCAGGCTGCTTTACTTTTGTATGACTCAATACCTCAAGCAAGGAATGCCCGTCTTTGGTATAAGGATCCGCCGGATTATCAGGCATATCCCGAGCAAAAAGATAAATAACAACCTCGGGAGAAGTTCTTTCAAGAATGCGGTAGAGATGGCCTAGATACTCACGCATTTCCTCGTAAGTATCGCGGTCAGGACGGAGCAGTTCCTCAATTGCATTGATTTGTCCTGCTGGCGGTGCAGGGACCATCGCACCACGGGGCACTACCGGTTCCATGGCCGGCGCACCTGGAATCGCGACAAAAAAGTTGTATAACTTAAACACAATCAAATAAGTCAAATAAAGCTGACCAAAAAAAGTATAAACCAAAAGCGAAGGAGAAGGATTTAGAAGATTAAGACCCGCCATCCAAGTTAAAGCAAAAGCAAGATTGGTCCCAAACACAAAAGCTGAGAAAAAACGCCAAAGCCAATACCAGCGTTCACCGCGTCGTCCGGCAACTCCGCGAATAAAGTCTCGCAGCGCATTGAGACCAAGCAGAACCGATGCGCCGACAGCCGCCCAAATAAAAATATTACGCCAACCGTGTTTCTGTAGATCAAGTTGCCGTTCAAGCCATGTTTTCTCAGATTCAAGGGCCTGCCTTACCTCGGGCGTTAATAATTTTTCTTCAATCTTCTGTTTTTGAGCTGAATAAATTGACTCGTCTATTCTTTTCTTCCACGCTACAATACTACGAGCGAGTTCTGGATTTAACCGTTGAACTTTCTTGATTCCAGCTTCTGTCGCAATTTCATTGGTAATTAAAAACGGCCTACCGTTGGCTTCATTAATAGCAATGGCAAGGTCGATTTCTTCGCTTGGTGATATGGTTATTGCATAATAAAAAACTAGGTCAAGCAAGGAAATAGGTTCGATGCCACGCCTTAACGCTGATGGGTCCTCAACTGTTTTTTCCTCCTCTTCCTGAATGACTCGATCAAGCCAGGCTTTCTGCTGAACTGCAACATCGATAACAAGTTTAAGTTGAACGGGATTGATCCGGCGTTTTTGAATTTGTTTGACAATTTCAGCTTGAATGGCGGCATCATCAAAAGAGCGACTCTGACCGCTCTTTGCATCAATCAACCAATTTCTCAACTGTTTTGAAAGCTTCACGTTGTCTTGATCCGTCAGTTTTTTAAGTTTCGACATTTCTTTTGAAACCATGTTCGCTGCTTCTTGGTCTGTTTTAAGATCTTCACGAACGAGTTCCGCCAAACCGATTTTAAGCCATGAGTCGACGAGATAAAGGGATTTGCGAAGAGATAATTCAACTTTTTTGCTGGTTCTATTGCTTTTAATTTCAATCTCATTAGCCAAATCTTGTACTTTTTTCGAAAGAAGAATCCACTGCGTTATTTCCTTTAAAGTGACGGCGCTATTGATTGAGTTGTCCGCCATTTCGCGGGTTCTTTCCTCGCTGATATTGACTCCTATTCCACGAAAAGTTTTTTTGATTTCAGCCGCCATGAAAAGAACTTCCCTGAGCCGGATCAATTCAGTACGAATCCCTTCTCTCACCGTGATGCCCAATTTGATTTTGATCGCAGCTAAATCGACGGGTTCTGTAAATCCCCAGTCATTAAAGATTTGCTCCGCAAGGCCAGAAATAAATATGGTTTGGCGGTAATCAAGTGGGGTTGCTGAATCAATATGGTGAATCTCCCGATAAATCTTCACAATTTCCCGTTCAATGTAAATATATCTGAGAAACGCTTCTTCAGACTTATAACCATTCTGAATCATTTGTTCAGCGTCGGCATATAAATACCGCCCAAAAATAGGCTCCGAGTAACCTTCCTGTTGATAAAGCTTTTCAATCTCCATCCTTGCGCTTTTCTTCCGCGCTTCCAACTCTTGTGGCCCAAGGGCTTTGTTCTCTTTTTGTCTCTGCTCACGAGCTTCGTGGAGAGCTCCCCGAAGCGGTCCCAACACCTTGGTTTCGTCGCTCTTCGCACGAATGAGTTCTTCTTGTTCTGCATATCGATCGGGCAAGCGTGCGGACAATTGAACCAGTGGCTCATGCATGAGATCATCCAATCGCTGGGCCGTCGAAACTTTTCCATTTGCAGCTTGAGTTAAATAATCCATTAAAGCACGGCTGGAATCGTCCGAATACAATTGTTCGGAAATCGACTGCAGGAAGGCATATTCCACCATATGGTGCCGGGCTTGATATTCGCGTTGGGCTGCTTCTTGCTCTCGAATAGGGATGCCGGCAAGTATTTTACTTAACTCATCCCATGCGTCTAAACCTTGAGTTACATCATTATCTTCGGGCATGATGTGATAAATATTTTGCCACGAATAGAAAAATCGCCTTCTGACATTCCCAATATCTTTTCCAGAATTGTCTTCTAAATTTCGGTAGGACAAGTCGCTCTGGGCAACCCATTTAAAGAATTCTTGCATTCGGAATTCTCGATATTTTCCCATCTTCTCGTTTTCAGTAATTTCTGCATCTAATTCTGATCCGGCTCTAAATCTGCGAACGGCGGAGCTTAAGAGCTCAGGAGACACAAAATGATGCGTGTGCTTATAAGAAGCCGTTTGAATTTTGATAACGTCCACAAACCAATCATTAAGCCATTCAACTCCCTTCCCTCGTTCATACATACGCACCACAAACCCCAGCCGTTGCCAATGGTCAAACAAAGGAAACTCATCCGCTTCTTTTTTCCCCAGCACCTTTTCAATCTCAGCTTTTGCCTGCCTTTCTTTTTTCTCAAATAATCCGTCGTCTCTTAAAAATTCGGCGATAGCTCTAACATCGTATTTATTTCTTAAAATAAGCGTAATCCAAGAAGAAAGGTCGGCGAGACTGATCCGCCTGGGAAAACTGTCCTGACTTTCGTGATGGAGTAGATACATACCTTGTAAAAGCATCTCAAGCCTTTGGATTCGCAGTAGTGTTGCTTTAGCTTCTTGAAGGCCGGTCCATTTCCCGCCGTAAAAATTGAGCGGATCCTCCAAAAAGTGAATGGCGAATTGCACTGCGGTTCCATCGTCAATAGGCTCGTTCATGAGCCCTTGAATAGATCCATCTTTTGTTCCTTCAACATGTGTAATAAACGATTTGGCTTCTTCTTCGCCAAGCCATGGAACGTCATGGCGCCTTTTCTCTGGGTTTTTGATTGCAGCCAAAACGCCTTCTCTCATGTTAATGATGCTCACGTCTTGATCGGCTTTAACCGTCGTTTTGTTGACGGCTGCATTGAGCCTCAAATCTTTAGAAAATGAAATGAGTTCAAAGAAATCCTCTATGGAAGGAGGTGCTTTAACGGAATATTTTGGGTCAGGATGAGGCAGCATCTCACTATAAGGGGCACGGCGGACGGCAGGAAGTTTTTCTTCAGAAATTGGGAAAAGCGCATCTTGAACGGTAGTGGTGTAAAATAATTTGTAAAAGAAATAGATTTCGGCGTCCTGAAGCTCATGCCATTTTTCCCGTCCCGCTTTTTGAGTTTCCAGCAGGCCGTGCATGGCCTTCGAGAGTTCTCCTTCTTTTAATTGATAACGGCCCAGAACAGCCTCAATCATGCGGACTCGAACGGCATATTCGCCCCAAACCATTTGACGCGCTCGGTCACCTCTACCGCCGGCAAATTCGAGTAATTTCGGATTGCGGTTAATGCCTTTGTAGAGCTCTTGCAGCGAAGATTTCATTGTAATGCCTTGCAAAATGTTTTGCGTGTGATAAGCAAATCGTTCCTCAATCGACAGCTTTTCGTTGCTATCAATCAGGCCCTGTCTCAAATCAACGGCCATCGCGGTGACAAATCCAATGAAGAAATTTCCGGCTTTTTCATTCGCCTTAAAATAGTCAAAGCCTTT
>MHFM01000038.1:90772-93136 GCA_001804205.1 Omnitrophica bacterium RIFCSPLOWO2_01_FULL_45_10b
TCCCTTCTGCTTTTTTCTTGGCGTCATCCGGGCTCAAACCCTGATCAATGAAATGAAGCTGTGCTACCGTTTGATAGAATTGGTCCCGCAAAGGTCCGCCTTGCTTTTCAAGCTTCCCAATGACTTCGGCAACTTCTGAATGAATTCCTTCCGTTTCGCGCAAGCTTCTTTTGATGTCATCGTCATAGTACTGGGTCCGGAATTTAATCCAGGCATTCACAAACCCACGTACCTTGGCGTTATCCTGATGGATGACATCAATGTTCTGGCCCATCAAATCAGCAAGCGTTTGAGCTTCTTCTTTCGCGGACGCGGCATCAAACTGCTTTGTTTCCCTTAGCACTTGTGGCAGGAGTGCGGGAGCTTGAGCCTCTTTGTCAGATAAACCATCCTTGTCTGCACGAATTTCAATTTCGAATACGACGGGTTCATTTGCCTTGAGCGTTTGCCCCGGCGCCGGCTCAATCATGAGATTAACGTTATCCGGAAGCTTCGTAACTTCTTCCATGGACAAAACGTTTGGCTCATTGACTCTCGGTATCTTAAAACTATAAAGGCGCGATTGAGTCGGAATACTCCCTTTAAGCTTCATGGTAATACTCGGGACTTTTTCTTTAGCGTGTTGCGAAGGCTCGCGGTCGGTTTTCCTGACGCTGACGGTTGTTTCGACGGCCGGAGCTGTTAAAACGACGTTTTCATCTTGATTTCCAAGTGCATGCCAAACAGGTTTTCCCTGATCCAGCACAACAACGTCTTCGCTGTCTTTAAACGGCTGCTGATACGGCTCGTTCGAATTGCGTGGGCGCGTCAAATTTGTAGCAATGCTGACAGGAATCAGCGTATGGTCTTTTGTGGTATCAATTTCACGGCGCGGGTAAAGTTTAAGGCGTGCGTGAATGGTAGCGTTGGATTCTAAATACTTCCATCCAATGTCATTTGCATCGGCCTCAAAGAAAAGAACTCCAGCAAAATCTTTATTGTCGACCAAGGCATAAAATTGTGGTTTCTGAACGCCCTCTGTGATCACGTCAAGACGGCGAATTCGTGAGAAAGATTCTTGGCCGGTTCCTGTTTCCTGTAAGCCGAATCGGGCCGTTGCCCCCATCTTAAAACCGGCAGGGGTAAATCTCAGATAGGCGCCATCCGTCCTTAAAACAAACCGGATGGGATATTTCACAGTGCTTCCTGCTAACTGTCGCACCAAGGCAACTCCGGCTGGATTCTCCGAGCTTTCTGGAAAACCTGAGCTGGCCGCATCAACCGTGATGCGTTTCCCGTCAATCCAAAGTTCCAGAGTGTTCCGGTCGCTGATTTGACCGAACGGAAGCGTTCTAAGGAATTGATAGGAATCAAGTTGATGGCGAAGCGCATCCCCTTCTTCGCCCTCTTTTGCTCCTTCCTTCGCTTTCCAGGACTCGGTCAGGAGTTTTTGATAGTCATCCTGCTCTATCTTTGCTTGTCCGCTCAGATCGGCTGGTTCTTGATAGGGCTGCGCAACAAGCGCCTGCGCTTCGCCCTCCAATGTTTTACTGATAGGATGTGCTGAAACCGGTATCTGCGCGTCCAAAAGTTCGACTTTCTTGGACATTTCTTCTTTTTCGACTTTGAGCTCAGCTGCCACGAACAAAGCAACCGACATTGCTGCTGAAGCGGCGGTTCCCGTAAGAGATGTGTCCGTACGAGCTAGGTTAAGATATTGCAGAAGCCCTGAGCTTTTTATGCCGGCATCCTTCCGATCTTGATCGGCAGGCTTAGGTGTTGGTCCTCGCAATATTTCAAAAACCTTTTTCTGAGTCTCAACCCATTTTTCAAACTCCGGTACCTTCAGCTCGCCGGTTTCTTCGTCAATAATATCCGCTTGAAGCGCGGACAGCGCCATGCCTAAAACGGGGCCGATCAAATCGATATTTGATTTGATATTTTCTGAGGTGATGATCAATGCCTTGTCCTGTTTATAAAACTTCTCCGATTGATTCGCTAAATCAATCAATTGCTCCCGCCGCAAAGGATCTTGAAGAAGAGTGTTCAACTGGCGGAAACGAACGCGCATAGCTTCTTTACCTTCCCGCAACGTGCCGGAAGTCACGGCAAGAAGGAAGCCCATGTCCTTAGGGTCCCTCAAATCTAAAATGTGCTTCGAGGAAAATAGGTCGATCAAAGCTTGGGCGTGGGGTATTTCTTCCGCTACGTCTAGGAGAATTAAGCTCAACTGCGCAATTGCGGCATTTGGATCCGCATGCAGGTGCAAAATACCGAAGTCCAACAAAGCGCTGACAAAGCCCATATCCTGATCGTTATTTTTATCGATGGGATGCATCCCAGCTTTTTCAAAAAGCGCATTGACGGCCGGGATTAACCGCTCAT
>MHFM01000039.1:0-6865 GCA_001804205.1 Omnitrophica bacterium RIFCSPLOWO2_01_FULL_45_10b
AAACCCTACAAAACGGATAAACCCATCGACTACATCATCCATGCCGCTGGAATCGCCTCACCGGTTTACTACACAAAATTTCCAATTGAAACCATGGATGTGGGGACCATCGGCACACGGAATATGTTGGATCTCGCCAAAGAAAAGAAAGTTAAAAGTTTCATCTTTATGAGCTCAAGTGAGGTATATGGCGACCCGGATCCGGTCCATGTGCCAACCTCAGAGGAATACTTTGGGAATGTATCGATAACGGGACCGCGCGCCTGCTATGATGAATCTAAACGCTTCGGCGAAACCATGTGCGGCATCTATTGGAAGGTGTACGGGCTTCCCGTCAAGATGGTACGCCCATTTAACGTTTATGGACCCGGCATACGGCCCGACGATTACCGTGTCCTGCCGAACTTTATCGAGCACGCTCTGCGCAAAGAAGCGCTTCCCATTCACGGAAATGGAATCAATACGCGCTCGTTTTGCTATATTAACGACGAAATTGAAGGTATTTTCCGAGTGCTTTTTTCTGAGGCGGACGGAGAGGCATTTAATATAGGCAACCCAACGCCAGAAATTTCCGTAAAGGAGCTTGCCCAGTTTGTCGCCGAGCTCATACCTCATAAAGTTGATATCGTGCATATCGAGCCACCGCACGCGGTCTATGCTTCAAGTGATCCGAAGCGTCGCTGTCCGGATATTACAAAATTAACTACAGTAACCGGATTTAATCCTCGATATGATCTTAAAACCGGTTTGAAACGCACGATTCAATGGTTCAGTGAACAATAGAGGAAAAAGGGGACTTGAGTTCGATGGAAACCAAACGTCATATTGATGCGGCTTTTAGCGATTGGCGGGGTGAAATTTATAATCTTTTTGAAGGAAGACTGGGACATGTCGCCCTTATTACTTCCAAAAAAGGTTCCGTTCGGGCCAACCACTACCATAAAGAAGACCACCAATATATTTACCTTGTGAGCGGCGCCTACAAAAGCTATTCATGCGATATCCAAAATCCGAACAAAAAACAGGTTCTGGAAGTAAAACCTGGCGATATTGTCGAAACGCCTCCACTGATCGCACATGCCCAAAAATTTACCGAAGACTCGGTTTTTCTAGCTTTCAGCACCCGGGAACGTGAAGAAGGAAAGTATGAAGATGATACCATTGCTTTTTCCGTAACTGAAGGCTATCTCAATAAAGAATTGAAAAAAGCCTAACCTCTTCACGCCTCTTATGTCGCAAGTTGTCATCATCACGGGAGCCAGCCGAGGCTTAGGGCTTGCATTAGCTCTACGTTTTCTATCAAAAGGGGAATGGGTTTTTGGAATCAGCCGCTCTAAAAAGCATTGGCCTGAGGCATTTAAAAAAGCTCGAAATTCAAACCGTTTTTCGTTAACTACCTTAGACATCCAGTCTGAAGCAGCTGTCAAAAGTTACATTCGAAATCTCAAAAAAAAAGTCTATAGGATTGATATCCTGATCAATAATGCAGGCTATGGAGGTGTCTTAAGCCGTGTGGAAAAATTACCGCTTCGTGAATTCGAACATCATCTTCGTGCCAACCTTTTAGGAACTTTCCTGCTCTGCAAGCACACGCTTCCAATTTTTCGCAAACAAAAAAAAGGTTTAATTTTAAATATTGCTTCAATGGCAGCTAAGCGCGCAGTTCCTCAGCTGGCGGCCTATTCAGCGGCCAAATTCGGTGTTTTGGCCTTGGGACAGGCCATTGCCAAAGAAAACCTCGATATTCCACTCAAATGTATTACGATTTGCCCAGGAGGGATGAATACGCAAATGCGTTCCAGTCTTTTCGGAGATGAGGATGCCCAGTGTCAACAAAGCCCGGATTTCGTTGCCGATATCATTCTCCAGATTGTGGAAGATAAAATCAAACTTGAAACCGGATCGGACATTACCATCCGGCATTCCAAGGTCACCGATATCCATGTCCCACCCACAAACTGATTCGCATCCGATAGGGCCCGACCCTTTTAGAAGAATAAAGTGTCGTTATTGCGACTCACGTTTACCAGAGCCCTTTTTAGAACTGGGCTCCATGCCGTTGGCCAATTCGTTGGTTGCATTTGAAGATTGCGATAAACCGGAGATAGAATATCCTTTGAGCCTCACATGGTGCTCAACCTGCTGGTTAGTTCAGCTCACGCATGTGGTCCCGCCTAAATTGATGTTTGACGATTACTTATATGTAAGCTCAACCACAAAAACTTTTCAGGAACATTTTGCCAACTACGCTAAAACCGTACGGCAAAAGCTAAAAGATAAAGGCCACGCGGTTGCTGTGGATATTGGAAGCAACGACGGCTTGCTTGTATCCTGTTATGTGAAAGAGGGGATGGATGCCCTTGGCATAGAACCGGCCAAAAACTTGAGCGAACTCGCCAATCGTAACGGAATTAAAACACTCAATCGTTACTTTGACGGCGCGTGTGTCGAAACTATCCTTAAAGAACACGGCCCTGCAAAAGTCATTAGCGGCAACAACGTCTTTGCTCATATTGATGATATTCAAAGCGTTGTTCGCAATGTTCACAGTCTGCTCGATCCAAAGGGAATGTTCGTGATCGAATTTCCTTATCTTGTCACGATGCTTAATGAAATGCTCTTTGACATGATCTATCACGAACACCTTTCGTATTTGTCGATTACAGCGCTCACTTATCTCTTCCAGCGCTTCGATATGCAGATCTTTGATTTGGAATATGTACCCTCTCATGGGGGTTCGTGCCGGGTTTTCATTCAAAAGAACGGAGGCCCCTCTACCGTTTCTCCAGTTGTGGCCGAATATTGCACCAAGGAAAAAAAGAGGGGATGCGGATTGTTAAAAACTTACACGGAATTCGCTGAAAAGGTTTATCAGATTAAAAAGGATATTCTTCAATTTATTGCCGACGCAAAAAAAAGCGGTGAAACTATCGCAGGGTATGGAGCGCCCGCGAAAGCCAGCACCATTATCAATTTCTGCAAGCTTCGGCCAGAGCAAATTGATTTTATCGTAGATGACAACCCGCTCAAACAAAACCGCCTTGTTCCAGGCGCTAAAATTCCAATCGTTCCGAGCAACCGCCTGGAATCTAACCCCCCGGATTATTTGATTATTTTCGCCTGGAATTTCGCCAAGGAAATTATTGCGAAGATTCAGCCTTTGGAACAAAAAGGTGTGCGTTTTCTGATTCCGCTCCCCAAATTAACTATATTGTCAAACCAAATGTTCGCGCGATAGAGGCGGGCTAAACGTAATTCGCGAAACAGAGGGTTGTTGTAAGCTCGTCTTCAAACCTCCTTGGCCACTTTGAAGCGATATCCATGCAATATATGATAAGTAACAAGGCCCAATTCATTTTTCACATTGACAATAGGATGCTAGCTAGGATCATGATTGATGAAAAAAGTAGAACTCTTTATACTTAATTATAATGGCGCTGACTTTATAGCACCATGCATCTCTTCCTTGTTGGATGCCATAAAAAATTCAAGGCATTCATGCAAGCTTTCCGTAATTGATAATCAAAGCACCGACAAGAGTGTTGAAGTCATCCGAAAACAATTCCCAGATGTAGGAATTATGGCCATGCCTGAAAACCGTGTTCTATGTTCATTTAATGATGCAGCGGCCAAGTCAAATGCGGAAGTCATTTTTCTCCTCAACAATGATATTAAGGTGGATTCTTATTTTATTGATCCGCTCGTAAATGTTTACGAAAAAAAGGAGGATGTTTTTTTAGTTACCGCAAAATCATATCTTTTCGACAATTCTTATGAGGGCGGGCGTTCAATTCCAGTCATGAAATTTGGCCTTTTCTCGATGATTTGTAGGTTTCCGAACTATGAACACTCCATAAACAAATTTGGATATACCTTTGCTGCAGGCTTTGGCGCCTTTGATCGGAAAAAGTTTTTAGAACTTGGGGGATATGATGATCTTTATCTTCCCGGCAGAATGGAAGATGCCGATTTGATGCTTCGTGCGTGGAAGAGGGGATGGAAATGTTATTATGAGCCGTCCAGCACTCTTTATCACATGGGCGCAAAAAGTTTCAACAAGCGGTTTGGAGAGCGAGGCACAATGGAAATTGCTCATCGGAATACATTTCTTTTTATGTGGAAAAATATGGATGGCCTTCGCTATTGGGCAACCCATTTCCTATTCTTACTTCCACGGATGGTGTGGATGTTGTTGCGCGGACACCCAGAGTTTGTAACAGGATTTTTGAAAGCGTTGCCAAAACTCAGCCTTGCCCTTGTAAAGCGAAGGCAAGAAAAAGCGCTAAATTATCAATTTTCTATTTGCCAAGTGATTTCTTTTTTCTCTTATGGCAATTAGCGCTTTTCTCATTGTTTTCAATGAAGAGAAAAGACTTTCTCGCTCAATTGCTTCGCTTGATTGGGTTGATGAAATTGTTGTTGTGGATGGCGGAAGCGCTGACCGGACGGCAGAAATATGTAAAAATGCAGGCGTTCAGTTATTTCCTAGACCATTTGATAATTTTGCCAATCAAAAAAACTATGCGCTTTCGCTCACTCGCCATGAATGGGTTTTGTCAATTGACGCTGATGAAATTGTGCCTCCAGTTTTGGCAAAGGAAATTGAAACAAAAGTTAGAGAATCGCCTAATTCCATCCAAGGCTATTTTATTAAACGAAGGAATTATTTTTTAGGCAAACCCCTCAGATTTGGACGACAAGGAAATGAAAAAATTCTAAGGCTTTTCCGAAAGGAAAGTGGTGTATTTGTAGGGGATGTTCACGAATTGGTACGAGTAAGAGGAAATACGGGTGTTCTTGAAAATACGTTTGACCATTTTGGAACACAAAATTTTTCAGAATATTTTGAAAAATTGAGGCTATACACGAGTCTTGAAGCCAATCGTTTAATTCAAGAAAATCGAGTCCCTTCCCATTTAGAGGCAGCTTTGAAACCTCCAACAAAATGGGTGTTGAATTATATCTTGTTTTGTGGATTTCTCGATGGAAAAGTAGGGTTTTTTTATCATGGGTTATCATGTTACTATGATTGGATTAAAAATTTTAAAGCTCTGAGAAAGAATGTTAACAGATAACCGACAGTTTATTTTTACGGCTATTTTTTCGCTTTAGAAATATATTAAACAAAGAGACTTATTTAAAAAACGATGCTTTCCATTAAAAAACATCCTATTTTAGCTTTGTCAGTAATTTTAACGGACGCCTCCATGGTGTTGTTAAGTTTCTTTATTGCTTTTCAACTTCGATTTTCGGAGCTTCTTATTCCAGTCCACAAAGGAATTCCTGCCATTGAAGCTTATTTTCGCGCAATGATGGTGGTGGTCCCAATCTATTTACTTCTGTTCAGAGCCTATCAACTCTATAGGCCGGAAAGACATATCCGTCGCATTTATGAGCTTCTGAATGTTGTAAAAGCCGTTACAATGGCGACTATCTTTTTAATGGCTTTAACCTTTATTTACCGGGAATTCAGTTATTCACGTGGCGTCTTGTTATTCGCATGGTTTTTTTCTTCCATCTTTTGCTCCGCCGGACGCTACGGCCTTATTCAAATCGAATATTTTGTCCGCCAAAAAAAAGACAGGGAGCGGGTTTTAATTATTGGCGCCAATCGAAATTCTAGAGACCTAATCCGCTGGGCCAAGGGAAATCCTCATTATGGGCAAGACATCGTCGGAATTCTGGTTAATGACGGCATCAACGAAGGAAAACACTTAGAGGGGGTCCCTATTTGGGGCGATCTTCTGGATTTCGAACAAATCTTAGAAAAAAATAAAATTGATGAAGTGATTGTAGCTGATCCAACTGTTTCGCGAGACATTGCCACGGAATTGATGTTCAAATGTGAAAATAAAATGATTGGATTTAAACTCGTCGCTGACTTTTATGGCCTCATGACACACCATGTCGATGTAGAGTACATCAGCAATGTACCTCTTTTAGGATTAAAAGTTCTTCCGCTTGATGATTTATGGAACCGTTTGATGAAGCGTTTGTTTGACTCCTTGATTTCTTTTGTTTGTTTAATTCTTTTCTCACCCATTTTTGCATTGGTTGCTGTTGCAATCAAACTACATGACGGAGGCCCCATCTTTTATCAGCAAGAGCGAGTAGGGCAGGATGGGAAGCATTTTATGCTGCATAAGTTCCGCACGATGTTACAAGATGCGGAAAGGAAAACAGGTCCTGTTTGGGCTCAGGCTAACGATGATCGCACGACCCCAATCGGCAAGATTCTAAGAAAAACGAATCTCGATGAATTACCGCAATTATGGAATGCTCTCATCGGCGATATGAGCCTCGTAGGCCCAAGACCTGAGCGTCCCCATTTTGTGGAACAATTTCGCGACCAAATCCCGCGTTATATGACGCGGCATAAAATCAAATCAGGACTTACGGGATGGGCTCAAATTCACGGCCTTCGAGGCAACACTTCTATCGAGGAACGCATTAAATACGATCTCTATTACATGGAAAACTGGACGCTGATGATGGATATTGAAATTTTATTTGCCACTATTTTTGCTTACAAGAATGCTTATTAAACCGTTAGGAAAATCTTGAAATGTCTCAAATCGCAATTGATGTCCGCATGGTTCATCATTCGGGAATTGGACGCTATATTTCCGGAACCATCAATGCGCTGTCTAAATTCAAGCATACGCAGTGGAAATGTGCTTTGATTGGCTACGACGGCAATCAATCAGGTTTTCCTAAGGATTTTGATTACATCAAGACCAGCGCTCCCGTTTACAGCTTTTCCGAGCAGGTGGCAATTCCTATTTTAGCGCGCTCTTTCGATTGTCTACACAGTCCTCATTACAACGCACCTATTTTGAATCTAAAAAAACTCGTGGTGACGATT
>MHFM01000039.1:6884-12348 GCA_001804205.1 Omnitrophica bacterium RIFCSPLOWO2_01_FULL_45_10b
CTGCCAGCGAGCCGATGCGATTATCGCGGTTTCTTATCATACGAAGTCGGATTTGGTTCAAATGCTTCGGATCGATCCTAGGAAGATAACCGTGATTCATCATGGAATTGATTCTTCGTTCATTAATCGGGAGGGAACGTCAACAGACCGAGAAAGGAGCGGTCCTCCTTATTTTTTGTATGTTGGTTTGCTTAAAGCCCATAAAAATTTAGGCGTTCTCCTGAAAGCTTTCCAAAATTTGAAACGAAAATTGGAGAAGGAATCGTTAAAACTTGAGATCATTGGAACACCCGACACCAAACAGCCCATTGTGCGCGAATGGATGAATCAGATTAAAGATGATTCCTCCATTTCGCTCAGAAGCAACATTTCAGACAATGAACTTAAAAAACTTTACCGCAACGCCATCGCCTTGGTACATCCTTCGCTTTATGAGGGTTTTGGTTTTCCGCTGTTGGAAGCCATGGCTTCAAAGACGCCGATCATCGCTTCCCATACGGCCTCCATTCCGGAAGTCCTCGGGGAGGATGGGGCGCTTTATTTCGATCCAAAATCAGCTTCAGAACTTGAACATGGTTTGGACCAAATGCTGAGTTCCGAGGCATTGCGCCACAAACTCGCCGAAGCGGGTGAACGAAGGCTGCCTTTATTCGATTGGAGCGTGGCAGCCCAGCAAACCGTCCAAGTTTATGAATCCGTCCTCGGAAAAAATTAAAAAGCCATCCGTTTGCTTGATTCACGATTGGCTGGTGGCCATGCGAGGCGGGGAAAAAACATTGGAAGCAATTGCCGATCTTTTTCCGGAAGCGCCCATTTATACGCTTTTTCTTGAGCATCGAAAATTATCTCCGGAATTACAAAAAAGGGAAATACACGTTTCCTTTTTACAATACATTCCCAGTATTTCAAAATTTTATAGATGGTTGCTTCCTTTATTTCCGATTGCCGTTCGATTCTTGAATGTTCAAAAATTTGACCTTGTGATTTCGAGCAGCCATTGTGTCGCAAAAGCCGTTCGCGTTCGTGAAGATGCTGTTCACATTTGTTATTGCCATACGCCGATGCGTTATTTGTGGGGATTTTCAGAAGACTACTTTGGCCAATTTCCAAAATTTCTGCGTTGGCTAACGGGATTTTATTTTCAGCGGCTTAAAAAGTGGGACATCAAAACTTCCCAAAAAGTGACTTCTTTTATTGCCAATTCAAGGAATACGGCTACCAAAATCAAAACGTTTTATGGCAAAACAGCCTCAGTCATTTGTCCACCAGTCGAATTGCCTGATGAGAAAATATCCTTCGTCTCCACTAATCAAGGAAAGTACTTTTTGATCGTTAGCGCCCTAGTTCCTTACAAACGGATTGAGCTTGCCATTGAAGCATTTAATCAGTTAAAGCAACCACTTAGAATCGTGGGAGAAGGGCCTTTACGTTCCAAGTTGGAGCGAATAACTCAATTTGAAGGCATTCAATTTGAAGGATGGCTGGATCAAGCAAAACTTCGGGAGCGTTATGCGGATTGCCGCGCCCTCATTTTTCCGGGCGAGGAAGACTTTGGCATTGTTCCTCTGGAAGCGCAAGCGTATGGAAAGCCAGTAATTGCTTATGGAAAGGGTGGCGCATTGGAGAGCGTAACGTCTGATACGGGAATATTTTTTTATGAACAGAGCGCTGAAGCGCTCATCAAAGCAGTCAAAAAGTTTGAGCATTTTCGCTTTGATTCACAATTAATCAAACATCACGCGCAATCATTTAATTCTGAAAGATTCAAGCGTGAAATACTTGAACTTATTAAACAACTTTCCATGCCGTTGACAGTTTAACCACATCAAGTTAATATGCATCCTAAATGACTCAAAAGAATCTTGCCGATCAGTTGCGTCAATTGACTGAATTTAGCTTCTTAGCCGCTATTTTCATTCTTCCATTTGCTAAAGCCGGTTTTGAAATCTTATTTGGACTGACGCTTATTTTTTTGATTCTAACAAAAATCTTGAATCGACAATTTAATGTCGACCATACGTTTTTGATTATATGTGGTCTGCTTATCGTTAGTTCATCTATATCCGTTTCTTACTCAGGTTATCCAGAACTTTCAGGCAAAGGAATACTCAAGCTCGTTAAATATATATTGGTCATGTTTGTCGCTATAGATTTATTTTCTAGTTATGATTGTTTGAAACGGTTGCTATGGGTTGGTTTGATAAGTCTTATATTGGTTCTTTTGGATTCGCTAATTCAAAACCTATGGGGAAAGGATCTTATTTTAGGCAACCCTATTCATTATCCAAATGAACAAATACGCTTAACAGGCCCTTACCAATCTTATGGTTTGCTTGCTGCCCAATTGATCGCATCGATTCCAATCTCATTAACTTTTCTATCAGAAACTAAAAAAACCTTTTATCTAAAACGAAGTGGATTTGGATTTTTACTTCTGATTACTTTCTATGTTTTATACCAAACACAATCGAGAGGCGGCTGGTTGGCCGCTTTGGGCTCACTGGTTGTCTATAGTTTTCTGACTCGAAACAAATGGTATTTCATCATTTTAGCTATTGCCCTGTTTACCGCACCGCTCGTCCTTCCCAAAAAGGTGTTATTCCATCTAGATTTTTACAACCGGGAGGCGTCTTTGGTGGAACGGAAATTGCTTTGGAAACGCGCCATTTCCGTGATTCAGGCCGAACCGTGGTTTGGGTGCGGAATTAATACATACACAAAGAATTATCCCCAATACGCCAAAGGAAAAGAGTGGGATTTGATGAAGCAAGAAGCAGTGAGCGGTGGTAAATACGCTGATTTTGGCGAAAAATATATTCCGGGACATCCGAAACAAATCCCAGGCTACTACGTTCATAATGGGTACTTGCAGACAGCCGCAGAAACAGGATTGGTATCGCTTGCGCTTTTTCTTATGATTATCGGATTTAGTTTTAGATCGGGTTTTCAAGCATTAAAAAAATCTAAAAAAGACAAGAAACTTATCATCATTGGTTTGATCTGTGGACTCGTTGCTTTGTTGTTGCAAGCTTTTGTAGATACGACGTTGCATAATTTACAATCCGCTGTCTTTATCTGGCTCTTTCTGGGTCTTTTGGTAGCAGTAAATCATGTAAGAACAAAACAGTAAAGCCATGGGAAAAGTTCCTATTTCAATTGTCATCATCACCAAAAACGAAGAAAAAAATCTCCCCGCTTGCTTAGAGAGCGTTCAATGGGCTAAAGAAATCATTGTGGTAGATGGGAAGAGCGCTGATCGGACAGCTGAAGTTGCAAAATCTTCCGGCGCTAAAGTTATGGTCCGTGAAATGGATGTGGAGGGAAGGCACCGAAATTTCGCGTATGCTCAAGCGACTCAGGAATGGGTTCTAAGTTTAGATGCCGATGAGCGGGTAAGTCCAGAACTTGCGAATGAGCTTAAAGAGATTGTGGTGCAAAATGATGGCGGAATTTCGGCCTACTCGATCCCAGTGAAAACATACATCGGGACGCGGTGGATTAGAAGCGCTGGTTATTATCCTGCGCGGAAATTGCGCCTTCACCGAAGGGGAAAATTCCGTTATGAAGAGTCGGGCGTTCATCCAAGAGCATTTTTGGATGGGAAGGAACAAAATTTAAACGGGGACATCATTCATTACGGATATCGGAATTTCAGCCACATGATTGAAAAAATGAACCATCAAACAACCCTTGAAGCAGAAAAATGGGTTTCCGAAAACAGACAAGTTAGTTTCCTTAAAATCATCTATAAAATGTGCGACCGTTTTCTCCGCAATTACATAGGAAAGAAAGGCTATTCGGACGGCTTCATGGGATTTTTCATGTCCATATTTCATGCGCTTTATCAATTGTTTACTTATGCCAAATATTGGGAAATTAAAAAGCAAAAGCAATAAGGCCGAAAAGATAATTTTCATCGATCGCGACGGGGTCATCAATGAAGATCCTATTGGTGACTATGTGAAACAATGGAGAGATTTTCATTTTATCGACGGAGCTCTAGAAGCGCTCAGAAGATTACGTCATGCAAATTTTGCGATTGTTGTCATCTCTAATCAAGCGGGAATTGGAGATGGTATTTTTACGAAAGAGGCCCTAAAAGAAACTACGGAGTACATGTTAAAGGAATTAAAGAAGGGCGGGGTTGAGATCCGCGGTATCTACTATTGCCTTCACGGCAAAGAGGAAAATTGCGAGTGCCGCAAGCCAAAAACCGGTTTATTGGAACAAGCAGCGCGCGAAATCAAGTTTAAGCCTAAAGAGACGTTTTTTATAGGTGATAAAGTCTCAGATGTACAAGCAGGGGAAAGGTTCGGATTGCGGACTCTTTTTGTTTTAACCGGGCATGGAGAAAAGGACCGAATGCGGCTCAATGATGCAGAATATCCTGAACGCATCTTTCCATCGTTAAAGGAAGCGGTCGATTACATTCTAAATCCGAAATCATAAAATCATGAAAATACTAATTCTTCACGTCGAAGCAGGTTACGGACACCGTAAAGCGGCGGAAGCCATTGCGGACGAATTAAGACTTCGAAAAATTCCAGGGCTTGAAGTAACAGTCCTTGACGCCTTAGAAAAAACAAACGGTTTTTTCCGCCGGGCTTATCCAGAAATTTATTTTCGCCTTGTCCTGTGGGTTCCATGGCTTTGGGGTTTCTTCTACTCTTTAACCAACAGACTCCTTGGCTACCGACTCATTCGAAGCATCCGATCTTTTTGGAACAAAGTTCAATCCGGGTCGCTTCGCGAGTATATTAAACAAGGGCAATTCGACGCTATTTTGTCCACGCATTTTTTCCCGGCCGAAGTTTGTGCAACCGCTAAAAGTGAAGGGCAGATTAGTTCAACCGTCATTACGGTTGTTACCGATATCATTCCTCATGCAACCTGGCGAAACTTTGGGACAGATTACTACTGGGTTATTGCAGAAGAAAGTATGAATGCGCTTGCAAAACAGGGGGTTCCAAGAAGGCGGATCTACGTTGGAGGATTTCCGGTTGCCAGCAGATTTGAAGAAGAATTAAGCACGGTAAAATTACGGGATGAATTCGGCCTGAAAGCAAGGCGCCTGACCATTCTTTTTACCAGCGGAAGTTTTGGGATTGGGCCCACAGAAGCAACCATGAATTTATTCGAGGATTTATCCGAGAAGATTCAAGTCATTGTGGTATGCGGAAACAATCAAACCCTGTTTGAGACATTAAAAAAACGAACTTTTTCATTTCCGGTAGCTTCATTTGCATTTGTCAATAACATGCATGAAATGATGTCGGCCGCTGATCTTGTGATCGCCAAGCCGGGCGGGGCAACGACATTTGAAAGCATCGCGAAAGGGCTTCTCATGATTATTGTCGGGGCTATTCCAGGCCAAGAAAGTGGGAACGCTGAGTGGCTTCTAGCACGCAAAGCGGCATTTCAAGTTAAAAATCCTCCAGAAATTAAAAATCTTATATTAAAAATA
>MHFM01000039.1:12355-18293 GCA_001804205.1 Omnitrophica bacterium RIFCSPLOWO2_01_FULL_45_10b
ATCAAAAATTTATCTCAACCACATGCCACGCGGAAACTTGCGGATTTCATCTTAACAGATAAAAAAGAAGATTATTTAAAATGAACTTTGCCGAACCCTTAAAACAGCTTCAAGACCATTTAGAAATGTTAAAGCGAAGCGGAGTTGATTTCATTAGCATCCGTCAGGAAAAGCAAACACCAACAGTTTCAAATATCGCAGTTGAGCCATTGGGATTGGCAAGTCCAAAAGAAACGCTCTTAGCTTTTCGTGAAACCGTTCTTCAGTGCGCGAAATGTTCAGAGCTTTCCCGCACGCGAAAAAGTGTTGTATTCGGCTCAGGAAATGTCCGTGCTCAACTCGTATTTGTAGGTGAAGCACCGGGCCATGACGAGGATCTTCAAGGCCTTCCATTCGTCGGAAAAGCAGGGCAATTATTAACAAAAATTATCGAATCGATCGGATTGACAAGACAAAACGTATTTATCTGCAATGTGCTTAAATGCCGGCCACCGGGTAATCGGAATCCGTTGCCAAACGAAATTTCAAATTGCGAGCCTTACCTTTTCGAGCAACTTGAAATTATTCAACCCAAAATTATTTGCGCACTCGGCACATTTGCAGCTCAAACGCTTCTTAAAACACAGTCGCCAATTTCCGCTTTGCGCGGCAGATTTCACGAATTCCGGGGCGCTAAATTAATTTGCACCTTTCACCCCGCCTATCTTCTCAGAAATCCTGAAGAGAAGAAAAAAGTGTGGGAAGATATGAAAATGATCCGCGCTGAATTAGCAAGCTATGCTTGAATCGCTGATGCTGGAGCAAGAAGAAAAAATTCGATTGGTGGACGTGGCCATTCCGCTCCCAATTCAGGACCCCTACACCTACCATTTCCCCTCCCGTCTTGCGGATCGCCTTCAAATTGGTGTGCGTGTGCGAGTCCCGTTTCAAAACCGGACGATTATTGGCTACGTGGTAGGGAACAATTCGCGGCGGGAAGTTAAAAAACCAAAAGCAATATTTGAAGTGCTCGATTCGGAACCTGTCCTAAGTGAACATTTGCTCAGGCTTGCGAAGTGGATTGGAGAATATTATTTCTCAAGCTGGGGTGAAGCTATTTCAAATATGATCCCAAAGTTTTTAAGAGTAAAAGAGCCGCTGGAAAAACCAACTCAAAACGAGAACGCTGCGATCGAAAAGCCGGCACCAGTCGCATTGCGGTTAACGGAGGAGCAAGAACATGCTTTCTCAGTGCTCCGAAAACGAGTTGAAGAAAATCATTTTTCTGAAATTTTTCTTTTTGGAGTCACCGGCGGCGGGAAAAGTGAATTATACATTCGGACGATTAAAGAAACCTTAAAGCAAGGCAAAACCGCCATTTGCCTTGTCCCTGAAATTGCCCTCACAGAGCAACTCAGGCTTTTTTTTATTCAGCACTTTCATGATACGCTTGAAGTTCTCCACAGCAAACTAAGCGACAAAGAGCGCTCAGAAGCATGGCAGCGAATCCGGAGCGGCCAAAAACAAGTAATTTTAGGTGCTCGATCGGCCATATTTGCTCCAGTTTCTAACTTAGGATTGATCATCATGGACGAAGAGCAGGAGAACAGCTACAAGCAAGACCAAACCCCCCGTTATCATGCCAGGGAAGTAGCGCGCTGGCGGGCGCGTGATTTAGGAGCTGTTTTTGTTATGGGAACCGCAACGCCCACGTTAGAAACAATGCATCGTGTCTCAAACGGTGAGGTTGAACTATTGACGCTTTCAAAACGAATTGATGGTCGCTCGATGCCGGAAGTTAAAATTATTGACTTAAAACAAGACTTAGAGATCACCAAACGTTTAACCATTATTTCATCGCGTCTTGAGAAAGCCATTGAGCAAGCGCTCGCCGCAAAAGGCGGCATTCTTTTAATGCTCAACCGTCGTGGGTTTTCAACGCAAATCAGATGCCTTAAATGTGGCGAGGTATTATTTTGCCCTCATTGCGCTGTCGCATTGACTTTTCATCAAGAAGAACAGGAAGCTCTTTGCCATTACTGTAATCATCACCTACCCATTCCAAAATTATGCAACCGCTGTCAGAATCCTCTGTTCAAATTCAGCGGTATTGGCACCGAAAAAGTGGAAAGTGAGATTGGCAGGCTATTTCCGAAAGCCAGAATTGCGCGTCTTGATACGGATACAACGCGTAAAAGAGGCTCTCATGAGCGAATTCTTTCGAAATTCCGCTCTCAAGAAATCGATATTTTGATTGGGACTCAAATGATCGCAAAGGGCTTTGATTTTGCGCATGTTACTTTAGTGGGAATTGTGAATGCAGATACGGGACTTTTACTTCCAGATTTTCGTTCGGCTGAGCGAAGTTTTCAGCTGCTCACTCAGATGGCGGGCCGTACCGGCCGGGGAAAAGAGAAAGGCACCGTTTTAATTCAAACGTATTCACCTCATCATTATTCCATCCAGTTTGCCGCAAAGCATGATTATACCGGTTTTTTTTCAGAAGAAATTGAAAAGCGTAAGAATTTACAATATCCACCGTTCACCAAGTTGATCAATATTATTTTCCGTGGGAAAAAAGAACAGTCCGTCCACGAACAAGCGCACCAATTCCGTAAATGGTTGGAAGCAGCAAAAGAACATCAAAACGTGGAATTGATGGGGCCGGCACCGCTTCCTTTGTATCGTTTGCGGGGCCATTTCAGATGGCATCTCATGCTGAGAAGCTCCAATACGGATCTTATGCACGCAGCGGTTCGTAAAGCTTTGGAACAATTTAAACGAAAAACAGGGGTTTATCTGGCAATTGATGTTGATCCTTTGGTCATTCTTTAGTTTTGCAAGTACTCTGGCAACGATTGAACTTAGAATCAGAAAAGAATAACATATACAATAATATGGCGTTACTTAAAGTTCTTGAATATCCCAATCCGATTTTAACGAAAAAAGCGTCGCTTGTAAGTAAAAACGAGCTGAAAAGTCTTCGTTTTGTCCAAGACATGATTGACACCATGTACCATGAAGATGGGGTTGGGCTGGCTGCGCCCCAAGTCGCTATTTCAAAACGGATTATTGTTGTTTCACCAGATGCTCAGCGAGGCAAGGAGCGCATTTATATTAATCCTGAAATTGTCGAATCTTCCAAAGAAGAGGAAATCGCCGTGGAAGGGTGCTTGAGTTTACCCGGAATCTCCTGTGAAGTGCGTCGCGCAAAGAAAATCAAATTACGGTCATGGGACTTGAATGGTGCTGAGCTCGCCGAAGAGTTTGAGAATTTTTCTGCCAGAGTTGTACAGCATGAAATCGATCATCTGAATGGCATTCTTTTGATCGACCGCGTCGATTTTAATCGCAGACAAGCTCTCCTTGGCTCCTACCGGCGCCTTTGACGGGTCCAATGAAAATTGTTTTCTTCGGCTCTTCTGATTTTTCTATCCCTGTATTGAAAGCATTGGTTGCCTCCAATCATTCGGTTGTCCATGTCGTTACCACCCCGGATAAAAAGAAGGGAAGGGGACAAAAATTGGCGTCGACCGTCGTCAAAGAATTCGCGCTTAGTCATAAGTTGCCTGTTTCAGCCCCGGAAAAATTATCCGACCCATCTGTGTCAGCAACCATGCAGAAATTGGATGCCGACATGCTTGTTGTCGCTTCTTATGGAAAATTAATTCCTTCTTCTGTATTTACGATTCCTAAAGTTGCCGCACTTAATGTTCATCCCTCACTTCTGCCCAAATACCGCGGAGCTTCTCCCATTCAGCAGGCACTTCTCAACGGCGACCAACAAACCGGTGTGAGCATCGCTGAAATCATTAAAGAATTAGACGCCGGAGATGTGTTCAGTCAAGTGACAACGCATATTGATAAGGATGAAAACGCTTTAGAGCTCAGCCATCGATTGGGGGAGATGGCGGGATTGCTTTTTTTGAAAGTAATTCAACAATTTGAAAACGGAAGTGTTGTGCGAACGCCTCAAGATGCGGCTCAATCTACTTACGCTGCTAAACTTGAAAAGGAATCTGGCAAAATTGATTGGGGAAAATCGGCTGAGCAAATTCATAATCAGGTACGTGCCTGCTTTCCATGGCCTTCTGCGTTTACTTTCTTTCGCGGCAAGCGCCTAAAAATTTGTAAATCCCGCGTCACCGCAACCGATTCGAAAGCAATGAAGCCGGGAACGATTGTGGAGATAATCCCTGCCGATGGAGTTCGTGTCCAAGCTGTACCCGGAACTCTTGAAGTCCTTCAAGTTCAATTAGAAGGAGGGCGGGAAATGAGCGCTTCAGAATTTGCGAGAGGACAGCGGATCCAAAAAGGAGAGCAACTCGAATCGCTATGAAACGTATTCTCCATTTAACAACGCATTTAAACATTGGCGGCATTACGTCTTACATTAAACTGCTCACCAAAGAAATGCTCAAAATGCCGTACCAGTTTTTTGTTGGCTCAAGCGGCGGAAGCCAACAAGAATTTCTAGAAGCCCAAGGCGTGCACTGCCTCATCTTCAACATCCGTACGAAAAATGAACTGAGCCCAAAAGTGTATTTGGCAATTCCAAACCTTCTCAATTTCATACGGCAAGAAAAAATTGATTTGATCCATGCGCATACTCGTGTGACTCAAGTTCTAGCATGGTGGCTTCAGCGGTTTTCCGGAATTCCATACGTAACAACTTGCCACGGGTTTTACAAACGCCGCATTGGGCGCCGCTTACTGCCGGCATGGGGAGACCACGCCATCGCGATCAGCAAACCGGTCGAAGAATCTTTGCTGAAAGATTTTCGAGTAAAGCCAGGTAAAGTTTCAACCATTTTCAATGCGATTGATATCCTTGATATTAGAAAACGTTATGCCCAAAAAAATCCAAAAGAAATACGCAAAGATCTTCACCTTCCAGACAAAAGTCGCGTCATTGGGATTGTGGCCAGAGTGGTTCAAGACAAAGGACACGAATATTTTCTGAAAGCTGCCGCTAAACTTATTCTCGATTCATTTCCAGATGTAAAAATTATCATCGTGGGCGAAGGCCCATACTTGGAAAGCATTAAAAAACTTGTACAGCGTTTAAAATTACAAAATTCGGTTCATTTTTTAGGAAATGTAAATGACATTACGTACCCACTTTCCGTTATCGATATTTTTGTGCTTCCTGCCGTTTGGAGGGAGGGTTTCGGGCTTTCTATTATCGAGGCAATGGCCGTATCAAAACCAGTAATTGTCACCAACATTTGGGCGTTGAACGAGCTGGTTCAAAATCGAATCAATGGTCTTCTGGTTGAACCCAAAGATGTAAACGGGCTTGCAAATGCAATGCGGGAATTGCTGGTCGATAAGGAACTTTATGAAAAGGTTTCACGGAATGGATCTGAAATGGTAGAGCGGGAATTTTCTATTTCCCAGATGGCAAGTCGTGTTGATGACCTCTATCAGCGGGTCTTGTCGGATCACTCACGTTCCTTCGATTCTCCTATTGATCATTCAGCATTGACGATGAAATAACATTTCCCTAAGTTAAAGCATGGGCAAAAACATTAAATCACTTGACCCGATAAGTAATAAAGAGTAAAATTTTTTCCTAATTTAACCGCTTCATAAGTCCCCGCAAGAAGGAGGGTTGCATAAAAATGAAAGTCCGTGTAGGGATCAACGGTTTTGGCCGTATTGGAAGAAATATTTTTAGAGCAGGTTTTAAGAATCAAAATATTGAATTTGTTGCCATCAACGATCTTCCGACGGACACCAAAACATTGGCCCATCTCCTAAAATATGACTCAACCTTCGGCATTTTGGATGCAAAAGTACAAGCACAAGAAGGCGCTCTGATTGTCAACGGTCAGGGGCTCAAAGTCCTGTCTCATAAAAGCCCGGCTGAAATCCCTTGGGGACAATTGGGCGTAGACATTGTGAACGAATCAACCGGTGTTTTTACAGATGCCGAAAAAGCAAAAGGGCATATGGC
>MHFM01000039.1:18302-21014 GCA_001804205.1 Omnitrophica bacterium RIFCSPLOWO2_01_FULL_45_10b
ACCATCGTTATTGGCGTCAATGACGATAAATACAATCCCGAAAAACATAATATCATTTCAAATGCCTCTTGCACAACCAACTGTCTTGCACCTGTGGCTAAAGTGCTTCATGAGAACTTTGGAATCATTCACGGCCAAATGACAACGGTACATTCTTATACAAACGACCAAAGAATTTTAGATCTTGTTCACAGCGATTTACGGCGCGCACGTTCGGCGGCAATTTCCATTATTCCATCGTCAACGGGCGCCGCAAAAGCGATTGGGCTTGTGCTTCCTGAACTCAATAAGAAACTTGATGGTTTTTCCCTGCGCGTTCCAACGCCTGATGTTTCTGTTGTGGATTTGGTTTGCGAAGTTCAAAAAGAAACAACGAGCGAAGACGTTAATTTGGCCATGAAAAAAGCTGCAGAAGGGAAACTCAAGGGGATTCTCGAATATTGCGAGGAACCTCTTGTTTCAATCGACTTCAAAGGAAATCCTGCCTCTTCCGTTGTGGATGCTGCGCTAACCAAAGTCATTGACAAAAAATCGGTTAAAGTAGTGGCTTGGTACGACAATGAATGGGGTTACAGCAATCGGTGCGTCGATCTCGCTGTCTTTATTGGCCAGCGCCTGCCGCAAACTGCTTCCAGTACTAGGTAATTAAGCAATACGTCAAATTAAAGATTCTCTCCCGTCATGAACTGTCGAACCCTCAAAGACATCGAAATGCGCGGAAAGCGGGTCATCGTACGCGTTGACTTTAACGTACCGCTTGATTCGAAAAGTAAAATTACCGACGAAACGCGGATTCTCAAAACCCTGCCTACGATTCAGTATTTGGTGAAACAAAAGGCACGCGTTATTTTAATGTCCCATTTGGGCCGGCCAAAAGGCAAGCAGGATTCTGAGCTCAGCTTGAAACCCGTTGCCGACCGTTTGTCAAAATTATTGAAACAGCCTGTGAAATTTATTCCTGATTGCATTGGAGAAAAGGTAAAAACACTTATCACAAGTTTAAAAGATGGGGAAGTGGCGTTACTTGAAAATCTGAGGTTTTATAGGGAAGAAGAAAAAAATGACCCTGGTTTTTCAAAATCTCTTGCCTCGCTTGCCGAAATTTACGTCAATGACGCTTTTGGGGCTGCCCACAGAGCTCATGCGTCAACAGCTGGAATCGCTCAATTTTTACCATCTGCTGCTGGGTTGCTTTTGGCTAAGGAAATCGAATACTTTGACCGCGTGCTTGGAAATCCAGAGCGCCCATTCGTGGCCATTTTAGGAGGAGCGAAAGTGGTCGATAAAATCAAAGTCATTGAAAACTTGATGGCAAAGGTAGATTATCTGCTGATTGGCGGGGCGATGGCGTACACCTTTTTAAAGGCAAGGGGGCATAAAATCGGGAGTTCCAAATTTGATTTTGAAGGATTTGAAACCGCAAAACAAGTTCTCGAAAAAGCGAAACAGACAAAAGTTCAATTTCTCTTGCCTGTTGATCATCTCATTGCCGAAACCGTAACAGAAAATGCAAAAGTAGATACCGCCGAAATTGATATACCAGAAGGTTGGATCGGCGTGGATATTGGCCCAAAAACAACCGAACGTTTCCAAGCGGTGATTGCAAAAGCAAAAACTATCATCTGGAACGGCCCTTTAGGCGTGTTTGAGATCAAAAAATTTTCGAACGGAACGCGGCAAATTGCCGAAAGTTTAGCGCGCTTGAAGAACGCAACAACTGTTATCGGAGGCGGAGAAACAGCAGCTGCGATAACAGAATTAGGATTAGAAAGCAAAATGTCGCATGTGTCTACCGGCGGCGGAGCTTCGTTGGAATATTTGGAAGGAAGGGTGCTTCCCGGCATTGCCGCGCTCGAAAACAAAGGTGACAAGATCAAAGAAGATAAAAGCGGCAAATCAAAATTAACTGAGGCAAACAAGCAGAAAGTTTCTCAATGAAGCGACCCTTTATTGCCGGCAATTGGAAAATGTTCAAAACGATTTCCGAAGGGATTAATTTGATCAACATTATCAAGGCCGGCGTGCACAGAATAACAGAATGTGACGTTGTTGTTTGCCCTCCGTTTACTGCACTTAAGGCAATATCGGAAGCAATCGAAGATACCAAAATTGATCTCGGCGCTCAAAATATGTATTCCGAAACAGAAGGGGCTTTCACGGGTGAAATTTCGCCGGTGATGCTGAAAGATGTCAGATGCCGGTATGTGATTCTAGGCCATTCCGAACGAAGGCAAATTTTCAAAGAAACAGACGAATTGATTAATGGGAAAGTTAAGGTTGCTTTGAAATACAACATTGTTCCCATTTTATGTCTTGGGGAAACGTTGGAGGAACGGGAGGCGCGCCGGGCCTTTGAAGTGGTGAAAAAACAATTTGATCACTCGTTGAAAGGACTAAAACCTGAAGAAATAGAGCGGGTGATTCTTGCCTACGAACCTGTATGGGCCATTGGTACCGGCAAAACCGCAACACCCGAGCAGGCAGAGCAAATGCATTCGTATATTCGAAGACTTTTAAATGAACAATGCGGTGAGACGACCGGCGAGCGAGTAAAAATTCTTTATGGAGGAAGCGTAAAACCTGATAACATTGCGCAATTGATGGCGAAGCCTCATGTGGATGGCGCACTCGTCGGGGGTGCTTCGATTAAAGCGGAAGCATTCATTCAAATCGTAACCAACGCTTGTTTGAAAGAGCTTCCAAATTCGTCAA
>MHFM01000039.1:21047-24809 GCA_001804205.1 Omnitrophica bacterium RIFCSPLOWO2_01_FULL_45_10b
GGTATCTTTTTTCTTGATCGCAGTTATTCTGCTCCAAGCCGGACGCGGGCAAGGTTTGAGCTGGGGTGTTTTTGGAGGAACGCCGCAATCCATCTTAGGTACCAAAACGGCAAGTTTTCTAAGCCGAGTCACAACCGGTTGCGCCATCATCTTTATGGTCACGTGCATTGCCTTAAATATCATTGAGACCAGGAAATCACGTTCTCTTTTAGCGCCCCAAAACAGACAACCAATTTCACAGGTTGATTTCGCCAAAATCAAAGAAGCCCTTGAGAAAGCAGAAAAAACAGCTAAAACAGAAGGGCCTGAAAAACCAGCGGCGTCTCAACCGGAATCAACTCAAGCAGCTGCACCGGCTCAACCCAATCAATCTGATACTTCACAACCAGCTTCCGCGCCACCCAGCAAATCGTAGCGTAGTATTCATTTTTCCATCCACAATGCTGCCTAGGAGGCTCGACAGAAACTTCTAGATCCTTTATGATGTAACCCCATGCAAACCGAAGAAAAATCAGCACGCTTTATCAGAGGCATAGGCCCCAAGCGCTTCGAAGCATTGAACCGCCTTGGGATTCAAACCATTCGGGACTTATGCTATTTTTTCCCACGCCGCCATGAAGACCGCACCCATTTTCAGACTATTTCAACGATTGAACCAGGAACGGACGTTACCATTCGATGCAAAGTGCTTGCTTCTGGAGTACGCCCCTTAAAGCAACTCAGCATATTTGAAATGATCGTGGGTGATCAAACCGGTACTGTGGCTGCCGTTTGGTTTAATCAGCCTTATTTAAAGAATCAGTTTAAGGTTGATGATCAAGTGATTTTAAGCGGAAAAGTGGAGCGCTATCAAGGCAGGCTGCAAATGAGCTCTCCTGAATACGAGCAAATTCAGGAAGAGGAGAGCGAAACCATTCACACGGGCCGCATCACCCCTATTTATCCTTTAAGCGAAGGCTTGGCCCAAAGGTCCCTTCGCAGTGCAATGAAAGAAGTGGTCGATCATTACATTCCAATCGAAATTAAAGAATTCCTGCCGGAAGCTATCCGAAAAAAACATTCACTCATGGCATTGCCGGACGCCATTCGCTCCATGCATTTCCCGGATGATTTGGAAACCTTTCAAGCGGCAAGACGACGCATTATTTTTGATGAATTTTTTATTTTTGAATTAAAGCTACTTTCGAAAATTCGAATGGTTCAATTGAAAGAACGATCCGTTGCTTTCCATGGTGGTGAAAAATTATTGCGCGAGTTTTGCCGTGCCTTGCCGTTTGAACTGACCAAAGACCAAAAAAACGCCATTGAGGAAATCCTGGCGAATGTTTCAAGTGAAATTCCGACGAACCGCTTGCTCCAAGGGGAAGTCGGTTCCGGGAAAACAATGGTGGCCGCTTTTTTTCTCTATCTGGCCGCCAAAAATAATTTACAAAGCGCGCTTTTAGCGCCTACCGAAATTCTAGCGGAACAACATTATCAAAAATTAAACCCTTTTTTGGGCGCCCTCGGCATTTCAACCATGCTTCTGACAGGAAGTTTTGAGGAGGGGGAACGCAATCAAATTTTAAGCCAAATGAGAACCGGCGGCGCATTGGTCATCATAGGCACTCATGCGCTTTTGCAAGAGGATGTGCAATTTAAAAATCTAAGCCTCGTTGTCATTGACGAGCAACACCGATTTGGAGTAAGGCAACGGGCCAAATTAATCCTCCGAAAACCACGGCCCCATCTGCTCGTCATGACGGCGACACCGATTCCGCGCACCCTCGGATTAACCTTGTATGGCGATTTAGAAATTTCAACCATTCGAGAACTTCCAAAAGGGCGCAAGGAAATCAAAACATACTGGATCAGTCAAAAAAAGGAAATGGAAGTTTTGAAACATGTTCGATCTTCCATCGTGGAAAACGACGAGCAAGCCTATATCTTATTTCCAATGATCGACGAATTAGACCGAACAAATACTTTAAACGCTCCGCAAGAACAATCATCCTTAAGCGCAGCCACCAAAGAATATGAACGCCTTCGAAAGGGAGTTTTTCAAAGCATTCCCATCGGTCTCGTTCATGGACGCTTAAACAAGCGGGAACGAGATGAGGTCATGCAGAAATTTTATAAAGGAAAAATTAAAGTTTTAGTTGCTACCACTGTTATTGAAGTCGGCGTTGATAACCCGAACGTTACCTTTATGGTGATTGAAAACGCCGAACGTTTCGGCCTTTCGCAATTGCATCAAATACGCGGACGGATTGGCCGTGGTAACAAAAAAGCAAGTTGTTTTCTATTTGGCAACCCGACAACTGAGGAAGCAAAAAAACGCCTCCATATTTTAACCAAAACTCATGACGGTTTCAAAATTGCTGAAGAAGATTTAATCCTCCGCGGGCCGGGAGAGTTTTTTGGAACGAAGCAAAGCGGAATCCCATTCTTTCAAGTGGCCGATCTTTTGCACGATTCAGCTGTACTCATAATGGCTCGGAACGAGGCAAAAAAAATATTGGACGAGGACCCAACGCTTTCAATCGCCGAACATTGTTCTTTGGTTGTGGAGATGAATGCACGGGGTCATCAACTGTAAATATTATGCGAATCATCGGCGGCACTCTTAAGCGACGAAAGCTTCGTTTCCCGAAAACCTATGCGACACGGCCCGTTACGGATAGAGCTAAGGAAACTATTTTTAACGTATTGGGCACGCTCTGTGAAGGAGCTATCGTATTGGATCTTTTTGCCGGGAGCGGAAGCCTCGGAATAGAAGCGTTAAGCCGCGGAGCAAAAGAAGTTTACTTTGTTGATTCCGCAAGGATCGCTGTTTCATGCATTGAAAGGAATTTGGGAGATCTTGTTTTGACCCGTGGGGCCCATGTTCTCCAATTAACCGTTCCTGGTGCTATAAGCAATCTTAAGAAGCAGGATAAAAAATTCGACCTCATATTTCTGGATCCCCCTCATAACAAAGGACTTATAAAAAAGATATTGAACGTTTTAGGACATTCTGATATACTAAACTCCTTCGGAACCATAGTGGTGGGACATTCAAATCATGAAGGCCTTCCCGAACATCTAGAAAAATTGCGCTGCCAACGAAGTATCAAACTAGGGCAGACTTTTATTAGTTTTTTGGAAAGACAGGACAAGGTATGAGTAGAACAAGTCAGAAAAGGGCGCTTTACCCTGGAAGTTTTGACCCAGTGACCTACGGCCATATTGACTTAATTGATCGGGCTAGGCAGCACTTTGACCATGTTCATGTTGCAGTCGCAATCAATGGCGAAAAAAAGCCACTATTCGCCCTTGAAAAGCGCCTTGAGTTTCTCAAACAGGCGGTCGGCAAGAAAAAAGGTGTCGTGATTGATGCTTTTAACGGTTTAATGGTGGACTATGCAAAAAATAAAAAAATTGGAATTATCATCCGCGGGCTTCGCGCTACTTCAGATTTTGATTACGAATTTCAAATGGCGTTGACGAATCGTGCTCTGGCGGATCATATTGATACCATGTTTTTAATGCCGTCCGAAAAACATTTTTATCTTTCATCACGACTGATTAAAGAAATTTCAAGGCTTGGGGGAGATGTGTCGCGATTCGTGCCACCTTTTGTGAAGCGTGCCTTGTTGGAACAATGGGGAGAACAGGAATGATTTTGAAAGTGGATCAGTTAAAAGAAGGCGTTTTGGAGCGTCAAGCGACAAGCTATGATCCGCGAAAGTTGGATCTTAATTTTATCGATTTCCATTATTTACAAAATGTTTTGCTGGAAGG
>MHFM01000040.1 GCA_001804205.1 Omnitrophica bacterium RIFCSPLOWO2_01_FULL_45_10b
AAAAACGCGTCACGTCCCAGCGCATCAACTTGGGAAATTCAATTTGGGTGGGCAATGTTTCAAAAAAATGACGAAGGGGTTTTCGTTCCTTCTTAATTTTGACGCATAGACGCTCGCCGCGCGGGGTATCCTTAAGGAACACATCTTTTATGTTCTGATTGACACTCTTTAAGAATCCGATCAAAGCCGGCGTGGGTTCGCCATTCAAATAGGCCTGATCTTTTGAAGGCCCTAATTTTTCTTCCTCTTGGATTGCGAGAGGCCTGAAATGCTCAGCGGAAATGACAAAACGCCTCGGCGTGCTGGCAATGTTTAAGCGATCGAATTGCCATCCGCATTCCGCCAAAAGCGCGGGGGCCTTCGTTAAAATAGAAGCTTCAGCAGCGGCGAAGTAACCGGCGGGGATTTCTTCAACGCCAATTTCAAAAAGAAGTGATGAAGTTTTGTGTCCCCTCGTCATCGCGAGCCTCGCGAAGCGAGGCGTGGCGATCTCAACTGAGATTGCTTCGTCCCCTTTCCGCCTAACAGACTGGCGGATCCGCCGTTCCGCTGGGCGGACGGGGCTCGCAATGACGGAGCGTGGCCGAGCGGGAAACCGAGAGCTTCACGGGACTTCAAATAACCTTCAGCGCAAGAGCGTGCCAAAGCCCGGACGCGGCCAATATGGCGAGGCCGTTCCGTCACACTGATGGCGCCGCGCGCATCGAGCAAATTAAACGCATGGGAAGCTTTGAGGCAAAAATCATAGGCGGGCAGGACTAAATTCTTTTCTACCAGCCGTTTCCCTTCTGCTTCAAAGTGATTAAAATGCTGGGACAATATTTCAATATTGGCCTCCTCGAAATTATATTTCGAAAATTCCTGTTCCCCTTGCAAATGAACATCCCCATACGTTACGTTATCATTCCATTGGATATCAAAAATGGATTGTTTTTGATCCAAAAACATGGCGAGGCGTTCTAGGCCGTACGTAATTTCGCAAGAAACAACTTCCAAATCGATTCCGCCGCACTGCTGGAAATAAGTAAATTGCGTGATTTCAAGGCTGTCCAGCCAAACCTCCCATCCCAGTCCCCAAGCGCCTAACGTAGGCGATTCCCAATCATCTTCTACAAACCGAATGTCATACTGTTCAATCGGAATGCCCACGTATCGGAGGCTTTCCAAATAAAGTTCCTGAGCATTTTCGGGAGAAGGTTTTAAAATCACTTGATACTGATAATAGTGCTGGGTCCGGTGAGGATTTTCGCCGTATCTTCCGTCGGTGGGCCGCCGCGACGGTTCTACATAGGCTGCATTCCAAGGCTCAGGGCCAAGGGCGCGTAAAAAGGTATGGGGTGAAAAAGTGCCTGCCCCTACCTCCAAATCATAAGGCTGCATGATGAGGCATCCTTTTTTAGCCCAATAGTCATTCAACTTTTGAATGAGCGCTTGAAAGGTGCGGGAATGGTCTGATTTTGTTTTGCGCATTTAACAGGCTTTCTCTACAATAAGTAAACGACGAGTGATGGGAAATTCTATCAGAAAGGAAACGTTGAATCAAGGCTGGCACAAAAAATGGAGGGGAGGGACAACTGCTCTTTGGGGTCATAAGACCTTACTAAGCGAGCCATCCCTTCCTCCTCCCGCCAAGCTCGATACATCTTCCGTGCCACGGTTAGATTCTACGAGCTCGGCAACCCAGAAAGACGCACATTGCCGATTTAGACGGTAATCTGGTCTTTGAGTTTTTCGTACTTTAAGTCTCCGATTCCGCGCACTTCTTTTAGCTGATCGAGAGACTTAAAGCCGCCGTTGGCTTCGCGGTAGTCCACAATCCGCTGTGCCATGGCAGGCCCAATGCCTCGCACTGCCTCAAGCTCTTCAGCGGTAGCTTTATTGATGCTTACCGGCTTTATCGCGCCAGATAATTCAGCGGCACGAGCGGGCTCGGCCAATGCAATGTTCATTGGGTAATACAGAGTGTTGGACAGCATGACAACCATGACCATCCAGCCTGCAAGTCGAACTAATTTCATGAGATTCACCCCCCTTGATCCATGCTTAAACGTGATGACAGGCTATCATTAATTTAATATATTGTCAATATAAATATTATTATTAATAATATAGTGGAAAAGACGGAACTTTTGGTTTCATCATAAATAAATTGCAAAACAGATAAGCTTCGGATACGATAAAGCAAAGGAGGACCGCCCATGGCACGTAAAAAGAACATTATCGCCTCAGAACTCGGCCTTCGGGTTCGCAATCTGCGGCGCGAGAAAAAAATCACCTTAATTGAACTCTCCAAAACAACAGGCGTCGCCCAAGCAACCCTCTCCCGGATGGAAACAGGCTTAATGGTGGGGACGGTGAAGAATCATCAAAAAATCGCTGAAGCGCTCGGCATTTCGCTCGGCCAGCTGTATGGAGGCATCGACAGCCGGTACGAACGGGTGAAACATCATACGGCCAGTGAACAAAGAAAAATTTTCGCAAAGACCGATCAAATGAAATGCGAACTGCTGACCCAGGAAATTTCGAAGAAAAAAATAACGCCGCTTTTAATTACTCTGAATGCCCATGGAAAAAGCGAAACGGAACAATTGGAACGGGGTGTTGAGAAATTAATTTTTGTGCTGGAAGGGACTGTTCATGTCCGGCTTGAGCAAAAGGAATATGCGCTCAATCCGAATGATACGCTTTATTTTGATGCCTCAATTCCTCATCAGCTGCACAATGCGGGAAATAAACAAGCTAAGTTGTTCTGCGCCGTTTCGCCTTCGAAGATCTAATCAACCGACAAAGTGTCATCCTGAGGCGAAGCCGAAGGATCTAAGACTTGAGATTCTTCGCCCTTTGGGCTCAGAATGACAATAACGAATCACGAAGCCAATTTAAGTAGGGCTTGGATCCCCAGGCAATCGGCAAGGCAACTATTTCTGGAATATCATAGCGATGATGCTTTTGAATGGCCTTTTCTAAGGGTTTCAAAAGCCGTGCCTCTGTTTTAATCACAAGCAGTAATTCCTTCGCTTGATCCACAGCCCCCTGCCACCTGAACAACGATTGGACTTCAGGTATGATGTTGACACAAGCAGCAAGCCGCTTGGAAATAAGAACTTCCGCGATGATTTTAGCTTCCTTGAGTGAAGGAACGGTAGACAATACGAGGTAAGGCTTTTTACGGGAGGAAGAACGGCTCACCATTACCGGCGCGGTGAACTTAAACGAGAGAGATAACCTGTTTTTTCATTACCGAGAGTCACATGACCTTCGCGCGCAAGCCAGCCTAAACTCATCAAAATCAAGTCCTTTGGCTTGCCGATTCCCCGGACCATTTGATCAAGGGTGGCACTTTCATGTTTGTCCAGATAGTGCCAAATATCCCCTGCTGTAATCCCTATTTCAGTGATCATGATTCCTCCATCCTTAATCGATGTTGGAGTTAATCATACCAGGTTTATTTTGGAATTTCAAATAAAGTTTCGGTGTGATGGGATTAGGATTGTGGATTTAGACCAAGCTCATCTCAACAACAAGATCGTCAAAGGTGGTGCCTTCTTCTAATGAACTACTATCAATGACAATGTTGATCTTCTGAACCTGAGATAAATCAACGTTGGCAGGAACAAGATCTTTCAACAATTCATAATAATGAGCTTGCGGGCCAATATTTGTTACGTAACCACTTACTTTTTCGCCGGCCGCGGTTTCGATCTCCACTTTTATTTTCTTGAGTGCTTTATTCGATTTAAATCCAAATACGAGATCGGCGGTTGAAAAATTTCCATTCTGAACTTGAAGTGAAGCGAAAGCCAAACGCCCGCTGGCTTGCAACTGGAGAACGTTGAAGTTCAGCAGCTGGGTTTGATCCGGCCCTGTTGGAATCGCGGCGGTAAAGATCGGTAGAACTTGAGAAGGAAATTGGCGGAACGTAATTTGACGAACAAAGAAATCAGCATCCGGCCCGCCAAGGGTGGGATTAATAACCCAATTAACAAACCTGACGTTCGCAAGGCCCGGAATCGACAAACTCGATAAATCAAACGCAACGGTTCCAAAATTATCATTTGTCTGTTCCTCAATTGAAACTAATAACTGATCCAATTGAGCAGCACTAAGCGCCACAATAAGTTGATCGGAGGGATCTTTGAATTCAATGGTCAAGTCCTTCGGAATAGTGGTACCGGACGCAGAAAGGACAAATTGATTATTCCGTGCATCATAAGTCTGGTTTAATTTCCAAAAATGACCGGCTAAGGTGGAGTTCGTCAACCCATTGTATCGAATGGGTGTGCCAAAAACTGTGGTATCAACGCAGTTGGGGTTAACACACAGGCTATTATCACCCAATGGGCCATCTGCCTCCAAATTATTAATGACCGAAAAACTTCGTATCGGAAACTCCGTTGGCGGGCCAATCGGATCCAAACCAATCGGTTGAATTCCAAGATTTAAACCATTATAAAGCGCTTGGTACGGGTTGGCTAAATTTCGGTTTTGGAGATAGCGTTCCATAAAATTACCGCCCGAACCGAGCAATCCTAAAATCGTAGACCCTTGATCGATGGCATTAAAAACGTCTGAGAATTCCGTGCCGGAACGCAGAGCATCAACAAAACCGCGACTTGTCGATATCAGCTCCGGGTATTGTTCAAAAATAGCCTTAAGCCATGTGACAACAAGTGCCGGGTTCAAAATATAAGCGCTGGCCAAAGAATAAACAGAACCGACGTTGGACATAATGGCTTCTGCTGTTTCCGCAGCTCCCGGGATTCCAATCTTACCTTGGTAACCTCCTTCTGGAACACTGCTCGCTGAGACAAATCCTGGAATGCCGTTGCGATTCGAAAAATCAGCCGCTGTATACAGGAAATTCTGAAGCACCGCCGCCATGGTTTGCCGGTCTTGTTCATCAGACCAAAGGAGAGGCCAAAACATTTGAAATACCCCGCCATCAAACGGCACCAAATTGTTAACATTTTGATCAAATTGATCCTGATACACTTTTGTCGCCTGAATCAGACTATTCCATCCTTGAGGCGAAAATCCGTAGCGTGTAATGACAAAGGCAACGCCGGACCGGAATTCGTTCGCAAGCCGATCAATGCGTGTACTTTCAAATTGATTGGTATCTGTATTGTACGCAGCATAAAAGCGCTTCGTCAGAATTTGGTTGTTATTGATGTCAATCAACGTATCGGCGCTATAAAATTGATCGTAACCTGTCTCTTGATTGTCGAGGAACGTATCTCCGGCAGCGATCACATTAGTAGCAAGTTGCTCTTGCGCCGGCGAAAGCGTATCCAATGATTCCAAGGTTCCAATCAAAACGGCGATGCTTTGACTCAAATTGGCATTGTCACCAAACGTAATAAACGGGGACGTGTTAGACGGCCCGAAAACGGGTAAAGTAGGCGGCATATCATAAATGGTTGGAAGCAGTCCTCCCATTCCATCATTGGCCTGCATTGTGCTCAAGCGGGCTAAGACCGTCAAAATTTCCTGAAGCGCTAGATCGCGTGTCATTCCATTATCCAAACTGCCACGAACCACCTCGCCTAAAATCTGAAGGTAAAATCCGATGTCGGTAAGCGTCGTAAATCTCCGCGTAATACCGTTTTCAATTTGATCAAAAGGTAAATGGGTATCCGGATCAACGCCAACCCCTACTTGAAAATAATTTAATTGCTCGGCGATAATTTGCCGGCGTTGAGCTTCAAGCGCAGAGGTCAATGCAGGAGGTGTTGTATCAACTCCCTTAGCCCGTACGGTGAGCACGCCGATCGGATTGGTCAGGAATCCCTTACTCACGACAAAACGAATGGCTTGGATATGCGTCAAATCAATTGGAGAATGAAGATTGGACAAATTAATCACATAGAATTGTTCCTGATCGGTTATTTGAATTAGCGTTTCGACCGAACGCGCACCTACTGCATCAATGATTTCAACTTGAACTTGGCTCGCTCCCGTTGCAGAGACTCCGAATACAAGTTGTCCGACCGCTGACAAATCAGTCGATTCAATCACAAAAGGCGTTTCCAAATCATCGAAACGAATTGTGAGCCGCGAATGAACCTCTGATCCCGATAGATCGTAATGAAGCTCCGTTAATTCACTTGAAATCCGCTTAATGAAACTTTCAGCTTCGGTCGTCGGAGGTTCGTCAAACTCTGTCACATCATTGGGCGAAACATCGGGCGATGGACCTATGGGGCCCGGAATGATAATCACGGGCGCCGCTGGCTTGCGGTTTACCTCTAAGGCGCCTTGCTGACCTGCCCCTTCAACCACAAAGAGAATCAAAGTGACTTGTGTAAAATCAATCCCTTCGAAAAGATTGGCATCAACCGTCCACACTTGTTCATTAGGTGTAATCCCGGTCAATTTGACAGCCGCCTTATTACCAAGAGCATCGCTGATTTCCATTTTCACTTGTGCCGGACTTCCCTTGATTCCAAAATCAAACGATTGAACAGCGCTTAAGTCAAACGATTCCACTTGGCCTGTACCAAAATCATCATAGGCAAACCCGCCGCCCACAAAGCCACCGGGCGTCGTGTTGTAATCAAGTAAAAAGCCTCGGCTGCTCTGGCTATTTGTAATGGTGCTGTTATTCCCTGCCGGTTTCACAATTGCATTTTGTGGAGAATCAGGCAGGCTCGACATTGTCTCCGGAGTTTTATTTAGATTTGGTCCGACGGTCGGAATAAACACCCACTCGCCCCAATCCACATTCAGTTTCTTGACACCGGGGCCGGTCACGACAAAGATAATTTCAGTGACGGCATTCACATCAATGCCTTCGAT
>MHFM01000041.1:0-5840 GCA_001804205.1 Omnitrophica bacterium RIFCSPLOWO2_01_FULL_45_10b
CGGATCCCAGCCCCAAAAACGCCCCCAGGAATAACTGGCCCAAACGCCCCCCAAAATCGTGCCGGCGGAAAGTAAAATCACTCCGATTTGAAGCGAGCGGTATAAATATTCGGTCAAATGATCGATCAATTTTTCTTTCTTACGAAACGCGAAGCAATACAAAAGCGCATGTGCAATTCCCCAGTTGAGCGCAAAAGCGCCGTAACCCAACGTGATCGTAAGGACATGCACAGTCAGCCAATAATTACTTCTCAAAACAGGAACAAGCGGTGAAATGGAAGGGTCCAACAAAGTCGGAAAGCTTTCGCCGACTAAAAGTGCCAGGGTTCCGACACAAGCGGCAACCATCGGAAGCAACGAAGACCGGTAAAAAAACCAAAGCACAAGTGAAAACAAAACAACGGCCCAACCCACCCAAATAATGGATTCATACATATTGGTGACGGGCGGCCTTCCCGCAATCAAAACCCGGAGCGCGATACCGAATGTATGGATTAAAAAACCGGCAAGGAACAACAAGAACGCGGCCGCAACCGCTTTTTCTTTTTTGCGCGGCGCGGCCCAAACGAAAATGCTGATTAAATATAGAATCCAGGCCAAATAAAAAGGGCGGAGTTTTAAATAAAAAAGCTCCAAGCGGATGGCCGCTTGATCCAATTGAATATTCCGCGAAAAAAGAAGATTGCCTAAATTCGCTTGAAATTGCTCAGCCGCAGGAAGCGCTTCCTGTACATTTTCTCCTTTCAAACGTTCCATTAAATGAAGGTACGCGGATTGAAGCTGGTCTGCCTCAAGTGCCGGAAAAAATTGATTTACAATTTCCAAACCTTCCTTTGTCATCAATGCTTCAAGCGGAAGCCAGGCAACGCTCGGATCTTCAGGATGCGGGATAAATCCGGGCAACCGGCCGTTTGCAATTTCGCCGAAAAGCCTCGCGCGCCGATAAAGCTCGACTTGTTTTTTTTCGAAAGGCGCGAGCGACTTTTCTTTTTCCTCTTTTTCTTGAGCGGCACTGACTTTTTTAAGGAAATCAAGATTATTGAGGACTAAATCAGGCGCAATTCTATTGTGCACTAAATCATCCGAAAATTCCTTCCGAAGCTCGGGGGTTGTTACCGGAATCATCGGCTTTGCGCTCCAAACTTTAGGATCGCTGATCCAACGCCAAACCAAAAGCGTGGTGTCTTGGCCTTCAAATGAAGCCTTTCCGGTAACAAGTAAAACATTTTCTTTTGCAAAACTGGCGAAGGGTTTAACGCGGCCGCCATGTTGAACCGGAATTCGGCCGAGAATATCCGAAATCGAATTATCAGCGCGAGCACATGCTACGCTGGTGAATAAACTAAGTCCAATTGCCGTCATTGCGAGGCAGTGTCCCAAGTGAGGCCGAAGCAATCTGTGAATCTGAGATTGCTTTGTCGTTCGCCTGCGGCGAACTCCTCGCAATGACGACTCATTGTCTGCCTGTTGCACATTCCTCATTTCTCATTCCTTGCTTTTCTCATCATTTATTCCTCAATTTGGGGTCGCTTCCTTTAAGCGTGGAAAATGGTTTTACATAAAAAAGCATCAATATTCCGGCAATCATAATCACAGCTCCAGTATATTTCAACGGATTTCCCGGATCGCGTGCTACCGTGAAAATTGAAACCTCAGGCTGCCCTGCCTCTTGCTGATATGCCGATTGATAAACTTTAAAGCCGCGGTGTTTCAGCGGACGGTTCATTTGAATGATGAGATCGCGATTAATTCCAAGGGAAAGATCTTTGAGCTTCACCGCGCTCTTGAAACTGGCTGGCTGATTCGTTCCGGGATCGGTATCAATCATAAAATCGACAAGTTCAATTTGAAAACCCATCGGCTTTGTTTTAAGCCCATACATCACATGATAATCCGCGCCGCCAAGCGGCACATACACAATTTCACCCTGTGGAAGCCACATGGTTTTCTTCTCCCCTGCTTTTTCAAATTCAACTTCAACCGTTGAAATCGCTTCGACACTTTGAGAGTAACTGGGGAGTGGTGAATAAGATTCGATCAGTGTTGCATATTCCAAGTATTGATCGACGGCAAATTTAAAATCCATCCACCCGGTTTCAATTTCTTTTCCTAACTCAAGCTGGCCTTCTTTAATCTCATCGCCTTTTTTAGTTTGATACTTCGGAAGCCCTTTTGGTTGACGGATAAATCGAAGTTCGTTCGCGGCATTTGTTTTAGAAAAATCCGGCACTTCATAGGAAATCCGGACACGCGCCGCGCTTGGGGCCAGACCGTGTAGCGTTGGAAATTCAGGGAATTTGGCAAAAACAGTATGCCGCTCTGAAAGGCCTCCTCCTTCGAGTATGAGCTCAACGGCCGGATTGCTTTCCCCGCTCTTTTGTTCCATCAATTGATTGCCTTCAACAATGGCGTGTTTAAAAATACGCTTCACTTGAACTTGATAAGGCATTTTCTCAAGCGCGAACGTTTTGCCAATGGATTTTTGGTCCAGAGGAATTTTTTTTCCGATTCTGTTGTCAAATTGAAATTGGAGAAATCCCAGCTCCGGAAAATTTTCCTCAGGCTGGTTTTTGAGAGGCTCCGCTTCAAAGCGAATCGTAGCAGGGCCTAAATGAATCAAATTTCTCGAAGGATTCTCCAAAAAAAGCCATTGATCTACTGATGCCCTTGAACCTTTTAGCGCCATGTGAAGGGCGGGCGACCCTGTGTCAGATGGTTGAACTGTTTCAACGAGTTTCGCTTTTGGATAATCGGTAAGCAATCGAACTTGAATTAAATCGGATATATCCGTATCCGCAATCAACTCGATCTGACCTTTCCATGGAAATGCCTGCCGCTTCATTGGAAAAATCCATCGTTGACCTGAATCAACAGCCAAAATTTGAATGAGCGGATCGGGCAAAGTCATGCGGCTTTCTGTTTTTCCTTCCGGAATCGCGAGCTGGCCTTCAATCCCAAAAGCCTGCGAAATCAAAGCGCCCGAAAGAAGCAAAATAATTCCAAGATGGGTCGTTAAAAATCCGGTATGCTTTTTCTTCCAAGGAATTCGGTCTAACGCTGAGGCAAGCAAGTTGAACGCAAGTAAAATCAATAAAAAGCCAAGCCAATGGGTTCTGTAAATTAAAACTTGTGCCGCATCCGTTCCGTAATGAGATTCAACGAAGGTGCCTGCGCCAAAAACAATCCCGAGAATCACAAGAAGAGCAACGGCAAGTCTTAAAGAGGCGAAGAATTTAAAGCAAGCAATGGCCCATTTCATAAAAGGTTAGTCTTTTTTCCCGCGAAGAAGCGCGCGGAGCACGTATTGCAGGATGCCGCCATGTTGGTAGTAGCTGAGTTCTGCGGGAGTATCGATTCGGCAGGTAACCATAAAATTAATTTCTTTTGCGCCGCATCGGGCCGAAACGCTCAATTTTTTCCCTAACGTAAGCTGATCCTGGACTCCCTTAATCTCGAACACTTCCTCGCCCGCGAGCCCAAGAGATTTGGGGGTTTCGCCTTCTAGAAATTCAAGCGGAAGAATGCCCATCCCAATCAAGTTACTTCTGTGAATTCGCTCAAAGCTTTCGGCAATAGCGGCTTTGATCCCTAAAAGTGCGGGCCCTTTGGCAGCCCAATCTCGGGACGATCCTGAGCCGTATTCCTTGCCGGCAATAACAATTAACGGAATTCCTTCTTTTTGGTACCTTGCCGCTGCATCGAAAATCGTCATTTTTTCTCCGCTCGGAAAATGGCGAGTCCATCCTCCTTCTACACCGGGAACTAATAAATTTTTCAAGCGAATATTACCAAAAGTGCCGCGGACCATCACTTCAAAATTTCCGCGCCGGGCGCCGTACGAATTAAAATCTTTTGGATCAACGCCATGCTCCATTAAATAGGCTCCGGCGGGGCTTTCCTTCGCAATGGAGCCTGCGGGTGAAATATGATCCGTGGTTACAGAATCTCCGAGAACGGCAAGAACGCGGGCGCCGTGAATATCGGATAATTTCTTGGGTTCAAACAGCATCCCTTGAAAAAACGGCGGATTTTTTACATAGGTGGATTTTGGATCCCAGACAAACGTATCGCCCGGGGGAATGTGAATGGCCTGCCAACTTTTGTCTCCTTCAAAAACATGGGCATACTGTTTTTGAAACATCTCTGCGGAAACATATTCCATCTCCTCGGCAATTTCTTTCTGAGTGGGCCAAATATCGCGAAGATAAACGGGCTTGCCTAACCGGTCATGGCCAATCGGATCCGTTTCCAAATTAACATTCACGGTTCCCGCAATGGCATAAGCCACAACGAGGAGAGGTGAGGCGAGGTAATTGGCGCGCACAAGTGAATTAATCCTGCCTTCGAAATTTCGGTTTCCGGATAAAACAGCCGCAACCATAAGATCCCGCTCTTTAATGGCTCGGGCAACCGGATCCGGAAGCGGCCCAGAATTTCCAATGCAGGTCGTACAACCAAAACCTACCAAATGAAATTTTAATTGTTGGAGCGCTTCAATAAGGCCGGTTTGCCTGAGATAATCCATCACCACTTTTGAACCGGGTGCGAGGCTTGTTTTAACCCAAGGTTTCACACTCAACCCTCGCTCAACTGCTTTCTTAGCGACAAGCCCTGCCCCTAACATCACGGCGGGATTGGAAGTGTTGGTGCAGCTGGTAATTGCGGCGATCACAACGGCTCCGTGATCAAGTTGACTCTCATAATCTACTGTTTTCGCCGCCGCGGCTTCATGAACTTTTGGTGATTTTGGCTCAATGGTTATCTTCTGCGATTGAATAAATTGAAGAAGCTCTTTGCGGAAGGAAGCTTTTACATCTTTCAACACAACTCTGTCCTGAGGCCGTTTTGGCCCCGCCAAACTGGCTTCAACAGAGGCGAGATCAAGTTCAACCGTATCCGAAAAAATCGGATCAGGATCCGAGGAATTGCGAAACAGTCCTTGTTCTTTTGTGTAAGCCTCAACCAACGCAACCAATTCCTCGCTACGGCCGGTGAAACGAAGATAGTTTAGCGTTTTTTCGTCCACCGGGAAAAATCCAACGGTGGCGCCATATTCAGGACACATATTTGCGACTGTTGCCCGATCCGACAGGTTGAGAGAATCAAGTCCCGGGCCGAAAAACTCAATGAATTTATCAACGACTCCTTTTTTGCGAAGCATTTCGGTGATCGTGAGCACCAAATCCGTTGCCGTAACTCCCTCTTTAAGCTGCCCGAATAATTTGAAACCAACCACTTGAGGAATCAGCAAGGAAATAGGCTGCCCTAACATGGCTGCTTCCGCTTCAATTCCGCCGCAACCCCATCCTAAAACGCCGAGTGCGTTAATCATCGTCGTATGAGAATCCGCCCCAACAAGGGTGTCGGGATACAGTAGGGGCAATTCATGAATTGCCCCTACATTCGCAAACACCACCTGTGCCAGATATTCTAAGTTCACTTGATGAACGATGCCGGTGTTGGGCGGAACCACACGGAAATTCCGAAAAGCGCGCTGCCCCCATCTTAAGAATTGGTAACGTTCTTGATTGCGCTCAAATTCATGCCGCGCATTTTCATCAAAGGCGCTTGGCGTGCCGAAAACATCCACTTGAACCGAATGATCAATGACAAGCTCCGCCGGTTGGAGCGGATTGATGAGCGCAGGATCTCCGCCCATCGTTTTGATTGCATCCCGCATCGCCGCGAGATCGACAATGGCAGGTACCCCCGTAAAATCCTGAAGCAGGACTCGGGCCGGCGTAAAAGCAATCTCCTTGCCAGGCTTGGCTTTGGGATTCCATGAGGCCAAAGCTTCAATGTCCGTGCGCCGGATGCTGCGGCCATCTTCACAGCGCAGG
>MHFM01000041.1:5884-12636 GCA_001804205.1 Omnitrophica bacterium RIFCSPLOWO2_01_FULL_45_10b
CCGAAAAATGACATATTCCTGCTTCCCTACTTTAAGGGTAGAACGGGCCTTGAAGCTATCGATTGATTGAATGTGACTCATCGTTGGTAGTGGGATTATATCAAAATGTTAGCGAGGTCGAAAGACTACTATTAATAGAAGGCCTATCTAGCGAATAAGGTTAAAAGCCAACCGATAAAGAAGAGAGCTAGAGAACCTGTAAAAATCACAATGGCTCCTCGTTCGTTGTGACCAAAATGCCCGACCCAAATAGCGGAAGGCATTGAAAGAAGCGCTAACAGTTGAAGAAAGCGGCCAAAGTAATAAGCCCCGTTAGACCATTTCATAGCCACCATTTAAAAAAGGAGGAAGACGTAAAGAAAAAGTTATCAGATTAAGCATTTCTTTCCAATAAGGTCTAACGGGGTTGTTTATGATGCTTGCGAAAATTGAAATATAGGAAACCGCCAAACGCCGCAATGAGGACAAACGGCGTGGAAAGCATTAAATAAATGCTGAGATTAAAACCAAGAGAGGTCCAAATTTCACCCATCTTCGCAATGGCTTCTTTGCAGAGAGGGCAAGCGAGCGCTGACGGCAAAGCAGAAAACAGAAGACAGAAAACAGAAGACAGAAAAAAATAAATCTTTTTCTGACTTCTGACTTCTAACTTCTGACCTCTAACTTCTGCCATCTTTAACCCATCCTATAAAGCATCCAATAAATCACAACCCCGGTTACAGAAACATAAAGCCAGACTGGAAATGTAATCTTGGCAATTCTCACATGCTTGTCAAAACGGCTGCGAAGCGCCTGATAAAGAGTAACTCCCGCAAGCAGCGGCACAAGAGCGGCCAGAATCGTATGCGAAATAAGAATGGAAAAATAAACCGGACGTATCCAGCCATGATGCGGAAACGGCGTGGAACCATGATGATAATGATAATAAAGGTAGGAAACCAAAAAAAGGACTGATACCAGCATGGCAAGGCACATGCACAACGCATGGCCTGTCCATGCTTTTTGTTTGATCAGAATAAAACCCAGCACAATTAAAAATCCGCTGGTGGCATTCAGTCCCGCATTCAACGCGGGAAATACGGAAAAATCGGTTGTCATCGTGAAGCAAGCTCTAAAGCGTTATTGATCAACGCTTGTACTTGTGCGGAATCGGTACCGTCGTAATAACCTTGGATGTTGCCTTCTTTACCCACTAAAACAAACCGGCTGCTGTGCATTACGGACTCCGCTCCCTGCGCTAAATCTTCAGGGGTAGCTTGATCCACCCCCAGAGAAAAGCCATCGATAATTAAATTCCAAACTGCGGTTTTTGGGCCGGTTAGAAAAAACCATTTTCCATCTTGAGCTTTGAAACGAGCGGCATATTCGGATAAAACCTGAGGCGTGTCATATTCCGGATCCACACTAAAGGAAACGAGTTTAATATTAGAAGGGGTAAATTCCTCCTGAAAAGCAGCCATTTGCCAGCTCAGAAGAGGGCATCTTCCTTGACAACGCGTAAAAATAAAATCTGCGACCCAAACTTTACCTTTCAAATCTGCTAATTTTATTTCTTTGCCGTTCTGATCCGTTAAATTAAAATCGGGAACGGTGTTGTGATGAGGGACGGCATCTTGTGCCAAAAGCGGGTCCGCTGCAAAAATTAAAATGAAGGCCAACAAAAACTGAGGCGCAGAAAGCGCGCACCAACTACTCATCGTGTGGGTTCAACGTAGACCCCAAAGCGCGCCGGAGCTCAGGATACTGAAAGGAAAAACCAAGCGATTGGGCTTTTTTAGGACTCACTCGCTGGCCGGTTAACAACATATCGGCCACTTCGCCCATGAACATCTTCAATGCAAAACCCGGGACTGGAAAAAGACATGGCTTGCTCAACACCTGAGCCAAAACCATTGAAAAAACTTTGTTGGTCACCGGTTGCGGTGCTACGGCATTAATAGCGCCTTTTGCCTCAGGATGATCCAAGCAAAATAAAACGAGGCGAACGAGGTCGCTTCTGCGAATCCAGCTCATCCACTGATTGCCGCTTCCGAGCCAGCCACCGAGAAACATTTTAAACGGCGGAATCATTATTTGAAGCGCTCCCCCGCCGCGGCTTAATACAATTCCGATTCTCAGCCGAACAACCCTGACACCAAAATCCTCCACTCGCATCGCATGTGCTTCCCATGTTTTGCACGCCTCCGCCAAAAAATCATTACCCGGGCCTGTTTCCTCATCCAGGACTTCATTACCATGCGGCCCGTAATAACCGACTGCGGAAGCATTAATTAAAACCTTGGGCTTATGGGTAGCTTTCTTAATTGAGTTGGCAATAATTTTGGTTGCATGAACGCGGCTTTCCAAAATTTTCTGCTTTTGATCATTCGTCCACCGCTTTCCGATCACCGGCTCTCCCGCTAAATTGATAACGGCATCACTTCCGTCAATTTCATTTACAATGCTATCGGAATCTTCGGGATTCCAAACCACCACTGACGCTTTGGAATGACGGGGTGCTTTGGAGGAAGCTCGGGTGAGAAGAATGAGATCCTCGCCGCGGTTTAAAAGAGCTTCACACAGCGCTCTTCCAATAAAACCACTGGCACCGGTAACTATAATTTTCATCTCACCACCTGCTTTCAGGTAAGGAGCGTTGGCATCCTATCGTTAAGAACCATCACCGTTAAAACAACGGCCAAAAAAAGAGGAAACAGGACGATAACATAAATAATAAATTTCTCAAATTTAAGATGCATATAAAACAGCGCAACGAGCGATGCTTTAACGATGGCAAGAAACACCAAAAGTAAAACCACCGCCACTTTTGCAAACGGCATATTGGCGATGGCAATTTCGAAAATGGTTAAAATGAAAAGGGCCCAAAAAATCGCCGCGTAATTTGGTTTTTTATGTGAGACAGTTCCTTCCATGACAAGATTCCCTTTACTGTAGGGGCGAGGTCTCCTCGCCCAGGGTGCGGGAACCGCACCCCTACACCGTTAAATCCGCTAAATTAAATAAAGAATGGTAAACAAAATAATCCAGACCAAATCGACAAAATGCCAATAAAGTCCCACAATTTCAACGCCAGCGTACTCTTCGGGCGAAAAATAACCCAAGAAAGAGCGGATTAAAACTACGGTGAGCCAAATAACGCCGGCCAATACGTGTGCTCCATGAAAACCCGTGAGGGTAAAAAAACATGAGCCGAAGATGCTGCTTGAAATGGTAAAACCATCATGGATTAATTCATGGTATTCATGGAATTGAATGCTCAAGAAAACAGAGCCCAGCAGGACCGTAAGAAAAAGCCCGACTTGCAGCCCTTCCCTATATCCGCGCTGAACGCTGGCCAAGCCCATGACGAGCGTAGCGCTGGAACAAATCAGAATAAAAGTATTCACCGCTGTGAGCGGAATATTTAAAACCGTGGACGGGACCGGCCAGGAATGGATATTGGCGAATCGGAGCACAATATAAGATCCGATCAATCCGGTAAAAAACATGATTTCGGAAGCCAAAAAAATCCACATTCCGAGTTTTCGAGTATCAATTCCCAAACATCCTATATGTCCATTGTGAGCCATATAAATTCCCCCTTACCCCGTTAGAGGTAGGAAACGCCTGTGGGGTTTCCGTATTGCCTAATAATATCTATAAATTCTGAATCCAATTTATCCTCGAGAAAATAAATATCATCACCTCAACTTACCTCTAACGGGGCTTATATTTTGTCAATCATCATCAGGAAAAGCAAAGCGGCAAGATAAATCACCGAAGCGCGTAATACGTATCGGGCTCTTGAATCCAAATGAGGCGCGGCGAAAATAATGACTGCGGCAAAACAAATTCCGACGGCAAAAGCTCCGAAAAAGTAAACCGTCCCTGTCATTCCAAATAAAGTTGGTAGGAGGCTTACCGGCATTAAGGCGCACATATTGACAATCATTTGACGCGCCACAAATTTCCCTTCTCGGTCAATCACTGAAAGCACGGGGAAACCCGCTCGCGTATAATCGTCGCGATACATCCACGCAATCGCTAAAAAATGAGGCATTTGCCAAAAAAAGATAATGAGAAAAAGAAGGAATGCCTGAATATTTAAAGTTCCTCCTGCCCCAGCCCATCCAATCACGGGCGGTAAAGCGCCTGGAATCGCACCTGCTATGGTCGAAAGCGATGTCCTGCTTTTAAGAGGCGTATAGACAAATAAATAACTGGCCCATGTAAGCAGGGCTAAAAAAGCGCTTGTCATATTAACGAAAATAACAAAACCCAAAAATCCAAAAACCGATAAAAGCGCCCCAAACCAAAACGCCTGAGCGAAGTGAATCCTTCCGGCTGCAAGCGGACGGTTTTGCGTGCGCAACATTTTGCTATCGGCTTCACGTTCCAAGATCTGATTAAAAACCATGGAACCAATTGAAATGAGGGCTGTGGCAATCAATGTGGAGGTGAATAAAAATAGATTCATGTGTTCCCGGCTCGCTAAATAAAAACCCACCATCGTGCTCAAGAGAACCATTGAAACAAGCCTAGGTTTCGCCAATTCAAAATAATTCGCCCAATATTCTAAAGTGGCGGAGCTAATTTTGATGCGAGAAAGGATAGCAGTGCGGTTCATTTAATAGCTGCCTTTCGATAAATCCGAAGCGTTAAGAAAGCAATGGTCGCAAGAAGAAGCGCCCCAAGTGTTTGATGGACGGTCACAAAAAATACCCTCGCTGATGAAATTTGTACGGCTTCATGCAGCGCAATCGTATAAATAAAAGCGCCTATCCCAAATGCCATTTGCAACAGCGTCAAAAATCCTAAAAACACCGCGGGATAAACGAGCTGTTTGTCCCCTTCATAATGATTCAAAACGCGCGCCATCACAAGCCCGGAATGAATCAAAATAAAAAAGCCGTTCACAATATGGGAAACCGCGATGAATTGATTGCCGGTATGCCTAAGTGTAGCTCCCAAAATGAGTTGTGAATAGGTAAAACCCATGGTCATTAACAAAAGAGGCTTCATATCAGAGAAACCGCTGCGAACTGACGTTTGTATCGGCATAAACCATTCTCGTGAGGTAAAAAACGCAAGACTCATAACCAAAACGAAAAATGTTTGGGCCAAACAAGCATGAAAAATTGAAATCGGTGCCGGTAAAAGATAAAGCACGGTCAGACCGCCCAATATCCCCTGGATCACCACGGCACCAAATGCCGTAATGCCAAGCCACCTCACCCAACGCCTTTGTTCTGAGGCGCCAAGCCACAAAGCGAGGGCCAAAGTCATGAGCCCAACCAAGCTGGCAATCATTCGATGGGTGTGTTCGTAACGAATGCCGCCGACCATTGGAGGCATTAATTTGCCGTAGGAAAGCGGCCAATCGGGAACCGATAATCCTGACTTGGTGCTTGTCACCAATCCTCCTGCAATAATTAAAAGAAATGTTGTGACCGTAAGCAGCTGAGCATAACGATGAAGCCAAATGAAAGAATTATTTTTCATTTTGAGGCCAATAATCTTTAGCCCGTCCCGGCACACTGTACTCATAAGGCTCTCGATAAACGGTTGGTGTCGTTTCGAAATTGCCGTGCGGAGGCGGAGAAGGAGCAGCCCATTCCAACGTATTGGATTGCCAAGGATTTCGGTCCACTTTCTCGCCCCAAAATAAACTTTTCACGAAATTAATAATAAACGGAAGTTGGGCAAGGCCCAGAAAAAAAGCGCTGATGGTAATAAATACATTGATCGGCTGCAAATGCTGAAGATGCGCATATTGCATCGGATCATAAATGCGCCGCATATGGCCGCCGAGCCCCAAAATATGCATCGGAAAAAAAGTACAATTAAAGAAAACGAATGTGCCAATAAAATGAACTTTGCCGAGCATTTCATTAAGTTTTCGCCCAAACATTTTTGGAAACCAATAATAAATTCCGGCAAAGGCGGCAAACATACTCCCGCCAAAAAGCACATAATGAATGTGTCCGACAATAAAATAGGTATCATGGATAAACATATCGACGGCGGTTGAGGCCATAAAAATGCCGCTTAAGCCACCAATGACAAACATAGAGACAAAAGCGATGGCGTTCAGCATGGGTGTTGTGAAATGAATGGATCCGCGCCACATTGTGCCCAGCCAATTGAATGTTTTAATGGCCGAAGGAACGGCGATCAACATCGTTGAGAGCATAAAGGTTGTCCCGAGCGCTGGATTCATGCCGCTTTGAAACATATGATGCGCCCAAACAAGAAATCCTAGAAATGCAATGGCCGCAATGGCAAATACCATCATTCTATAACCAAAAAGCGGTTTGCGCGAAAACGTAGAAATCACGTCTGATACAATTCCCATCCCCGGTAAAATCATAATGTAAACGGCAGGGTGCGAATAAAACCAAAAAAGATGCTGCCAAAGAATGGCGTGTCCGCCTCCCTCTGATAAAAAGAAATGCGTGCCCATCGTCCGATCGAACAAAAGCATGATCATGGCCGCAGTCAGCACCGGCGTTGCGAGAAGTGAAAGAACCGAGGTAATAAAAATAGCCCATGTCGTAAGGGGCATTCTAAATAAAGTCATCCCCGGAGCGCGCATATTAAGAATCGTGGTTAAGTAATTGAGCGCTCCCATAATGGAAGATGTCCCTACCATGATCACCGAAATAATCCAAAATGTTTGCCCTATAGGCTCAATCGCACTCAAAGGCGGATAAGCTGTCCAACCGCTCGCGGCAGCGCCCCCTTGAAGAAAAAATCCGGTTAAGGCAATAAAA
>MHFM01000042.1:0-6418 GCA_001804205.1 Omnitrophica bacterium RIFCSPLOWO2_01_FULL_45_10b
TGTCGGCAGGGGTTCAAATCCCCTTGGGGACGCATAAAAAATCCCGTAACTTTTGTTGCGGGATTTTTTATTTGTTTTATGAATGGCGGATTTTGCCGTAGAGGAACGTCAAGTTCCTCACGGCAGGTACTTGCGCACATAATCGTAGGTGACGTCAAAGTCGCCACGATTAGTACTGGCGCATTGGCGCCTGCATTAGCGCAAGTGCAAATCCTGAAGCGAAGGCCAATCAAGGCCGACCCCACAGGGGCGGCAAAAGCCCGGCGGAGTGCCGAAAGCATTAAGCTTTCGGCCCTTGGGGACACTTTTTTATGTGGACTGCTTTTAATTAATTTCCGTTGCTCAAATTCCTCCCGATGAAGAATTATTTCTTTATTACATTAGTTTCGTTCTCATGAAAATCAAAAGTTCGAAATGCAAGAAGTTAATCGGTGAAGTCAGATTTTTTTAGATTAGACTTGTTATAAATTGAGTAAGGAGTAAAATAATACCGACGAAAAATTTGAATTGGGTCCAGGTAAGTTTACCTGGAGGTTAAGCAATTTAACGATGGTCGGGCCGCCATCTGAGCATTGGAATAAATCCCTATGTTCAGATGGCGGTTTTTTTATGTCTAAAATCAAAAAACTCTTATGAAAATTACGCTTCGTTTGATCGTTTCTCTCCTATTAGGGACTGCGCTTGTCGTCTTTCTTTTTTCCTACATTCAGACACAGGCCGAAGAAAAGAAATTGAATGAAGATCTCGGGCTGAGAGCAAAGCTAATTACCAAGAGTTTTAAAGAAGCAGTCGAGCCATTTCTCGATATTACAGAGCGCCCCGACAGAATCAAACAATTCATCGGCAAATTCAAAGGCCATGTCCGCTTGATCGGTATTTTGGTCTATTTAAAGGAGGGCACGTTCGTTACCGTTCCTGATGAATTATCGCAGAAAGAAATGTTTAAAAATGAGCTGACGGAATCTATTGAGAAAAATGAACCCATTGAGAGCGTGGGCAAATGGGATGATAAAAAGATTCACTTTTACGCGATTCCCTTGGAAAAAGATAGTTTGATCGTCGGTTCTTTAGGTGTGATTCATGACCGAAGTTATATCATCCAAAGAGTCATGGAATCCTGGAAACGAATGGCTGTTACGTTTTCAATTTTAGCGTTCATTCTTTCCGTGACGACCTTGATGATTATACGGTGGAGTGTTACCGGACCCATAGCAAGAATTTCAGAATGGGTCAAAAAAGAAAGACTTGGAGATACTTCTCTTACGCCGCACCAGCTTCCCGAACAGGGAGATGTAAAGAAACTCTTTTTTGAAATTACGCGTATGGCCTCAAGCTTAAAAGCAGCAAAGCTTGACCTCGTTGAGCAAACGAGATTGAATCAATCGGGTGAATCCAGGTGGACCAAAGAGCGGCTTAAAGATTATCTTCGTTCCAAACTGGGCGAGGCCCCTCTTTATGTCATTGCAAACCGTGAGCCTTATATCCACAGAAAAAATGGAAATGGGAAAGTTGAATGCATTGTCCCGGCAAGCGGTGTTGTTACAGCGCTAGATCCGGTCTTGCAGGCAACCGGAGGTGTTTGGGTTGCGCATGGTAGCGGAAATGCAGACCGGGAAACCGTAGACAAACACAACAAACTTTCAGTTCCTCCTTGGAATCCAACCTATTCGCTTAAGCGTGTTTGGCTGAGCGAAGAAGAGGAGAAAGGCTATTATTATGGTTTTGCAAATGAAGGGCTTTGGCCTCTCTGTCACATCGCACACGTCCGGCCGGCTTTCAATATCTCGGATTGGGATCAGTATAAAGGCGTCAATCAAAAGTTTGCCGACTCATTGCTTGAGGAACTCGACTCGCGTTCACCGCTCATTTTAATTCAAGACTATCATTTCGCACTTCTTCCAAAAATGATCAAAGAAAAAAGGCCTGATGCGAAAGTTGCCATTTTCTGGCATATCCCTTGGCCGAACCCGGAAGCCTTCGGGATATGTCCATGGCAGGAAGAGATTTTGGATGGCATGCTTGGGAGCGATTTGATCAGTTTTCATACGCAATTTCATTGCAATAATTTTCTGGATACGGTAGACCGGGTTTTGGAATCTCGTATTGATTGGACAGCTTTTGGCGTCACGCGTGAAGGAAAAACAAGTTATGTGCGCCCGTTTCCCATCAGTGTTTCTTTTGCATCAAATGAAGAAAAAATTATTCAAGAACCACAAAAAAAGAAGGAACTTTTAAAAAAATATGGACTGGAAGGTAAAAACATTGGAATCGGTGTTGACCGGATAGATTATACCAAAGGACTGCTTGAACGATTTAAAGCCATAGGAAGAACTCTCGAAAAGTATCCTGAACTGCAAGGTAAGCTGGTTTTTGTTGAGCTGGGGGCTCCTTCCAGAACCTTAATTCCTACTTATCAAAATCATCTTTCTGAAATTGAAAAATTGGTGTCTGCAATTAACAGTCAATATGGTTCCAAGGATTATCAACCCATTCTTTTTTTAAAAGAACATCATCATCAGAAAACCATCCGACAATTTTATCAGATTGCAGATTTTTGCCTTGTGAGTTCGCTCCATGACGGAATGAACCTTGTCGCCAAAGAGTTTATTTCAGAAAGGCATGATGAAGACGGCGTTTTGATTTTGAGCCGCTTCACCGGCGCAAGCCATGAACTGAAAAGCGCCCTGATCATTAATCCTTACGATATTGAGGAAACAGCCGAGGCCATTCATCAAGCGCTTTCCATGCTTCCCGAAGAAAAACAAGAACGGATGAAACGATTAAGGAATCAAGTTCAAGATCAAAATATTTATCGCTGGGCAGCGGAACTCATCACAGAACTTGTAAAGTCATTTTAAAAATGAAATCACTTGATCAACACCATCAAAATCATTTTTTCGATACTTGGAATAAATCGAAAAGCAATCTTAAAGAATATCATCTCATGATTTTTTTTAGATTATGACGGGACGCTTACCCCTATTGTGAATAACCCTTCAAAAGCTTTCCTCCCACCCTTAACCAAACAGCTTATTAAAGCTCTTATCGAGCTTCCGGGCGTGGAAATCGTCGTAATCAGTGGCCGCCTCTATCTGAAATCAAGCGGCTCATAAGTCCTTGTAGTCGTTTCCGTTTTGTTAATAGCTGCATACTGGTGGCTTCATTTGCTTAAGTGGCCAGTCGGGAAAGGTTGGATTGCATTGCATTGTACGGCCTTGCCATTGTTTTTATTTTTTATTTATTTGAACGCTTAACGCACGTCCATATAGAAATTTTACTGCCGGCTTTCGCGTTTGGTTGTATCTTGAACAACCCGGCTCACACAATCGAATTGCCCAAGCACTTATACGAACACACTCATCTTGAGCCAGAAAAAGGCTTGGCGCATCTCTTTGATCGTTTTATTAAGTTGGCTTTTATGTTCTTAGTCGGATGTTCGCTTCCTAAAATTAATATGGAAGGAATTTCTATTGGGATGACGGTCTGGCGCGTGATTATCTTGACTGTATTAGCCAACCTTGGGAAATGTTTTCCGGCACTTTGCTATCGAAATGAGGCCAGCCTTAAACAAAGATTGGCATTGAGTATTGCTATGTTTCCGCGTGGTGAAGTAGGGGCAGGAGTTCTCCTCGTAGCGTTAAATTATGGTTTTACCGAAACCGCAACAACGCTTTCGATCATGAGTCTAGCGCTCAATCTGCTTTTAACGGGCGTATTTATTTCCGCAGTCATTCAGCTCATTTCACACAAAGCAAACGGTGAAGTATTAATGTCCAGTTAGAAAGCAAGGATAATGGCCAAGTTTTGCACAGTAAAAGAGTTAAGAGTTTTTAGTCTCTCGAAACTTGGACAAACTGGACAGTTTCTCCCATAAGAAACTACTGCGTCGCCACGGACCAAAGAAGTCCGTGTGCGCCGCTGCAAGATTCCCCTACGGTGTACTTTCTAGTTGGTCGGGGATTGCCTTGAAGTAGCCCTCTCGGGCGAGCCATAACTGATGGATATGATGAAGGGATTCGATTATAATATCGAGCAATTGTCCCGATGGGACGCCGGTTCCAAAGATTCCCAAGGATACCATTATCTCATTTAAGTGAATCAAAAATGGACACTCTTCCTCCTTTCGCCAAATTTTTGTCCCCAATGCGAAGCCTGATATTATGGATATTCCTCTAAATTCGAACAACGAAACAAGAAAGAATGCTTAATTGCCCGAGGTAAAAAATATGAACCCTGTTAATTCTATAAAAAGAATCGGGCTTTTAACAAGCGGGGGCGATGCTCCGGGAATGAATGCCGCTATTCGCTCTGTTGTTCGGATGGGTTATCATTTGGGGATAAAGACTTATGGCGTGATGCGTGGTTACCAAGGCCTTCTTTCCGGAGGATTTAAAGAATTAGGGCCTAGAGATGTTTCAAATATTATTCATAGAGGAGGGACCATCCTTAAAACATCTCGTTGCGCAGAATTTAAAACTAATTCGGGTTTAAAAAAAGCAAAACTTAATCTGGATAAAAAATTGCTTGATGGTTTGATTGTGATTGGCGGCGACGGTACTTATCGCGGCGCTTATGAGCTTTCAAAAGTTTGGTCAGGTCAAATTATTGGCGTGCCAGGAACCATTGATAATGACCTTTACGGAACTGATTTTACAATTGGTTATGATACGGCCGTAAATACGGCGCTTCAAGCGATTGATAAGATTAGGGATACGGCAGAATCTCATGAGCGAATGTTTCTCGTTGAAGTAATGGGCCGTGAGGCCGGTTTTATTGCCTTGGATGTGGGAATATCGGGAGGCGCAGAGGACGTTTTACTTCCGGAAATAAAAACAAATCTTAAATCGATTTCGAAACATCTATATCAAGCAAGGGAAGCTGGAAAAACCAGCAGTATTATCATTGTGGCGGAAGGCGATGAAGAAGGAGGCGCTTTTCAAATTGCCGAGAAATTAAAGCAATTAAGCGGCAATGAATATCATGTGGTAGTCCTAGGGCATTTGCAAAGAGGCGGTACTCCGACGTCTTCTGACCGGAAATTGGCGACAGAATTAGGCGCTTTTGCACTATTGCAAATGATCGAAGGTAAAAATAAAGTGGCGGTCGGCAGGTTAAGAGGTGTTCTTTCAACAACATTGCTTTCCCAAACGTGGAAAAGGAAAAAGCCTCTTGATCCATTTCTTTTGAAACTTTTACCCATTTTAGCAAAGTAAAATGAAATGATTTCTTTCAAAGCTTGAGTTGGACCATATTTGACAGATTGATTGAAGGAGTATCATCTCTTGACATATCCTGATTAAGAGGTATCATTTAAAAATCACATTCTTGAAATGAAACAGGGTCTAGGCATTAGCCTAGAGGAGCTTTATTGATGGTCGGGCCGCCGTCTGATTTTTCAGATGACGGCTTTTTTGTTTTTTTCAGATGTTTACAGAATAATGGAATAAATTAGAGAGGAGATTAATATGGTTTGGGAAGATCAAAATCAAAATCCGGATCAAGTTCCAAGAGATATATTTGAGCGGATTTTTACGGACCCAAAAATGTACATGACAACTTTTTTCGCTGGCATTTTGCTTTGGTTTTTAAGCGGGATTTATTTTGTTCAAGAAGGCGAGGTGGGTATTATCAGGCGTTTCGGAAAAGAAGTAGGGCAAGCGACACCTGGGATTAATTATCATTTACCTTGGCCCATCGAACAACGCAACATTGTGAATATTACCAACATCAGACGAGCAGAAATTGGTTTCAGGTCAGAAGCTGCAATGGGAAAATTGCAGCGCGTTATTTCGGAATCGTTAATGCTTACCGGGGATGAAAATATTGTTGATGCTCAAATGATTATACAATATAAAATTCAAGACCCTTCAAACTTCCTTTTCCGTTTAAGAAGCCCAGAAGATACGCTTTATGCGGCATCCGAAGTAGCGCTCAGAAGCGTTGTCGGACGAACCACCATTGATGAGGTGTTAACGACGGGGCGAGGTCATATTCAATCGGAAACACGCGAATTTCTTCAAAAGTTGATGGATGATTATCAATCAGGCATACAAGTGACCGAAGTAAAACTCCAAGTGGTTGATCCGCCAGACCAAGTCAAGGATGCTTTTCATGAGGTTGTGCGCGCACGTGAAGATAGGGAGCGCTTGATTAATCAAGCCAAAGGTTATAAGGAAGATTTGATCCCGCGCGCGCGCGGACAAGCGGAGAAAACCATTCGAGAATCTGAAGCCTATAAAAGTGAACGAGTTTTGAAAGCGCAAGGTGATGCGGCTCGGTTTCTGGCTCTTTATGAAGAGTATCAGAAGGCAAAGCAAGTGACGCGGGACCGGTTATATTTGGAGACCATGGAACGAATTTTACCGAAAGCGCCAAAATTTGTGGTGGATCCAAATGTACCAACCAACATCGTTCCAGT
>MHFM01000042.1:6426-11343 GCA_001804205.1 Omnitrophica bacterium RIFCSPLOWO2_01_FULL_45_10b
CTTCCGCAGCTTATTTGGGTTTACTGGAGGCGCAATCAGAACCTGTTTCAAATGAAGCTGGGTCTTCCAAATTGTCTTACCCTGAATTTTCAGTGCGCGGAGGTAGCCGATGAATTCAAACCGTTTGGGCTTTTTGATTGCGTCCATCGCTTTAGGCGTTATTTTATTAATCCAATCCGTTTATGTTATTAATGAATATGAGCAAGCCATTGTCACGCGTTTGCAGAAATACAAACGCACTGTGAAGGATGCTGGACTGCATTGGAAATGGCCCTTTATAGAATCCGTTATTCGCTTCGACAAGCGCGTGCTGGCCCGCGATGCGGTGCCTGGTGAATATCTCACCAAAGACAAAAAGAGGCTTTTGGCCGATCATGTTGTTCGGTGGAAAATTGCGGATCCGCTTCTTTTTTATAGAACAGTCGGAAATGAGTTGAAAGCGGTTTTACGTCTTGACGATATTGTTTATTCTGAAATGAGGCGTGAATTGGCCGAAAATGATTTTGCAGACATCATTTCTGGAAAGCGTGAAACACTAATGGAAAGCATCGCCGCCCGCGCCCAAGAACTCTCGAAACAATACGGAATCAACGTCATTGACGTCAGAATTAAACGGGCCGATCTTCCTAAAGAAGTTCAAAACAGTGTTTTTTTCCGCATGGTAGCAGAACGTGAACGCATTGCGAAACGTTACCGATCTGAAGGAGAGGAAGAAGCTCAGAAAATTCGAGCTGAAACGGACAAAGAAAGAACGATTATTTTAGCGCAAGCTTATGCGGAAGCTGAAAAAATAAGGGGAGAAGGCGATCAAGAGTCTACGCTCATTTATGCGCAGGCCTATAGCAGAGATCCTGAATTTTATCGATTCGTCAGAAGCCTAGAAACTTATGAAGGAACATTGAAAGATGGTTCGACCTATGTTTTATCCACCGACTCGGAATTAATGAAATATTTTAAATCCACCGCGGCCAGCGAATAAATTAGAAATTCTATTTTAATTTATCCGATTTAAGTTTTAGAAGAAAAATGCTGCAAATTTACCTTCGTTTTGACATCCTAAGGTTCCTCGGGATTAGCTAAAAGGGCCCTCTCGGTTTTGATACATTTGGTGGATACGATATAGGGATTCTATTATAATGTCGCGCAGCTGTTCCAAGAGGCCCTGGGTTCCATGACCTGTTAGGGACGCTTATTCTAACGAATAAACACTGCGGTCGACACTTCCAAAGAGTGACGTGTCCGACACCGCGCTTTCTTACACGAGCCGGATGGGCGACATAATAGGACACGACTTGATCGGAGGAGTGCCTATTAAGTACTGAAACCAAGCGTTTCAGCAGTGAAGAAAGAGTACTTTTGCGATCGGCAAAAGTGCCCTTTACATTACCACGCTATTTCAATCATGATTAATGAGCGATATCCTTTCAAAAAAAGTTGGCGATGGACACTCATCAAATGCTTCGATTTTTTTATCGATCCCTTTGCTGGATGGATTCGCCGCCGGAAATTTCCCACATCCGTCCAAAACATTTTGGTGATTCGGCTCGATCAAATCGGCGACTTAGTTTGCACCCTTCCGGTATTTCCAATTTTAAAACGCCGGTTTCCTCAAGCAAAAATCACCGTTTTAACAGGCTCGGAAGGGAAGGCAATTTTAGACCAAAATCCATTTGCAGATCGTTTGATTACCTTCCGCTCAAATTGGTTTTCGAGAAATCGAATCACCAACCCAATCGAGTTTTTTCAGGTTCTTTCCGATTTGAGAAAAACGCATTACAATTTAGGCTTTGATTTGCGAGGGGATCTTCGAAATATTATTTTGATGGCATTGGCCGGCGTTCGATATCGAATTGGCTATGGAATCGCGGGCGGAGGCGGTTTACTTCATGAGACGCGTCCTTATGACGCAGCGCTTCATCAAGTTGAGCTTAATGCAAGATTGGTGACGGACGGACCTGTTTCTAAGCTAGATTTAAAGCCTGAAATTTATTTTACTCCCAAAGAAAAGGAAAATGCGCTCAATCGATTGAAAGGTTTTGGGATTCCACCGGAAACACGGCTGATCGCCGTCCATCCGGAAGCAGGTTATTCGTCAAAAGAGTGGGAAGAAGAAAAGTTTAAAAAATTGATTGCAAAGTTTCTCGAAGATTCTCAAAACAGAGTCTTAATCGTCGGTCTTTCAAAAGCTCAGGGGCTTGCGGCAAGTTTTTCGGATACCAACCGAGTGATTAGCTTGGTCGGCGCGCTTTCGCTTCGAGAAATGATCGCCGTTTTAAGTCAATGTCATTTATTGGTTGGCAACGATTCAGGGCCGTCTCATCTAGCGCAGGCGTTTGGGATTCCGGTTGTTGTGATTGCGAGCGGCACCAACGAATATGAAAAGTGGGGGATCTGGAGGGAGCCGTCAAGAATTTTGAAATACGCGGTTCCTTGTTCCCCTTGCCACCTTCAACATTGCAATGTGGAGGGCCATCCTTGTATGTCTGAGATTTCAGCCGATCAAGTTTTCGAAGTGGCCCAGGAGCTTATGTGTGAAGGAAAGGGAAAACGATGATGTTTCCGGTTCTGATTTTTGTATTGTCGGCGGTGGGGCTTTGGATTTCCATTTATTTTACGGGCGTTTATTATAAATGGTTTCAGCCGAATGTATTTTGGATTCCTCAGGTGTGCCAGTTAAAAGAAGCAAGCTGCATGACGGTATTGGGGACGCCGAGGGCCAAATTATTCGGAATTCCAAATTCTGCTTTTGGGATTGGACTTTTTCTTTATTTAATTGTCAACCTTTTCATTCCATTTCCATGGGCGATTGCGCTTATTTTGCTTGGTTTGGCTGTCTTGCGTTCTGTCTATTTGGCGTACAGCCTCATTTTTGTCACCAAAATCCCTTGCCCCCTTTGTTTCACGAGTCATGTCATTAATTTAATTTTATTTTTGATGGTTTTCAAAATGGTTTTTTCAAGCTAAGAGAATACTTACAAAACCGTCATTGCGAGCGTAGCGAAGCAATCTCAAGATCATAGATTGCTTCGGCCTCATTCGGACAGCCGCCTCGCAATGACGACGAGGTCATACTATGGAACGGTTGATGACGGCAAAACAGGTAAGCGAATTAATCGAAGTAAAACCTTCTACCGTCTATCAATGGGTTCATGCTGGGCTGATTCCCTATGTTAAAATCGGAAAATGCGTCCGGTTTAAAAAGGATGAGCTTTTCCGATGGATTGACAGAAATCACCGGAAGGAACGAGTTTCTTTTAAGTCTGTTGAGAAAGCACTCAAGGGGAAGGTGCCAGTTCAGAAGGAATTTTTTTAGAGAAGTTCCCATGCCAATCCTTAAAGTAGCGCGCCTGGGCCACCCGGTGATTCGAAAACAAGCAGAATTGCTAACCGTTCAGGAGAGTCAATCTCCTGAAATTCAACGGCTCATTGACGACATGATTGAAACCATGCACGAATATGACGGCGTAGGCCTTGCTGCGCCGCAAGTTCATAGTTCAAAACAAATCGCCGTGATTGAAGTTATCCAGAATCCGCGTTATCCAGAAGCGCCGAACATACCGCTCACCATTTTGATTAATCCTCGAATTACCTCGCGGTCAAAGAAAATAGTTGAAGGTTGGGAAGGTTGTTTAAGCATTCCGGACCTTCGCGGGCTTGTACCGCGCAATGATTCACTTGCTTGTGAAGCGCTTGATCGAACGGGAAAACCTACGAAGTTAGAAGTTGATGGATTTTTTGCCCGTGTGATTCAGCATGAATGGGATCATTTACAAGGAAACGTTTATCTTGATCGAATGAATAACTTGAATTCCCTTAGCCATTTATCGGAGTTTGCGCGTTTTCAGTTATCTTCGGAAGAAAAGGATAAATAAGTGGCAACAAAAGAAAAAGCACCGCTCAGCTTTTTACTTGTCAGCGCGTTTTTAATTCTTACCTTGCTTGTTGCAAAGCAAGTCATGCGTCCGCTCGATCTAGTGGTAACACAAGCAGTGCAACATTTTGGTTTCAAAGTTCTGGATTATGTAATGTATTTTTTTACTTTGTTCGGTTCCGTGGAATTTACTTCTTTTGCGCTTTTGGTTGTTTCTTGGCATTTTTACAACAAGTATCAATGGCCCGGAGTTTTCCTATATCTTTTTTTCTTCATGGCTTTAAGCGGCGTCGAGTTTATCTGGAAATACGTTGTGGCGAGTACGATTCCCAATCCTGAATTTGACCGCAACCCTTTTAACTGGAACATTATCCCTATTCAGGTCCCTTATTCATTTCCAAGCGGTCATACATTCCGCGGTATTTTTCTCCTTGGCATTTGGTGGCAGCGGCTGAATCAAAAATATGTACCGGCGGCAGGCAATATTCCCATCCAAAAAACAATCATTCTGGCGCTGGTTTTTGGAATAGGGATAAGCCGCATTTACTTAGGGGATCATTGGCTGAGCGATGTGGCCGGAGGAGCCTTATTGGCCATGATCGGTCTCCAGCTTACCTCTCAGTCGCTTCATCACGAACTTCGTCCTGCATAAAACGTCATTGCGAGGACTGCCAACGGATGGACTGGACGAAGCAATCTCTGAGATTGCTTCGGCCTCGTCTTGGCCGCTGCCTCGCAATGACGATGCGGGAAGGTTGACACCAGCGTGCACTTCATTTATGATAACGTTTAATCGCCGAAAGTCAGGAGGGCAATATGGCCAAAAAAGAACGGACCGATGAGAAAATTCTAGACGTAGATGCGCGGATGCAGGGTACGATCATCTTTAAGGACCCTGTCAATTTAAGAATTAATGGCAGTTTTGAAGGAAAATTAGAAACGTGTGGAAGCCTTACGATTGGTGAGAACGCAAATGTTCGCGCCGATATTCAAGGCGATAAAATAATCATTGCCGGGAAGGTAACTGGTAATTTATCCGCTTCCGA
>MHFM01000042.1:11376-12602 GCA_001804205.1 Omnitrophica bacterium RIFCSPLOWO2_01_FULL_45_10b
AGCATTGCTGAAGGAGCTGTGTTAGACGGCCAGCTTAAGATGCTTAGTTTAAAAAATACGGGAAGCGGTGGCGCAAAAACACTTTCTCTTCGAGATGTGGCGCAATATCTTGAGGTGGAAGCAAAGGTTGTGGAAGAATGGGCAAGCCAACGCAAAATCCCTGCGGAATTTCAAAATGGGGAATGGCGATTCCATAAAGTCGCTATTGAAAAATGGCTTCAGGATGAAAAAGTAAGGCCATAACAAAGTCCTTTTTTCTTTTTGGTTTGGTGTGTTGAAGTAAGAATTTGGAAAGCAAATTGATAAAAGCAAGGCAAGGTTTTTTTCAATGAGTGATGGGTTACTGACCGAAGAAGAAGTGAGCTCCTACCTCAAAATGAATCCCGATGCGATCAAGCAGCTGATTCATAAGGGAAAGTTGACTGCTTATAAGGTAGGCGGCAGTTTTGTTCGCTATCGCAAGGACGAAGTGATTGCATTTAGAACGGGTCAAAAATTCAGGTTGCCAGATCAATTGGAACAAAATTGGTTTGATAAGCTCCGCGATTTCCTCAGTTTTTACAGCCTCTATATCCTCCTTTCTATTTTGGTAGTTCTCCTCGCAATTTATTTTGCCCACGCATAAAACGGCATTTATGGCCGACTCCTTTCAATTGGGGATTGACATTGTGAGCGTTTCTCGGATGCGCCAAGCGATTGAGCGTCAAGGAAGCCGCTTTTTAGACAGGATTTTTACAAAAGCAGAGCAGGCCTACTGTAACCGGAAGCGCAATAAGTTTGAAAACTATGCAGCTCGTTTTGCGGCAAAAGAAGCTGTGATCAAAGCAAAAAAAGGCGGTCCCGGACGTTATGCGTTTCGGGATATCGAAGTCATTCGGAATCTAGCAGGCGCGCCCTCCATCCAGATTAGCTCTCAAGCACGGAAGAAATTGAGGATTTCCCCAAACGCCAAATTTGAGCTCACGATCACGCACGAACGGGAATTTGCCGTTGCGGCTGTTGCCCTTTTTGGATGATTTTACTTTTGAAATAGCTTATTTGGCGAGTGTCCCATCCAAAGTTTCAAAAACAATGGTCACAAGAGACCGGCATTTCGGGCATTTGATTTGCTTGAATGCTTGGATATTTTCATGTTTTGGGCGGTACATAATGGAAAGAATTTTGGTGGAGAACTTAGATTCATCTCCCATCCACTGGCATGCCGAACACGTATAAGAAGGCTTTTC
>MHFM01000042.1:12611-21999 GCA_001804205.1 Omnitrophica bacterium RIFCSPLOWO2_01_FULL_45_10b
TCCAGGTTACGTAAGAAGGTATCGGCCAGTCTTTCCTGAACTTGAATGATGCCAAGCATATATGCCGAGAGCGGGGGTCTTCGCCACAAAGCGTTGGCGGAATCCGTCCAACAACGCTTTGGGACGAATCTCGCCGCGTTGTTTGGCGGAGAACCCGCATGAGCGTGAGCTCGCTGGATTTTGAGTCCAGTGCGTCTGCCCTCAAGCTACATTAAAATACAATTGGGTAATTTTAAAGAAGCTTGAGGGCTGCACTTGCCTACTATAATCTCTTAATTTCATTTATAAGGAAGGCAAGTGCTGCCAGTTCCGCGGTTGCGCGATAATTGCGAGAGGAGAGACTTGAACTCTCATGACCTTGCGGTCGCTGGATTTTGAGTCCAGTGCGTCTGCCATTCCGCCACTCTCGCCAATTATGATACAGTATAAATTTGGTGGACCGGAAGGGGATCGAACCCATGACCTCCACAATGCCATTGTGGCGCTCTCCCAGCTGAGCTACCGGCCCACTAACGTTTAAAGACAGCAATGCTAAATTACGAGCGACTTTGCTTTACTGCCCACATTTCTAGACTGAGCAGCCCCGCAAAGCGGGGCCGGCCCAAAGGATTAATTTCTCCAAAGCGGGTCTCAACAATTACCATATTGATGTCTGGAAATCAAGATTTCTTAGCATGTCGCCAGCTATTGTGGCAATCTTTCAGGTGTGTTAAAATTCTACCTTCTTATGAGCGATCAAGATAAAGCCTATCCCTTTGATCAAATTGAACCCAAATGGCAGCGATATTGGGTTCAGAACAAAGTTTTCAAGGCTCTCGATCCTGGCCAAAAGGGAAGTGAAAAACAAAAATTCTATGTTTTGGACATGTTTCCTTATCCTTCTGCCGCAGGACTCCACGTAGGCCATTTAGAAGGTTACACCGCCACAGACATTATGGCCCGCTATAAGCGCATGAAAGGTTTTAATGTGCTTCATCCGATGGGTTGGGATGCATTCGGCCTTCCAACAGAACAGCACGCGATTGAAACTAAAACCCATCCTAAAATTGTTACCAAGAAAAATATCGAGATTTTCAAGCGTCAGATTCAATCGCTTGGGTTTAGTTACGATTGGGATCGGGAAGTCGATACAACGGATCCAAAGTATTACCGCTGGACCCAATGGATTTTTCTAAAACTTTATGAAAAAGGCTTGGCCTATGAAGCGGAAATTCCCGTGAATTGGTGCCCCGCTTTGGGGACGGTTCTTGCGAATGAAGAGGTGATTGACGGTAAAAGCGAACGTGGCGGACATCCTGTTATCCGCAAGCCCATGCGTCAATGGGTGCTTAAGATTACCGCTTATGCGGATCGGCTGCTTGAAGATTTAGAAGGTTTGGATTGGCCGGAATCGATTAAGGAAATGCAGCGCAATTGGATCGGCAAATCCGTTGGCGCGGAAGTTGATTTTCCGGTTGCGGTATCAGGTACGGCCGTACCTGGTACCGCGGACAAGATCCGTGTTTTTACAACACGCCCGGATACTCTTTTTGGAGCAACTTATATGGTGCTTGCGCCTGAGCATCCTTTGGTTTCAAAAATAACAGGAGCGTCACAAAAATCAGAGGTCCTCAAATACCAAGAAGCGAGCGCCCGAAAATCAGATCTTCAACGCACCGATCTTGCCAAGGAAAAGACGGGCGTTTTTACAGGGGCTTATGCAATAAATCCCGTCAATCAGAAAAAAATTCAGATTTGGATTGCGGATTATGTTTTGATGGGCTACGGCACGGGCGCGATCATGGCTGTACCTGCCCATGATGAGCGCGATTACGAATTTGCGAAAAAATTCAAGCTTCCGATCATTGAAGTCATTTCAGGTGGCGACATTTCAAAAGCGGCATTTACAGGCGTTGGTACTGTTGTCAATTCAAAAACACCCGACGACTCTTTTACCATTAATAGTCTTCCGAGCGATCAAGCAATCCCAAAAATTACAGCATGGCTAGAACAAAAAAAATTGGGAAAGAAAGCAATCAATTATCGGCTTCGCGATTGGCTTTTCAGCCGCCAGCGTTATTGGGGTGAGCCGATCCCGATTATTCATGTTGATGGTAAAGTGAAACCGCTTCCGCTGGCGGACCTTCCAATCGTACTTCCCGAAGTGAAATCGTATGAGCCAACCGGAACTGGAGAAAGCCCGTTAGCTGTGATTAAAGATTGGGTTGAAACAAAAGACCCCGAAACTAAAAAACCCGCCCTTCGAGAAACCAATACAATGCCTCAATGGGCCGGTTCCTGCTGGTATTATCTCCGCTATCTTGATCCGCAGAATGACCGGGAATTAGTTAATTCTAAAAAGGAAAAGTATTGGATGGCGGTTGATTTGTATGTAGGCGGGGCAGAGCATGCAGTGCTTCATCTTTTGTATGCCCGCTTTTGGCATAAGGTGCTTTACGATTGCGGGATTGTTTCGACCACAGAACCATTTCTCCGATTGGTGAATCAAGGGATGATTCTGGGCGAAGACAATCAAAAAATGTCGAAATCACGCGGAAATGTTGTGAATCCCGATGTATTGGTCCGCGAATACGGCGCCGACAGCGTCCGTCTTTATGAAATGTTTTTAGGCCCGCTTGAAATGGTAAAACCCTGGTCTACGAAAGGCGTAGAAGGCGTCTATCGTTTTTTGGGGCGTGCCTGGCGGCTTGTGACAGAACACATTGATCAGAAAGAAGATGTACCGCCTACAGAAGAAGAGCTTAAAATATTACACCGGGCGATTCAAAAGGTAAGCGAAGATATCGAAGCCTTAAAATTTCACACAGCCATTGCCGCGCTTATGATTTTTATCAATGAGATGATGAAACTAGAAAAGAATTCGCGCAAAAGTCTTGAGGCATTCGTTCTTCTCTTAGCTCCTTTTGCGCCGCATATTGCGGAAGAATTGTGGCAGAAACTAGGCCATTCGGAGAGTCTGGCGTATGAGCCGTGGCCGAGTTATAATGAACAATATCTCGTTGAGCTTGAAGTTGAAATCGTGATTCAAGTAGCCGGAAAGATTAGAGCTCGTTTGACCATTCCTAAAAGCCTTCAAGAAGAAAAACTTAAGGAAATGGTTTTAGCAGACGAAACGGTGAAGAAATGGATTGGCGGAAAGCCGATTCAAAAGTTTATTGTGGTTCCGGACCGCCTAGTGAACATTATCGTGTGAAGAGAAAATGAGAAAAGTCCAGATCAGACAAAATCAAATTTCCGTCGACGGCAAGAAAATTCCTCTTCTGAGCGGGGAAGTCCATTATTGGAGGCTGAATCCTCGATATTGGAAAGCTATTTTAGATGAAGTCCGTCAGATGGGTTTGAGCGTTGTGTCTACTTATATTCCTTGGGATTATCACGAAGTGAAACGCGGCCGCTTTGATTTTATCGGAAAAACAGACGAAACGCATAATCTAAAAGCTTTTCTCGAATTAACCCGCCGCGAAGGTTTTTGGCTCATTATCCGCCCCGGCCCTTATATTTACAGTGAATGGCCCAATGATGGAATTCCCGCCTATGCCCACAAATATCACCGCCTTCATCCAAAATTTTTAGAATACGCGGAAACCTATTTGCGTAAAGTTTGCGCTGTTCTTAAGCCATTCCTTGCTTCGCGAAAATCAGGTCATATCATTTTGCTCCAAGCGGACAATGAAATCGATCCGTGGCCGGATGTATTCGGCCATCAATATGGCTTGAACGGGAAACCCGGCCTGTTTCAGGAATTTTTAAGCGAAAAGTATAAAAATGATATTCAGGAATTAAACAAGGCATGGGCCTCTGACTACCACTCCTTTAGTGAGGCAGGCCCTTTTATTGCCTGCATGCTTAAGGATGAACGCGGTCTTCCGTTGAAAGGAGATCATGAGCTCAAGCGCAACTTGGATTATTTTGAATTTAAATACTACTATGCCTTCCGGTGTGCACAATGGTGTGTTCATTTGTATCGGAAATTAGGGATCGACATCCCTATTTATTTAAACTTATACCCATTTTTCTATGCGCATGACTGGGCCAAGATGCAGACGGCTTGTGACATGGTGGGAATTGATCTTTACCCATTCAATGAATTGATGGAAGATGAACACGAGCAAAGAAAAATAATCGACAAAGTCAGGTTCTTAAGCGGCGTATCGAAGGTAAGCTATATTGCCGAATTTGCATCGGGCGTTTGGCATGCGCGCCATTATGAATCCGGCGTGCTAACGCCCAACCATTATCGCTTGATTACGCTCACGGCACTTCTGGGCGGTGCCGTGGGATGGAATTGGTACATGCTTGTGAATCGCGATAACTGGTATATGTCTCCGATTAATGAATGGGGCAGGAGGCGGGACGAACTTTACGATGTTTTTAAAGGCCTGGTCCATGTTTTTCAGGAGATGAAGCCGTTTCTTTTGACGAAAATGACCGACATTGCCGTGACGTTCAATCCTCTTCAGTATGCCGCCCGAACACTTTCTCCGGATAGCCTAATTTTGACAGCTCTTTATGATGCTGATATCGATTATGATCTTTTCGATCCAAAGACAGTGGTGAGTCGGAGGAAAATCGTGTTTTATTCCGGCAATCAATGGCTAAGCCAGAAAGCGCATGAAAATCTCCGTGCTTATGTGGCTTCCGGCGGTATTTTGGTTGCCTTTCGTAACTATCCACGCAAAGACGACTCTTTTGAGCCTTGTAACGTCTTAGGTTTTCACGATCCCGCGCGGGTTTTATTTGAATTCCGAAAACGTTTCTCCCTTTCACTTCCCAAAGGTTCCGGCGTGGACATGGTGAGTTCCGTATATAGTTTTAAGGATGTTTCCGGAACGCCGATTCGCGCTTCGTTTGGGAATTATGGAATTCATACCGTTGGCTACCTGAAGTCGCTTGGAAAAGGCAAGATTCTGCATTTAGGCATAGAGCCGACCAAAGATCTTTTGCTCGAAATTTTGCGTTTTTTTGGTATCCCGTTTTATTCCAATTCCCTTACCAAGGATGTCAAAACGGCTCTTTTTAGCCGTAACGGCCGTTATTATCTTGTGGCCGTGAACAATGGCAAAGAAGATAAAAGCGCTACGGTTTCCTTAGCCATTCCAGGAAAAAAACTGAAACGGTTTCGCTTGTCCAATCTTTTTGACGGTTCAAACCAAATTTGTACCGCTCAAAATCAAAAAAGCTCTATCTCAATTGAGCTCCCCCGCAAGGATGGTCGAATTTTCGAGATCAAACTTCTTTAAAAAAGGCCGCTTTAAAACCGTTTTAGCCCAAATAACGGTTGCAAAATGGAATCATATCAGTATAATCCATTCATAAACCTACGCATCTATGTACGAAGACTATTTTGGGTTGAAAGAAGCCCCGTTTAACGTTACTCCCGATCCCAGATTTATTTTCTTTAGCCGCCAACACCTCGATGCCTTTTCTTGTTTGTTGTATGGAATCGAATCGAGAAAAGGATTCATTCAGATTACCGGCGAAATTGGGGCAGGCAAGACAACGCTTTGCCGTGCGGTTATGGATCGATTCAAAGACGCCCAAACGCACAGCGCGCTTATTTTAAACCCCAGCCTTTCCGAGCTTGCCTTACTTCAAACCATTGCGGATGATTTCGGCATTTTTCTAAAAGCCCGGAACAAAAAAGAATGTTTTGATGGCTTAAACCGTTTCCTTTTGGAAGAATTTCATAGAGGATTTAATACGGTTTTGATCATTGACGAGGCGCAGAATTTGGCGCCCAGGGCTTTGGAACAGATCCGCCTGCTTTCTAATTTGGAAACAAATCGTGAGAAGCTTTTGCAAATTGTTTTGGTAGGCCAGCCGGAACTAAGGGAAACATTGGACCATCCATCACTGGCTCAATTGAGACAAAGAATTGCCATCCGTTTTCATTTGACGGCCTTAGACCGGAAAGAAACGGAAGAATATATTTTACATCGTTTAAGTGTGGCTGGTTTGGCGGAAGGGTTGAATCCTTTTTTGCCGAGTGCAATTGATTTAATTTATAATCGCTCCAATGGCGTGCCGCGTGTGATTAATAAATTTTGTGACGTTTCACTTTTAGCAGCTTACGCTAAAAATGTTCAACATATTGATGAAAAGCTTGCGGAAGAAGCATTTAACGAATCAGAAGGAGTGCCTATCCCAGTATGAGTCCCGTTAGAATTCTAAACTTACGTTTTAATTTAGTGATATGAACTATTCTACTAAATACGACATGAATGGTAATGCTATAAAGTTGGAGGGAATTCTAACGGGATGAGTATTATTACCGAAGCTTTGAGAAAAGCAGAGCGTGAACATGAATTAAAAGCAAAGCGAGCCTTGCAAGAGGCGGCTTCTGGTTTAGCTGATCCAGGGAAATCTCAAAACGTACTTTTAGCTCAGTCTGAGGCCGTAGAACATCACATCCAACAAAGTGTTTTGCAAGAAGAAGTAAGCCAAGCAGTTTTTCGGCGCCCGGCCTGGTATTGGTCATCTCGGCTCCAAGCTGTCTTTTTAGCGGCGCTGGGAGTGTTGGTCTGCGCTTTCATTTTGACAATACTTCCCAAATGGCCGCAAATCGGCAATAATTTTTCGATTGTATGGCAGCCATCTGTAGAAAAAGGAAGTTCTCAGATTTCTATTTCTGAGCAGGGAGTTTTTTCAGGCACGGTCGGCGCTTTCTCACAAGGAAATGGGTCAAGAACCCAGAAATCAGAACTTCAAGGGAAGAATATGCCGACATCTCAATTTGTTTTGTCCGGTATTTCAGTTATGGGAAATGATCATTACGCTATTGTCAATGGTACCATCGTTCAAAAAGGCGATTCCATCGACGGAGCTTATGTGAAAGATGTTTTCAATCAGGAAGTTATTCTACAGATAAAGGATGGAGAAATTAAGCTGAAAATTCCTTCAAGTTTTTAACTGCTTTCCCTTCCTACTCCCGCAAGCATAAACAAACCCATAGAATAATTTGAAAAGGTTGGGCCATTTCTTTGGACAAAACCTTTATCTATCAAAATCGGATTGTCTTTTGTTTGGCGCTGGTTTTATTTCTTTGTGCAATGACCGGGCCCTGCAAAAAAAGAAGCACCTCTTTTTCCTATGTGGAAATTACCTCAGTCGGGCGATAAATTAAGCCATATCTTCATTGCGATTCCGCCCATTTTCCCGCTTTCCATCACTTTTGCTTCAGGAATCTACTCGGCGCGTTTTCTTCCATTCCAGTTTTTCCAGATCGCAATTATGACTTTTGCAATTTTGATATTCTTGGGTAGCTCAATAAAAAACCTTCGTTTTTTTCCGGTAGGTTTATGCGCGTTTTTTTTACTTGGAGTCCTTTTTGGTTCCGGCGAAAAAATCACTTCCAATCAAGATATTGCCTTGAGCACTCCTGAAGGAAGGATTGTGCTTGAAGGCGTTGTGATCAGCGCTCCGGAATCGATTGTGAAAGGAAGAAAAGAAACCATTTCATTCATTCTTGATGCTCAAAACTTTTTCCGCGAAGGCCGCGCCTATCAGACAAAAGGCAAAGTCCAAGTTTTTCTTCACAATCCGGGCCGCCCCGTTCAGTTTGGGGACTCTTTGCGGCTCCGGGGTATGCTTGAAGTTCCAAATAAGCCCCGGAACCCTCATTCCTTTGATTACGCGTCCTATCTTGGTCAGCGCGGCATTTCGCGAATGTTTCGGGGGATTGGGCGGTTTTGCATTGTTCGTCAATCGCAAGGAAATATTTTTCAAATTGGTTTGGCTGTGGATCGTTTTCGAACTTTTCTCAAGGGCCGGCTTGAACAGTTATACCCATCTCCTTACCGTGAACTGGCGGTGGCGCTCATTTTTGGTTTCCGAAAAAATATCGACCGGAAGATACAGGATGATTTTATCAAAACCGGAACAGCGCACTTAATTGCCATTAGCGGCATGAACATTTCTTTAGTGGGCGGGCTTTTTTATTTGGCGCTGGCCTTTTTTCGCTTTCCGCGTGCATTGAATCTGGGTCTGACAGCCCTCTTCATCGGAATCTATGCGCTTTTGGCAGGCTCAAATTCTCCCGTATTACGCGCTGCCATTATGGGTGCCGTTGTTTTGATTGGCTTTTTGCTGGGGCAGGACCGAAATTTAAAAAGCGCTTTATTCTTTTCATTTTTTATATTACTTGCTTTTGATCCACGCGTCTTATTTCAGGCTTCTTTTCAACTTTCTTTTATTGCGATGGCCTCGCTCATTTTTATTTTGCCGCCGCTGGAACAATTGGCCCATGTTTTTAAGGTTAAAAATGGAGATAGTTTATCTTCCTTTCTTCCAGTTGAGAGAGTGCCTGCGTTTCGTGTCCGCGCATGGTTGAGCCGTATGAACGATTCGATCATCCAGACTTTTCTAGCTTCTTTGGCGGCTACCATTGGGATGTTTCCTGTGCTCGTATGGTATTTCAATCTTTTTTCAATGATTGGTTTCCTTGCCAATATTGTCACGATTCCTCTTTGTACCGCAGCCATTGCGAGCTCGCTTGTCGTCCTTGTTGTGGATTTAATTTGCGCTCCACTTGCGCATTGGCTTGCATTTTTTCCGCTTGCTCTTTTCCGCTTTGAACTTTGGCTTACCGATGGGTTTGCGAAAGTTCCTTTTGGTTATTTTTATCTCCCGCGGCCGAGCTCTCTTTTCTTCGGCTCGTATTACCTGCTGTTAATGGCATGGCTTTTTTTATCCCACCGGAAAATCTTGTCTTTCCTGAGGTCTTTCTGTTTGGCGGCGTTTGTCATAAGCCTTTGTTTCTTTTTAATTGGGAGTAAGCGAATATCATCTCAATATGTCTTTTTTGATTTAGGGAAGACGGAAGCAGCTTTTATTTCATTTTCGAATGGGTCCACTTGTCTCATCAATACAGGCCGCAGTTTTCCGGGCGATCAGGCTTATTGGACGCTTCGGCCCTATTTGATGGCTTCCGGGGTTCGGAAATTGGATGGAATTTTGTTTACCGAAATGGACGGAATGCATGCCGGCGGTTTCCGAACGTTAAGCCGGTTTATTTCTTTGCGCCATCTGTGGATCGGAGAGGGTGCAGATCGGTCAAGTGCTTGGAAAAAATATATAGCTCCCGCACAATCTAAGCGGCTTGATGTGCGTTCCATATCGAAAAATATGCGCGTTCAATTCGGGAGTGGTCAAAACGTTTATATTGATTTTTTGGTTGTCTCTCGAGGTATCGTTTCCGCTGTTCGCGTGGTTGATGGATCCAGTAAAGCCCTTTATTTAACGGATGTCACAAGTAAAACATTCGAATCTTTGTTGGGCCGAGATGATCTTAGCTGCGATTTAATTTTTCTTCCACATCATGAGTTTCAGGTGTCCGAGAGCGAAAAAGTATTTTTGAAGCGGCTTGCGCCCAACTTTCTTATTTTGAATC
>MHFM01000042.1:22021-23110 GCA_001804205.1 Omnitrophica bacterium RIFCSPLOWO2_01_FULL_45_10b
TTCATTGGTGAATCAGGGAGCGTTACCTTACGTCCGGGTAAGGATAAAAGAAATTGGACTTATCAAACCTTTGTCAGCCCTGAAACAGGTAAAAACCAACTTGGGGGATCCCCCTCGGTTTCTTATTAATAAGGGGTTATTCTCAAGCGTTGACAATGTCCTTTTAGAATGATATAGTAACGCCCAATACCTTTCGGTATTAATCTAAATCCTTAAGAAAGAAGAGGTTATAAAATCCCCCGAATGAAGGTTAATCGAATCGTTTCTTTATTTGCCACCCTATTACTTTTGTTGCAAATTCCTACCGTTAGCGCCTACTGGGTTTGGTCTCCTACAGAGGGTAGATTCATAAGCGCTGAGAGTGCTGCCAATGTCCAACGGACTGCAGACGAACAGTACCAATACATTCTCAAACTCCGCCAATCGGGAAAAGAAAAGGAAGTTATCCGAGAGCTTCAGAGATGGGTCCGCCAATACCCTAAGTCTTCCTATGCGTCCGAAGCTCAGTATTTGCTCGCCAGCATCCTAGAAGAGAATGGGAAGTACATTCGTGCGGCAGCTGAATATAAGAAATTAATTCGGGAATTTGCTCGCAGCGCCCGCGTTGATGATGGAATGGAGCATCTGTTTAAGATCGGAAATTTATTTTTGACCGGTCAAAAGCAAGAATTAATGGGCGTTAAAATTATTCCGGTTTCTTCAAAAGCAGTGGATGTATTTCAGTTTATACTTGACGAAGCTCCATACGGTCCCTATGGTGATCAGGCTCAGCTTCGTTTGGGAATTGCGTACCGGAAAATGAAAAATTTTGAAGAAGCAGTCAAAGCATTTGAAGCCCTGATTGCCAATTATCCCACGAGCTCTTTTGTAGACGAAGCGCATTATCAGCTGGCTGAAACTTCGTATGAGTCTTCTCAAAATTCTATTCGTGACCAACAAACACTTCAACAAGCTTCGGATTATTTGAAGCAATTTATCAAGAGTTATGGCGCGACAAGCCTTGCGGAACGCGCTCGGATTTTAAAACAGCAGTTGGATGAGCAAGATGCAGAAAAAAATTATCGCATCGGCCTTTATTACGAAAAAAAA
>MHFM01000042.1:23157-26580 GCA_001804205.1 Omnitrophica bacterium RIFCSPLOWO2_01_FULL_45_10b
TTTATCGACAGTGCCCTCATTTATTATGAAGATGTGGCGCTTCGCTATACTCAAACCGCGTTTGGGAAAAAGGCGGCGGAACGGTTTGAAACATTGAATAAGCCCGCCTTCGTGATGCAAAAAGGTCAAGCGGCAATTGAGCAGAGGATCGCAGAAGTCCGTTCGTTGCTTCAAGCGATTGAAAAAGAAGAAGAGCATAAAGCCAAAACCCCTTCCACGAAAATCACAGAGCCAAATCAATTGCGCAACCAGTTACAGGTAGAGCTTGTTTCTTTGACGACAGCTCGGAAACGTTTCGATGAAGAGACGGGAGAAAAATTTCACTCTCGTTGGCAGGCTTTGCGGGATCGTGAGAAAAACCTTCGGGAAAAGTTTAAGATTTTTGAGCGACGCAAAAAGTCGTTTAAAGATAATCCTTCATCAGAGTTGGATGAGGCATTCCAGAAATGGCACCAATCTTTGCTCAAGGAACAGGATGAGCTTGCCCGTGAACGTAAAACGGTTCAAGCGCTTGGCCTAGAACTGAAAGGCGCAAGAAAGAGCTGGACTGCTTGGGTCCCTTATTGGCACCGTGGTGAAATTGCATCGGAAGAGCGTGCGGTACAGTTCAAGGAGAAAAAATGGGACAAGCTTGAACAGATGAGGAATAAGTTCATCGACGAACGCCAGGCCTATGAAAAGCAGTTGGTTGAGCTTACCGCTCAACTTGAGCAATTAGATCGCGAAGAGTTTAAACTTGCCAAGAAAATGCCTTTCTTTATTGAGTCACTTCCCAGCGATTTCCGGATTCGGAAGGAACAACTTGCCGCAGACGGTGTTGAGATTGATCGTTCTGTTAAGTCATTTGAAGCATCCAAGAATGCTTATGTCAATCAATTCGGCCCCAGTTTTCTTAAAGCGCTTGCCCTTGACTCAAGCCCGGAAAATGTGAAATTTATCGATGAGCTCATCGCAAGCAAAGCTGATTTAGAGGAAACGCTCAAACGCCTTCAAAATGAAAAAGCTGTTCTGGCTGGTTCTTGGGTGGAAGGAAAAGAAAAATTGAATACCATGGTGAAAGCTCTTGATGAAGGGCAAAACACCATAGCTCAGGAAGCGCCAGAAACCACCACTCTTTCCGTTGGCGCGTCTACTCAAGAAGAACAAGATAGGGCGGAACGCTTTTTGAAGAAACGAATGAAATATCTCGAACGAGAAATGAGAAGCCGCGTCGATCAAATTCAAGATTGGGAACGTGAAAATGCAGAGAGGATTGACCACCTCGAAGCGCTTCTTCATCCTAAAGATCGATCGTTGCGAATGGGTAAAGTGGCCGGCAAAGCTTTTGCTCCTGCACAAGGAGCTTATAAGTTAGGCAGGGCTTTTCTTTTTGGGCTTCCGCATCGTGAACGTGATTTGATTGAAGAAGCAAATCAAAGGGTTGGTAACGTCGAAGAGCAGGGAAACCCCGAGCAGTTGAAAATCATACGCGACCTTAAGGAAGAAATTGAACTTCAGAGCATTCTAATCCAAGGCCGTGCCAATGAAATTTCGGATCTGGAATCTCGCTTAAAAGAACTGAAGGAGCAAACGAAACAATTTCCAGATTTTACCTATCAGTCTCTTCTTGTCGATCGGTTTCCGTCTTCCTTGAAATATTCTTTGACGAACGCACGTGAACTGCTAGGAGAACGGAACCAAGAAGCAGTTTTTGCAGAGCGCATTAACCGCCAAACTCAAGAGCTTGAACATCTTGAGAAATCAATGAAAGAACTTGACCAAAAAATCGAATTGGTCGGAATTTCGCTGAGTTCCAGGAGTACCCCTGCTTCCGGAAAACTTCCGCCCGGCCTTGCCATTTCGATTCCCGGAAGCACCGAAACCTTACCGACTTCTAGCGAAGCAATTTCAGGAGAGAATAGTGAGTCATCAGGTCAAGATCGGGCACAGCTTGAATCAAAGCTCGTTCATATGAAAGCTGAAATCATGAATCGGCAGGATCGGCACCGGAAAGAGCTTGAGCAGTTTGAAAAAATACTTTTTGAATGGTATCAAACTAAAATCCGGGAAAAACTTATTCCTAACTTTCCTCCGGAAGGAAAAGCTATTTTGGATCAAGAAAACCTCCTTCGCGAAAGGAAGCGCACTTTAGAGCAGACCCTAAAGAATTCGGTGTCGAAAGAACGTGTGGTCACTGAAGGGCAGAAGGAATTTTTAGATCGAAAACTTTCCCAACTTGAAAAGCGAAAGAGCCGCGTTAAGCCTTCCGCCGGTTCGTTAAGTGAAGCAATCGATACTGAAATTAAAACCGTTGTCGAGCAAAGGAATTTTTTGGTCCGTGATATTTCGACTTTGGAAGAAATATTAAAAAAATAACATTCTAAGATGCGATCTAGGCGCGTGAGAAAAAGTTAAATGACACGGATTTCATGGATTGCGTTGTTTCTCACCACCTGCCTTCTTTCGGGTTGCGGGTACACGCAACAAGCGCATCTTCCGAGTGATATCAAAACAGTTACGGTAAAGACCTTCAAAAATGAAATTCCGCCTGATGAACAATTCGCTTATCGGCCCGGCCTCGAAATTGAATTGACCAATGCAATTATCGATCGCATTATTTTCGATGGGAATTTGAAAATAGTGGACGAGTCAAAAGCGGACGCTGTTTTGGAAGGGGCGGTTATTTCCTACAAACAAGAAGGATTGCGCTATGATCGCCTTGACAGTGTGCAGGAATATCGCCTGTTTCTCGTGGTTAAATTTAAACTGGTTGACCGCAAAACGAAAAAAGTCATTATTGAAGAACCTAATTTTTCAGGCCGGGCCGAGTTTTTTGTTTCTCGAAGCCCTGCTGTGACACGCAGAACAGCAGCCAATGATGCGACTACCGACTTGGCGCGGAGCTTGGTCGATCGCATTGTCGAAGAATGGTGAAGCGGCCTTTCTTTTTTCTTTTAACGGGCGATGAATTTTTAAGACGCGCCAAAATCGAATCTCTCCTCAACGAATTAGTTCCTTCTTCCGTTCGCCAAACCAATCTCAGCCGGTGGTACGGCAGCGACTTAGATTGGTTTCTTTTATTTGAACAAGCCAGAACACCTTCCTTAATGGGCCATGCCCAAGTTTTTTGGATTTCGGAGGCGGATGAAATCAAAAAAAGCGATTGGGGCGCTTTTGAATCTTATTGTTTAAAACCCGCTCCGGAAAGTTTTTTTATTTTTGAATCTGACGATCTTTCGGATGCCCATCCTTTGGTGAAACTCAGCGAACGGCTTGGCCAACATCTCCGTTTTAGCAGCAAAAGCGCCGAAGGCGGTACGGGCGCTTTAAAGGCAAAGTTAAAACGCTTCGGAAAAACAATGACCCATGAGGCTTGGGGTGTTTTTGAAGACCGTTTAGGCGCTTCGATGCGCTTGATGGACGCCGCAATTGATCAGCTGATTC
>MHFM01000042.1:26614-27296 GCA_001804205.1 Omnitrophica bacterium RIFCSPLOWO2_01_FULL_45_10b
GGTTGAAAAACTTACCAAAGAATTTCTCCAATATGAGCCTTTTGATTTAACAGAAGCGCTTGCGTGCAAAAATACAGCGGAAGCACTTAGGATCTTCCGCTTTTTTTATGATTTAAATGGTGACCTTCCAGGAGTGGTTGGGCTTATCCATTGGCAGCTCAAACGAATTTGGCAGGCGAAACGAATGCTCAACCGAGGCAGCACGGGAAATGAAATCAGCCGCTCACTCAGAATTCCGCCTTTTCGGATTGCTTCTTTTCTCAATCAGGTTAAGCGTTTTGACCTTCAAAACTTAGAAAAACTTCTTGAGGATCTTTGGCAGCTTGATTGGAATGTTAAAAGGGGACTTTCAGAAGATCTGACATCGATGGAGAAGTTTTTAGCCGGCGTTGCTTAAGAGTTTTAAGCTTTTTTGCGGAGCAGTTTTCCGATCCGCGCTTTTTTACGATCTGCCCGCCCGTGGGGAATAATACCGTGTACAACGGCTTTATCCAGCTTGGAAATTAAGATTCGTGCCTCCTGGCGTGCTTGTTCGAGATTTGATTTTACCTGTTCCGCCAGTTTTTTATAAAGGGTATGTAATTCTGATTGTACGTCCTGATTTTTAAAACGCTTCTTGGCATCGCTTCTCATCCGCTTTGCAGCCGCTGCTTTGTTAGGCATTCGAAATTTCTCTCCTTTT
>MHFM01000042.1:27320-27972 GCA_001804205.1 Omnitrophica bacterium RIFCSPLOWO2_01_FULL_45_10b
AAAGAGGGAGCACTGTACCATAGGTTTCTATCGATGTCAAATTTCGCCTTGCTGACAAAGCTTTTGGAAGAAAAGTTGAAGAATCTCCCCATCACGCCCGGTGTTTATTTATTTAAAGGGAAGAAGGGAGAAATTCTTTATATCGGGAAGGCCCGTGACTTAAAGAAGCGGGTCGGTTCTTATTTTTCTCAAAAAGCAGCACAAAGAGAAGTGCATTCCCCGAAAATATCGGTGCTTTTGAACCGGATTTCAGATTTAGAAATTATCGAGACCCAAACCGAAATCGACGCACTGTTACTGGAAGCCGAACTCGTCAAAACACATCATCCCCGGTACAATACGCAGCTTAAAGACGATAAAAGTTTCCCCCTCCTAAAACTGACACATGACCGTTTTCCTCGGCTTGTGATTACTCGGAACCGTAATGAGCGGAAGGCTACTTATTATGGGCCTTATACGGATGCTCGGCTTCTTCGGGAGGCCGTTCGCATTATCAACAGCCTTTTTCCGATCAGGAAATGCTGGGCCCTTCCCAAAACGGCTTGCCTTTATTATCACATTGGCCAATGCATTGCACCCTGCATCAAACCCGAGATTAAGCCGCAGTACGACTGGCTGATCAACGAGATCAAAAATTTTCTGAAGGGGAGCC
>MHFM01000042.1:28002-41663 GCA_001804205.1 Omnitrophica bacterium RIFCSPLOWO2_01_FULL_45_10b
TGAAACAAGCGGCTTCCGAATATCGTTTTGAGGACGCTCAATTTTTTAAGGAACAGATCGAAGCCTTAAGCTGGTTTCGTAAGAAACGCTTTGATTTTAAACACCCCGAAGGCGGAATTGGGCTTAGAGCGACGATGGAATTAAAACGAACCCTTCAACTGAGCCGTTTGCCTGAAAAAATCGTTTGTTTCGATGTTTCCAATATCCAAGGGGAGGAAGCCGTTGCCTCAAAAGTTTGTTTTTATCGTGAGCTTGCTCATAAACTTGAGTACCGAAGGTATAAAATCAAAACGGTTTCCGGAATCAACGATTATGCCATGATTCAGGAAGCGCTGAGGCGGATGATGAGGGGAGTGAAAGAAGGGAAGGAAGCGGCGATGCCGGATCTCATTGTCATTGACGGAGGCCGTGGGCATTTAAATACGGCACTCAAAGTAGTGGAATCGGAACAGTGCGGAGAAGTTGAGGTCGTTTCGATTGCCAAACGATTTGAATTTATTTATTCTCCTAAGCTTAAAGAGCCCGTGGTTTTTCCTTTAGCTTCAAGTGCCCTTCGGCTGCTTCAGAAAATCAGAGATGAAGCACACCGCTTTGCGATTACTTATCACCGCTCACTTAAGGAAAAGAAATTAACGAAGTCTATTCTGGATGAAATCAAAGGAGTCGGCGAGAAAAGAAAACGCCTTTTGCTGAAGTCATTTGCTTCACTTGATGAGTTGCGCGACACGCCGCTTGAAGTTTTGGCCCGAATGGAAGGAATGACCCGCCCCGCCGCAGAGTGCGTTCTTAAATTTTTAAAGGAAAGAACCGTGTAATTGATTTTTACAGGCTGCCCTTATGGAGCGCGCCTGCTATTTTTTAACGGTTTGACAGGATTATTTATTATTGTTAAACTACGCGCTCATCTTAAGTTACATTGTGGTTCCGAACCAAAAGCAGGGTATATGCAAGAGAGAATAGAAGTTTTAGCAAAGGCTCTTCAACAAACTGAGGCAAAGCTTGAAGAGATTAGGGGGTATCTTTGACCTCGACCGCAAAGAGCGCGAGATCAGCGCACTCAATGAAAAAATGTCCCAGCCCAATTTTTGGGACAAACCTACCGAAGCGCAAGCGACCGTTGCCCAATTAAAAACGCTTAAGCGCATCATTGATCCCTGGAAAAAAGTTAGTACCGAAGCTCATGAGTTGAAGGAACTTCTTCATCTTGTCGATCAGGATGAGAGTTCCTTAAAAGAGCTTGAAACCAATTTCAAGAAAGTTCAGAACGAAGTGGAAATGCTCGAATTTCAGAGATTGCTTTCGGGGCCTCTGGATTCAAACGGTGCTATTGTCAGTATCAATGCGGGTGCCGGCGGGACAGAGTCATGCGATTGGGCGCAAATGCTTTCGCGAATGTATTTGAGATGGGCGGAACAGCATGGCTTTGCAATCCAAATGGTGGATCTCATTGCGGGTGAAGAAGCAGGAACAAAAAGCACTACTTTTTTCGTTCGCGGCCCTTATGCCTATGGTTATTTGAAAGCTGAACGGGGCGTCCATAGGCTGGTCCGCATTTCTCCATTCGATGCCAATAAGCGGAGGCACACCTCCTTTGCCTCGGTGGATGTGGTCGCCGAAGTGGAAGAAGAATTAGATATCGTGATTTCGGAAAGCGACCTTCGGATTGATACGTACCGCGCGGGAGGGGCGGGCGGCCAGCATGTCAACAAAACTTCGAGCGCCGTTCGAATGACGCATCTGCCGACAGGCCTTGTGGCGCAATGCCAAAACGAAAGATCCCAGCATCAAAATAAACAGGTAGCGATGAAAATTTTAAAAGCGCGGCTTTACGAAAAAAGGCGCGAAGAAGAAAATCTAAAACTGAAAACCCAGTATGGAGAGAAAAAAGAAATTGCCTGGGGTTCGCAAATTCGCTCTTACGTTTTCCATCCGTACACCATGGTCAAAGATCATCGCACAAGTTATGAAACTTCCAATGGACCGGCTGTGATGGACGGAGAAATTGATCCCTTCATTGAGGCTTATTTGAAATATCAAGCTAAAGAGCAATCCAAGAAGGTGTAATGGCCATGAATCTTTTGAGCGGACCCGCAAAAATCATCAAGAAGGTATTTGGCTCGCGAAATGAACGCCTGCTTAAGACAATGCAGCCGCTTGTGGGCCAAATTAATTCTTTCGAGCCTCAGGTAAAAGCTCTCTCAGATGAAGCGCTCCGCGCTAAAACGAGCGAATTCAAAGATCGTCTCGCCAAAGGTACCGCGCTTGATGATTTGCTTCCGGAAGCATTTGCCGTTGTCAGAGAAGTAGGACGAAGAACAATTAACATGCGCCACTTTGATTCCCAATTAATTGGGGGGATTGCGCTTCACCGCGGGATGATCGCTGAAATGGCCACGGGCGAAGGAAAAACACTTGTGGCAACGCTCCCGATTTATTTGAACGCACTTGAGGGAAAAGGGGTTCATTTGGTAACGGTTAATGATTATCTTGCCAAACGAGACCGAAATTGGATGGGCCCTATTTATGAATTTTTGGGTTTGACGGTAGGCGTAATTCAACACGACATAAAGCCTTTAGACCGGCAGGCGGCTTATCATTCTGACATCACGTACGGCACCAACAACGAATTTGGGTTTGATTATTTAAGGGATAACATGGTGACGGATATTCATGATCGGGTTCAACGCAAGCTTCATTACGCCATCGTGGACGAAGTTGATTCTATTTTAGTTGATGAGGCAAGGACACCTTTGATTATTTCGGGCCCGGCGGAAGAGTCTACGGATAAATATTATCAAATTGATCGAATTATTCCACGCCTTGAAAAAAACAAAGACTATGAAGTTGATGAAAAAGCCAATACGGTAACGCTTAAAGAAGAAGGCATTGCGCGTTGTGAAGAACTTTTGGGCGTTCAAAACATTTATGAAAACACTCAGATTGATTTGATCCATCATATCAATCAGGGGCTTCGGGCCCATACGCTTTTTGAACGCGATGTGGACTATATGGTGAAGGATGGGCAAGTTGTGATTGTGGATGAATTTACGGGCCGCCTGATGCCGGGCCGGCGGTTTTCGGACGGGCTTCATCAAGCGCTTGAAGCAAAGGAAAAGGTAAAAATTGAGCGCGAGAATCAAACACTTGCCACGGTTACGTTTCAGAATTATTTCAGGATGTATAAAAAACTTGCCGGCATGACCGGCACGGCGGCGACAGAAGCTGTGGAATTTGACAAAATTTATAAATTGGACGTTCTCGTTGTCCCTACCAATAAGCCCGTGATCCGGGCCGACGATGCCGATTGCATTTATCGAACCGAACGCGAAAAATTCAAAGCCGTTGTGGATGAAATTTCCGAATTGCACAAACAGGGAAGGCCCGCTTTGGTCGGTACCATTTCGATTGAAAAATCAGAGCAATTAAGCAAGCTGCTTGAAAAGCATGCCCTTCCGCATACGGTTTTAAATGCGAAATATCATGAGCGGGAAGCGGAAATCATTGCCCGCGCCGGTCAAGAAAGCGCCATTACGATTGCAACGAATATGGCCGGCCGCGGTACGGATATTGTATTAGGGCCGGGCGTTGCCGAACGCGGCGGGCTTCATGTTGTTGGAACAGAGCGCCATGAGGCGCGCCGTATTGACAATCAGCTCCGCGGCCGATGCGGCCGTCAAGGTGATAAAGGGTCTTCCAGATTTTATCTTTCACTTGAAGATGATTTGATGCGGATTTTTGGTTCCGACAAGATATCGGGCCTGATGCAGCGGCTTGGAATGGAAGAAGGGCAAGAAATCCAGCACCCACTCGTTACGCGTGCCGTGGAAACGGCTCAAAAGCGCGTTGAAGGGCGCAATTTTGAAATCCGAAAACATCTGCTTGAATACGATGATGTCATGAACCGCCAGCGTGAGATTATTTATGAGGAGAGAAACCGCGTTCTTGAAAGCACGAATTTGACCGATCACATTTTTGAAATGATTGAAAATGTAGCCGATGAGTTGATCCTTCTTTATGTGAATCCTGAACTTAGAGAAGAAGAGCGAAATGAAGAAGGCTTTAAGACGGCTTTTCGATCTAAATTCGGGATTGAAGCGAAAAGTGGCTATTTTACGAAGCAGACTTTTGATGATTGGTGCGAAGAGATTACCGAACAGGTGAAAGCCGCTTATCGCGCTCGCAATGAAAAATTTGGGCCGGAGCGAATGCATTTTCTGGAGCGATATGTCATGCTTCAGGTGATTGATGCCAAATGGAAGGATCATTTGCGTGCCATTGACGACCTTCGTGAGGGCATATACCTTCGCGCCTACGGCCAGCGCGATCCGCTTGTGGAATACAAACAGGAATCTTTCGCCATGTTTGACCAAATGACATCTTCAATCAAAGAAGAAGTCATTGAATTTTTATTTAAAGTTCAGGCCGTACGCGAAGAAGAAAAAGTAACTACGGCCATGAATCCAAGTCATCAAATATTCCTTCACCCGGAAGCCACGCGCATGCCATCCGCGCAAGATACAGGCACGAGGAACATTCTTCCAACGGATAGTGGGTATTCTGATTTTAGGGGAACTAGTTCTCCGCCTGCCAGCATGCGGCCTCCTCAAGAAGTGCCGCAACCGGTTCGGCGAGATCAGCCTAAAGTGGGCCGAAATGAGCCCTGTCCTTGCGGCAGCGGTAAAAAATATAAAAAATGTCACGGCGCGTAACGTTAGTTGCAGGAGTATCCGTCATTGCGAGCGAAGCGAAGCAATCTCAGATTATAGATTGCTTCGGCTTCATTGGCACCATTGCCTCGCAATGACGTAGCTGTTATGCTGCTTACGCTTATTTCGGCCTGCCTCCTCATTCTTTGTTTCCCTAAATTTTCATTTTGGCCTATCGCTTGGTTTTCTTTTGTCCCGATTTTCTTCTCCGTTCGTAAAACGCCGCGCTTAAGCGCGGCGTTTTTTCATTTTTACTTGTTCGGAGTTTTATTTTTTTTCGTTACTTGGGAATGGCTCAGGCATGTCTCTTATTTCGGCTGGCTAGCGCTTGTTCCGCTTTACGCCTTGTACTTTGGCGCATTCGGAATTCTGACCGCTTGGTTTTGGAACCGCGGCCGCTTTTTTCTTTCCCTGTTCGCACTTCCTTCGGCTTGGGCTGTCCTTGAATGGATTCGTACTGAAATTCCCGTTTGGGGATTCGGTTGGAATCTTTTGGCGTATAGCCAATCACCGAATCTTAATATTGCGGGCATTGCGCGCTTTGTCGGTGCCTATGGCGTTTCATGGCTTTTGATGTTCGCCAACCTGACAGTTTTTTTTCTGATTGATTTTTGGCGCACGCGTAAAAAAAGCGAAGCGCTTGACGCCGTTCTTGCCCTTACAATCTTGGCTTTAATTTTCGGCGGGAATTTTTTTTACCAAAAAAATAATTCCAAAATACTTGAACCAATTTCGGCCGTGCGCATTGCACTGATTCAAAGCAATATTCCTCAAGAGCATAAATGGGATCCCCGAAGCAAATCCGCGATCATTGAAACGCATGAGCAATTAAGCCGCCTGGTAACCTTTGGCGATCGCCCGGATTTAATTATTTGGCCCGAAGCCGCTTTCCCCGGTTACTTTAATAAGGACCCCGAGCGCGCACGCGTTTTGGCACTGGAACGCGAACTTAAAATTCCCATTCTTTTAGGAAGCCCGCATTTTGAATCCTTGGAAAGTAGCAGGGAGATTTCATACAATAGCGCTTATCTGGTGGATCATCGGTTTGCTAAGGAGGGGCGATACGATAAAATCCGCCTGGTATCTTTTGGTGAATATGTGCCGTGGCGTAGGTTCTTCAATCTATTTGGTTTAGAGCGCTTTGCGTACTCTCTTGGCGTGAGTGATTTTGAAGCAGGGAAAGAGGAGAAAGTTTTTTCGTTGGAGGGTAAAAGCCAGTTTTCTGTTTTGATTTGTTTTGAAGATACATTTCCATTCTTGGCGCGCCGATCCGTGGAACAGGGGGCTCAATTTCTCGTGGTCATCACGAACGATGCTTGGTTTTCAAAAAGCGCAGCTGCCTACCAACATCTTCAAGCCTCCATTTTCAGAGCGATCGAAAATGGCGTACCCCTCGTCCGTTCTGCCAATACAGGCGTTTCTGCTTTTATTGACCGGTATGGAAAAGTGCTCGACCGTGTTAAAGATCAAGAGGGGCATGATACGTTTATTATGGGAGGGCTTGTCCGCTCTATTTCTCCTCCCAGCGAAAAAACATTTTATCGAACCGCTGGCTATCAGTTGCCGATTTACTGTTTGGTTTTTGTTTTATTGAGTTTTATCCTCATCATCGGAGGGAAAACAAAATGATTCAAGGATTCGCAGATCTTCAAAGAACGGAAGCTTATGCCAAGCGATTCAGCGATTTCTTTCGCGCCGGCCATTTCCGCGCCTTCCATGACTTATACCTTTCTTCCGTAGGGCTTGGCACTTATTTAGGTGAGATGGATGAAGAAACAGATCAAAAGTCTTATGAGGCTGCCAAGGAATGCCTGGCAAGCGGTGCTAATGTTATTGATTCTGCTATTAATTATCGTGCCCAGCGAAGCGAACGCATCATTGGAAAAGCGATTTCTGATTTGATTCAATCTCAAAAATTGAAACGAGAGGAAATTTTTATCACAACCAAAGGCGGTTTTATTCCGTTTGACGGAACTTATCCTGATGACCCGGTCAAATATTTTCAAGAAACGTATCTTGAATCCGGAATCTTAACAACAGAAGATGTTATTCAAGGGTGCCATGCCATGACACCTCGATATTTAGAAAATCAGGTGGAACAAAGTTTGAGAAACTTGGGGCTTGGAACAATTGATCTTTATTACCTTCATAACCCGGAAACTCAGCTTGAAGAAATTTCTGAACAAGAATTTTACCTCCGCCTCACCAAAGCCTTTGAACTTTTAGAACAGAAAGTTTCGGAAGGAAAGATCCGATGGTATGGAACAGCGACGTGGAACGGTTATCGGATTTCGCACGAATCCAAAGGCTATCTTTCTCTTCACCGTGTTCTTGAAGCGGCCATTCAGGCAGGCGGAACAAAACATCACTTTCGAGCGATTCAGTTGCCGTACAATCTTGGAATGCCGGAAGCTTTTGTAAATCAAAATCAGTTTTGGGAAGGCAAAGAAGCTATTTCAGCCATTGAATTTGCACGGCGCGCTCATTTGCTTACGTTCACAAGCGCTTCTTTGCTCCAAGGCCGTCTTGCAGGGCGTATGCCCGAGAAGGTTCGGTCACTTTTTACAAATTGCTCCTCTCAGGCGGCTTGTGCTCTTCAGTTTATCCGTTCAACTCCCGGTGTTACGACAGCTCTGGTTGGCATGAAATCACTGGCCCATGTGTCCGAAAATTTGGCGGTGGGCCAAGCTCCTCCTTTGGCGCCCGAAGCTTTTGTCAATTTGTTTACGGCCAAAGCTTAATACCTCGTTTTATTGTAAGTTCCTGTACCACAATCACTTAAATCGCCTTTGGCTCATTGACACCCATGAAGGGGTGTACTATAATAATGAGTTTAATTCCGGAAGAGCGTTTTTCACTTTCTGTAAGTCTTTATTACATAAGGAATTTTGATGGAAATTACCTCTGAAGTTTTGAAAGAGCGCCTTGATAAAATTAAAGAAATTAAATCAAAAGGGATTTCACTTTATCAAGACCAGTTCCAGCCTACGGACTCCATTCAAAGCGCTTTAGAATCCTTTCAGGAAAATAAGCGGGTGAAAGTATGCGGCCGCCTCATGACCAAACGCATGCATGGAAAAAGCGGCTTCGCTGATTTAAAAGATGAAACAGGTAAAATCCAAATTTATGCCAAGCACGATGTTTTAGGTGACAAAGATTTTGAATTGTTCGAATGGCTTGATTTGGGGGACATTTTAGGAATTGACGGCACACTTTTTATTACGCAGAAAGGCGAAAAGACAATTAAGGTCGAACATTTTTCGTTGCTTGCAAAAATCGTTCAGATTTTACCGGAAAAATGGCACGGCCTCCGCGATGTGGAGGCCCGTTATCGCCAGCGTTACCTTGATTTAATTATGAATGATGAAGCGCGCGATGTTTTTCGCAAGCGCAGTCAAATCGTGCAATGGATCCGCAGTTTTCTGGATCAACATGGTTTTATGGAAGTAGAAACACCAATGATGCAGCCGATTCCGGGCGGGGCACGCGCGCGTCCGTTTATCACCCATCATGAATCATTGCATACCGATCTTTATTTGCGCGTAGCGCCCGAACTTTATTTAAAGCGGCTTTTGGTGGGCGGATTTACAAAGGTATATGAGGTCAATCGAAATTTTAGAAACGAAGGAATTTCCACAAAGCATAACCCCGAATTCACAATGCTTGAGCTCTATCAGGCCTATGCGAATTACGAAATTATGATGGACTTAACTGAAGAGCTTATTGGCACATTGGTCAAAAAACTGTATAAAAATGAAACAGTTTTATTTGGTGATTTAGAGATTAATTTTTCTCGCCCATGGAAGCGGGTTTCATTTTACGAAATACTTAAGGAGAAAAGCGGACAAGATTGGCGCCTGCCAGCCGGACAGGCAGGGAAAGGATCGGTTAAGGAACTTGCGCGAAAGGTTGGCATACCCCTTGATCAGTATTCAGAGGAGGTGGATATTTTAAACGAAGCATTTGACCGCTTTGTGCAACCGCATTTAGTCCATCCGACTTTTGTGATTGATTATCCGGCTGTAACGACACCGCTTGCAAAGCGCAAGACCGGAGAAGAAGATTTGGTGTCGCGCTTTGAACTTTTCATTGGCCGAATGGAATTGGCGAATGCGTTTTCCGAATTGAACGATCCGTTTGAGCAGCGCGAACGGCTGATGAAGCAAAAGGAAGTCATTGGCACTGAAAAAGTTTTGGATGAGAATTTTTTAAATGCGCTTGAATATGGGATGCCACCCGCAGGCGGACTTGGAATTGGAGTTGATCGATTGGTGATGCTTTTAACAAACTCGACTTCTATCCGGGATGTTATTTTGTTTCCTCAACTGAAACCTGAATCCCGTTAGAACTCGGAATCTAACGGGGTTATTTAAGATGCTTGAAGTTGAAATTCGGCAACAACCGTTGTTATTAAATCTAACGATGTTTGGAGTTCTAACGGGATGAAATTTGAATATTTTATCGCTATGAAATATTTGCTGAAAGGAAGGCGGCATGGTTTCGTTTCCGTCATTGCGCTGATTTCGATTTTAGGAGTTGCGGTGGGCGTCATGGCTTTAATTGTGGTGCTTGCCGTCATGAGCGGTTTCGACCGCGAGCTGAAAACGAAAATCGTGGGCGTTCAACCGCACATTATCTTGGAAGGAATAGGAGGAATTCAAAATCCGGAAGAAGTTAAAAAATTGATCGAATCGATCGGGCTCTCTGAAATCAAAACAATTGCTCCTTTTGTGCAAGGCCAGGCGATTGTTCGTTCGGAACAGAATGCGCAGGGCGTCGTGGTTAAGGGGATTGACCCGGAACATGAACCGATGGAGCTTTTTACCAAACATTTAAAATACGGGACCCTTGAACTCAATGATTTAAGTATGAAAACGAAAGGTGACGAAACCAAATGGATCAGCCGAGCTGTGATCGGAGAGGAGCTTGCACATCACTTGCGCGTTTCGGTGGGAGATATTGTGACTGTGATTTCACCGGCGTTTGATGAGGATCCGATTCATGCCATCAAGCGCGCCAAAAGCGTACCATTTGTCGTGTCGGGTATTTTTAGATTGGGAATGAGTGATTTTGATTCCAATTTGGCATTGGTCAATTTAAAGCAAGGTAAATTGCTTTATCAACTTGGAGATCGGGTGAGCGGAATGAGCATCCGTTTAAACGATGTTGATTTGGCTGATCAAGTAAAGCTTTCCATTCAAGGCCGATTCGGGACCGGTTATGTGGCTAGAAGCTGGGTTGATTTGAATCGCACGTTTTTTAGGGCCCTTCAGGTGGAAAAAACGGTGATGACGATTTTGCTTTCACTTATTATTTTGGTGGCCGCCTTTAATATCATTTCTACTTTGATTATGGGTGTCATGGAAAAAACAAAGGACATCGGCATTTTGCGGGCTTTGGGAGCAAGCCGCAAAGCAGTTCGAAGGATTTTTATGATTCAAGGCTTTGTCGTAGGGTTTATGGGCATCCTGGTGGGCGCTGTTGCGGGGCTTTTGCTTGCATTCAATTTAAATCCCGTGTCTCAATTTTTGGAGCACCATTTCGGCATTTCCGTTTTCCCAAGCGATATTTATTTATTTGATCAAATTCCTGTCGAAATTAATCCGCCGGACATACTTTTGGTGATCGCATTTGCTCTTTTTATGTCGCTTCTTGCGGGACTTTATCCGGCGCACCATGCATCTCAACTCGATCCGATTCAAGCACTTCGATATGAGTAGCGTGATGCTAGAAGCAAAGGGTCTTGAAAAGGATTACGAAGGACCGCGGGGCACGCTTCGTATTTTACGGGGGCTTGCTTTAGAATTGAAGGAAGGCGAGATCACTTTTATTTTAGGGCGTTCCGGTGCTGGAAAATCGACTCTTTTACACCTTTTAGGTGGGTTGGATCACCCCACAAAAGGGACTGTCGAGTTTAAGGGGGAAGATCTTTCGGTTTTGGATGAAGAATCGCTTGCCGAATACCGAAATAATAAGATAGGCTTTGTGTTCCAATTTTATCATCTCCTTCCCGAATTAACTGTTCGGGAAAATGTAGAATTGCCTAGTTTTATTGCTGGCAACCGCCGCCGAGACCGTGCAACCGAGCTTTTGAAACGCGTAGGCTTATGGGATCGCCGGGATCATTTACCGAGCGAACTTTCGGGCGGCGAGAAACAGCGGGCTGCGATTGCGCGAGCCTTGGTCAATCAACCCGAACTCATTTTTTGCGATGAACCGACGGGCAACTTGGATGAGGAGACTGCGGAATCAGTTCATCGGTTGATCTTTGATTTGAATAAAGAGGGTCAAACATTTTGTGTTGTGACGCACGAAGAAAGTTTCGCTGAAAAGGGCGACCGCATTTTTAGGTTGCATGACGGCATGATTCAAGAAGTTAGAAAATAATTTTGTTTTAGATATTGAAGCATTACCCAAAGAAGGGGAAAGAAACAATGGCGATCAATCGAAGCAGTTCTCATAAAACAAAAAAGTCAGTCCAAACAGCTCAAACGGAGCTTTTGGTTTATTTGAACGGCGAATTTGTGCCGAAAAGCGAAGCAAAAGTATCGGTTTTTGATCACGGGCTTCTGTATGGAGACGGTGTTTTCGAAGGAATCCGCTCCTACAATTGCCTTGTATTCAAATTGAAAGAGCATTTAATGCGGCTTGCGGAATCTGCTCACACGATTATGCTCCAGCTTCCGCTGACCGGCGAGCAGCTTGGCGATGCAATCGTGGAAACGCTGAAGCGCAATCGTCTTCGCGATGCCTATGTTCGCGTGGTTGTTACGCGCGGTGTAGGGGATCTTGGGTTAGACCCGGCTTCATGCAAAGCCCCGACCGTTTTTATTATTACGGATAAAATTATTTTGTATCCGGAGTCTTTTTACCGAAATGGAATGGACATCATTACGGTTCCGACCGTTCGGAATTTACCGGAAGCGATTAATCCGGCGCTGAAGACGCTTAATTACTTGAATAACATTATGGCTAAAATCGAAGCGAAGAATTCCAACTATCGCGAAGCGTTGATGTTGAATCACCAGGGATATGTGGCCGAATGCACGGGCGACAACATCTTCATTGTGAAGAATGGAATCGTTCAAACGCCTCCAACTTACTTGGGAGCGCTTCGAGGTATTACGCGCCAAGCCATTATGGATCTTGCGCTGCGCAATGACATTCCTTCTCAGGAGCGGGTTTTGACACGGCATGATTTATTTAATGCTGATGAAGCGTTTCTGACGGGTACTGCGGCTGAGGTTGTTCCCGTCGTGAAAATTGACGGCCGCAAAATCGGAACCGGAAAACCAGGGAAGATTACTCGAAAATTGATGAGCGCCTTTCAAGATCTTACCCGAAGAGACGGTCTTAGGTATACTTTGTAAGAGGTAATCTTATGGTATGTAATATCTGCGGACAAAGTGAGGCGACAATTCACCTAACTGAGATTGTGAACAATCAGATGGTCGAGGTCCATCTGTGCGAAACTTGTGCTGAGCAAAAGGGAACAGATTTTAAGTCGCATTTTGATTTTAATAAGCTTCTCGCAAATTTGGCTGAGTTAGGCGCCGAATTTAAACCCGAACACGCCGCTAAATTGGTGTGCAAAGATTGCGGGATGAGCTATGAGGAATTCGGCCGGACGGGACGTTTGGGCTGTGTGAATTGTTATCAATCGTTTGAGAAACTTCTGCTCCCTCTCATTAAACGGGTTCAGCGCGATGCGCACCATGTCGGAAAAGTGCCCGCTAAAGCACCGGCAGAAGCGAAGCGGACATTAGAATTGCGCGAGCTTCAAGAGCGGCTTCGCAAAAGCATTCAGGCAGAAACTTTCGAAGACGCTGCGAAGATTCGAGATCAAATCCAACAGCTAGAAGAAAAGCTGAAAAAAGGCGGCAAAAAACAAAAGTAAAATTATGAACGCACAAAATACAATTAATAGTTTATTAAATTCAACATGCGAATGGCTTCGGGGAAGCGGTCCCGAAAATGACATCGTGCTAAGCTCTCGGATTCGATTGGCGCGAAATCTAACCGGATACCATTTTCATGAGCGCCTTGAGGCAGCGGAGCAGCAGCATATTATTGAGGAAGTGGAGCGGGCAGTTCAGGGAACGCTTCTTTTGAAAGATTCGCATTTTTTCGACTATAAAGATCTGCGTGATTTGGATCGGCGATTCCTTTTAGAACGGCACTTAATCAGCCAAGAGCACGCCAACGAAAAGGGAGAAAAAGCACTGGTGGTAACCAAAAATGAAGTGGTCAGCATTATGGTCTTAGAAGAGGATCATCTGCGCAGTCAGGCGTTTCAATCCGGACTCAATTTAATTGAGGCATGGCGTCTCATGAATGAGATCGATACGGCACTTGAAACAAAGCTTCCTTTTGCCTTCAATCCTACCTTGGGCTACCTGACCGCCTGCCCGACCAATGTGGGAACGGGTTTGCGTGCTTCTTGCATGCTTCATTTGGTAGGATTGGTGATGACGAAACAAATCAATAAAGTGCTTCAGGCGCTTTCAAAATTAAATTTGGCGGTGCGCGGATTTTTTGGAGAGGGAACTCAGGCAAGCGGCAATTTCTTTCAGTTTTCAAATCAACTTACGCTTGGTCAGAACGAAACCGAAATCGTAGAGAGTTTAGAACGGGTGATGAGGCAAATTATTGAGCATGAAAAGGAAGCGCGAAATTATTTGCTTGAGAAGAGGCGCGGCAAACTGGAAGATCAAATTTGGCGCGCTGTGGGCACGTTAAAATCAGCACGGCTCATTTCGAGTTCGGAAGCGCTTGGACTTTTGTCTCTGACGCGTCTTGGGGTTGATTTAGGATTTATCCCAAAATTGAGCAAGGCGAATTTAAACGCGCTCTTTTTATTTACTCAGCCTGCCCATCTTCAAAAATTAAGCGCATCCGACCTTAATACGGCAGAGCGGGATCAAAAACGGGCTGAACTCTTGCGCACACGATTAA
>MHFM01000042.1:41692-50504 GCA_001804205.1 Omnitrophica bacterium RIFCSPLOWO2_01_FULL_45_10b
GAAAATGAAAAGGAGCAATCATGTTTGATCGTTTTACAGAGCGGGCACGAAAAGTCATCATTCTTGCAAAAGAAGAAGCAAAACGGTTTAACCACGACTATATCGGCACGGAACACATCCTTCTCGGATTGATTAAAGAAGGGGAAAGTGTGGCTGCCGCTGTTTTGCAAAATTTAGGGCTTTCACTCGACACCATTCGTCTTGAAGTTGAAAAGTTGGTTCAGTTCGGGCCGAGCACGATCGTTTCCGGAGATATTCCGTTTACGCCGAAAGCAAAGAAAGTCATTGAACTTGCGATGGATGAAGCGCGCCGGCTCGGCCATAACTATATTGGAACCGAACATCTTTTGCTTGGTTTAATTAAAGAAGGCGAAGGTGTCGCGAGCCATGTGCTGATGAATGTGGGCCTTGATTTAAATAAAGTTCGTTCCGAAGTCATTAAACTTTTGGGTTCTTCCGCTCCACCCCAAGGAGGGGGCGGAATGCAGGCAGGCGGGACGACTGCAAAGGGAAGTAAAACAAAAACTCCGGCCCTTGATGCTTTTGGACGCGATTTGTCGACCATGGCTCGTTCAGGCAAGTTGGATGCGGTGGTTGGGCGCGCCGATGAAATTGAGCGCGTGATTCAAATTCTGGCCCGCCGAACCAAAAATAACCCAGTCCTTTTGGGCGAAGCGGGCGTTGGAAAGACGGCCATTGTAGAAGGCCTTGCTCAAAGAATTGTTTCGGGGGATGTTCCAGAAGCGCTCTTGGATAAGCGCATTGTGGTATTGGATCTGGCGCTGATGGTGGCCGGAACCAAATATCGCGGGCAATTTGAAGAACGCATTAAAGGGGTAATGGATGAAATCAGACGCGCTGAGAACGTCATTATTTTCATCGACGAACTTCATACTTTAGTAGGTGCCGGTGGTGCGGAAGGGGCGATTGATGCTTCTAATATTTTGAAGCCCGCTTTGTCGCGTGGTGAAATTCAATGTATTGGCGCAACCACTTTAGATGAATATCGGAAATATATCGAAAAAGATGCAGCGCTTGCACGGCGATTCCAGACCATTACTGTAGATCCGCCTAGCGTGGATGAAACCATCGCTATTTTGAAGGGTTTGCGAGACCGTTATGAAGCGCATCACCGCGTGAAGATTACGGATGCGGCTTTGGAAGCGGCCGCAAAACTTTCCGACCGTTATATCAGCGGCCGGTTCCTTCCGGATAAAGCCATTGATTTAGTTGACGAAGCGGGTTCGCGTGCGCGGCTTTCCGTAACAAGGCTTCCCAAGGACTTGAAGAAGCTTGAGGCGAGCATTGAAGAATTCAAAATGGAAAAAGAAGCTGCCATTAAAGCTCAGGATTTTGAGCGGGCGGCTAAACTCCGCGATGAAGAGCGCAAAGCGAAAGAAGAGCTGGCGCGGATTAAGAAAAACTGGAAAGAATCCAAATCTGAGATTGAAATTGAAGTTGGCGAAGAAGATATTGCCGTCATCGTTTCCAAAGTGACGGGCGTGCCCCTCCAACGGCTTGAAGAGAAAGAACAGACACGTCTTCTTAGAATGGAAGACGAGCTTCATAAGCGCGTCATTGGACAGGAAGAGGCCATTAAAGCTACTGCCCATGCTGTGCGCCGGTCTCGCTCAGGCCTCCGGAATCCAAAACGTCCCATTGGCAATTTCATTTTTATGGGCCCGACGGGTGTCGGCAAAACGCTCCTAGCCCGGGCTTTGGCCGAGTTTATGTTCGGCGATTTGGACGCCGTGATTCAAATCGATATGTCCGAATACGGTGAGAAATTTAATGTTTCCCGTCTTGTGGGAGCGCCTCCGGGATATGTGGGATATGAAGAGGGCGGCCAACTGACGGAAAAGGTAAGGCGGAGGCCTTATTCTGTGATTTTGCTTGATGAAATTGAAAAAGCGCATCCTGATGTTTTTAATATTTTGCTTCAGGTAATGGAAGACGGACGTCTTACGGATTCTTTCGGCCGCCGCGTTGATTTTCGGAACACCGTTTTGATTATGACTTCAAATATTGGCGCGGAAGTTCTCAAACGGCAAACCGATCTCGGCTTTAAGACGAAAGCTCTAGATGAAGGTTATGCGGCCATGAAAGAAAAATTTCTTGAGGAAGCAAAAAAAGTATTTCGCCCCGAATTTTTGAATCGTGTAGATGATATAATCGTCTTCCATCAATTGATGCGTCCCGATTTGGAAAACATTATTCACATCGAATTGACCGAAGTCATGGACCGGATGAAAGACAAAAAGATGGAGCTCATTTTAAGCCCTGAGGTCATTAAGTTTTTGATCGACAAAGGTTATGACCCTACCTTTGGGGCCCGGCCGCTCAAGCGCACGATTCAGAGGTATATTGAGAATATTTTGGCCGAGGAAATTTTAAGCGGAAAATTTAAAGAAGGAGATAAGGTAAAATCTGTTTTAAAAGGAGAAGTCATTACTTTCGAAAAGGCTTCCTAGGGAGCAAAAGCCCTTATGCCCATTCTGATGCGTAAATTAATAGCAACCGTACTTCTTGCGAGCTTGCTTGTTTTTTCGTTTTTTCAATTCTACAATTTTTTGAAAAAGCGGATTGTCACCTCTGACTTGAAAGCCGCTGCCGAAAAACGGATCAGCGCCTTCCTGAAAGTTCCAGTTCATGTGGACCGAATCAGCGTCGGCATCTTGAGGCATATTTCCGTCAGCGGCCTTCAAATTAATCCTACAAAAAAAGGCACACCTATTTTCGTCGGCGTTAAGAAAATCATTGTGCGTTATGATTTGTTAAGTTTTCTGAAGCGCAATTTCCGTATTCCAACCGAAATTTTTCTGGACGCACCTCATTTGAACTGGCAGGCTTTTCAATCTCCCGGTTCTATTTTTGAAATTGGCTTCCTTAAGTCCGACCGCGGTATTTTGACTCGTTTTGAATTCGAGGAAGGCGAAGTTCAATTGCCATGGTTTCGGCCTAATGAAAAGTTAAATCTAACGGCCATTTCAGGAAAGGCCATTCCGAAAAAAGGCGACGCGTTTGACATACGGTTTAAGTCACATGTGTCCGGTGCGGTTTTAGGGCTTGTTTCGGGTTTTGGCGAGATTGATAACCGTAAAAAACATTACCGCCTCGAAATGATTTTGGATGACCTAGCGTTTTCAAGCGTGAGCCAAATTCCAATCAGCCATTTAAACGGATCCGTTCAATTGGAGGACGATACCGTTCGAATTCGTAAAGTACGTTTTCTCTTTCGCGGAATTCCTTGCGAATTATCGGGTGAAATCCAGAATATATTTTCTGAATCGCCGATTTTTTTGTTCACACTTCGAATTCGGGAGGGTAAGGTATCGATTCGCTCTGATGTGCGGCTTAATTTTAAAGAAGAGACGCTTTCGGGAGTCATTCAATTCGCTGACCGTGAGTTCCGATTTTTGGGTTCCATTTCTGGAACTTCTACCCACTTTACGATTCCCCATCTTTCCATTAATGGTTTGTATGACGCCTCCGGGGAGTTTGATCTCAAGCAGGGAATTTATCGCATTGATGTAGAGCATGAAAACCAACGATTTGGGGTGGAATTTTTTCTGAAAAATTTTGACTGGCAGCTTGTTTTTAAACTGGACCATTTTAAACTGTTTAATTTCGACCTGGTGACTTATGCAACGGCTCATTTAAAACCCAATGAAGAAGCTTGGCAAAAGGGGCTCCATATTTTCGATATGGATATTAAAACCGATTATCTCATTTTCCAGCATCAACCTCTTCGTGATTTTAGAGGAAGCGGCCACCTGTCCGTAAACGGTATCGATCGTATTGCTGCGCAGTGGGGGAATGTTTCCAAGCTTGAAGGCAAGGTTTCCTTTGGAGCGGATCCTCAGGGCGATTTGGTGCTTCGGGCCGGCCCCGTTTCCTTGAGTGAATTTAAATCGTTTGGTTCGCATCCACTTTCCTTTTCACTGAATGGGACTTTGGAAGGCAAACTTGAGGCCGCCGGATCGTTAAACCAACTGGATTTTACGGGCGCTTTTAACATTGAGAATGGAAGGGCAGGCGATCTGAAATATGACCGTGCCGTCATTAATTTTTTAGGGCAACTTCCGTATCTTGTGCTCCACGATTCTAAAATTATAAAGGGCAAGAACAGTTTTGTATTAAAAGGCGGCCTTAATTTTGCCAGTCCAAATTTTCTGGAGTCAATTCAAGTGGACAGTTCAGAGCGTGTCGTGATTTGGAAGGGCATGGAATTAACGAGCCAATCTAAAGACCCATCTTCGATAAAGGGTGACAATAACTTTTTTTCCGCGGCCCGTTCTAAGATTGAAGCTGAATATCAATTTGGAGAACGAACCAGTCTCAATGTTACTGCCGAAGAAGGCCAAACCAAGAAGGAATATTTGACTGCCGGTCCTAAAGTAAAATTCTGAGGATTTTATGTTTCGAGTTCCATTTATATATTTGCGAAGAGTTGCTGATGTTCAAAAATGGCTTGGTAAATTTGGGAGCCAAATGATTAATTTTTTGGGAAGCTCCGGTGAAATTTCAATCCTTTTTTGGCGTTCGCTTGTCGTATCTATTTCTACGCCCTTAAGATGGCGGGCCACTTTAGATCAAGCTTATAAAATTGGGGTAGCTTCACTTCCGCTTGTCATGATGACGTCGCTTTTTTCAGGCATGGTGCTTGCCCTTCAATCTTCTTATCAATTGAGGTTATTTTCAGCTCAGCAATTTACGGCCGATCTTGTTGCTCTTTCAGTAGCCCGGGAACTAGGCCCTGTTCTGACGGCGATGATGGTAGCCGGCCGGGTTGGCGCTTCTATGGCGGCGGAACTTGGAACGATGAAAGTGACCGAACAGATTGACGCTCTAAGATCGCTTGCCACCGATCCGGTACGTTATTTGGTGGTTCCGCGTTTTTTGGCGTGCTGTACCATGCTCGTTTTCCTCACGATTTATTCGGATTTAATAGGGATGGTGGGCGGTTATATTGTGGGAGTTTTTAAACTGGGGATCAGCCCGTACCAATATTTTCACCGGACGGTTACCGCTTTAGTCTTTAAAGACATTTATACGGGGCTGATTAAATCGTTTATCTTCGGCATGATGGTTTCGATTGTCAGCTGCTATTATGGTTTTAAAGCAAGAGGCGGCGCTGAAGGAGTGGGTCATGCAACAACGATGGCCGTTGTGGTTTCCTTTATTTTAATCATTGTGTTCGACACATTTTTCACCGCTTTCTTTTACCTTGTTTTTTAAAAGGTGATGGGATGATTGAAATTATCGATCTTCATAAATCATTTGGCGCGCACCGTGTTCTAGATGGTGTGAATTTAAAAATTGAAACCGGGGAAACCATGGTCATTATCGGCCGTTCCGGAACCGGTAAAAGCGTTTTATTGAAACACATCATCGGGATTATGAAACCTGATTCCGGAGAGATTTTAGTCGACGGCGTCAATATTTTTGAGATTCCGGGTGATGAAATTAATCAATTTAGAATGCAAATCGGGATGTTGTTTCAAGGTTCTGCTCTTTTTGACTCCTTGACCGTTCGGGAAAATATAGGTTTTTCCTTGTATGAACATACGCAACTGGCTCATGATGAAATTGATCGGCGCGTTAAAGAGAGACTTCGGCTTGTTGGTTTGAGCGGAATTGAAGATTTAATGCCGTCTGAGCTTTCGGGAGGGATGAAAAAGCGCGTGGGGCTTGCACGCGCCATTTGCACGGAGCCAAAAATTATTCTTTATGATGAACCAACAACCGGGCTTGATCCAATTATGGCCGATGCCATTAATGACCTTATTTTGAGAATGCAGCAAAGATTGCGGATTACATCGATCGTAGTAACTCATGATATGACAAGCGCTTATAAGGTTGGAACGCGAATTGCGATGCTTTACGGAGGCAAAATTGTAGGCGTTGGAACGCCTGCGGAGATTCGAAATTCAAAAGACCCGCTGATTCAGCAATTCATCACAGGATCTGCCCACGGACCGATCACCGCCGAAGAGGGCAGCAGTACTTATCTTTTAGGAAATGGCAATGGTGATAATAATCAAGCGCAAGGTGAAACGGCTTAATAACTGAATATATTTTGGAGGAGTCTATATGAGCAAACCTAAGTTCGAAGTGATGGTAGGGCTTTTTGTCGTCGTTGGATTTATCATTCTTTCGACCATCGTATTTTTTGTAAGCGGAATTTATTTCTTTAGGCCTGGTTATCATTTAAGCGCCCAGTTTGATTTCGTCGGGATTATGGACCGAGGCGCGCCTGTTCGATTTTCGGGTGTGCGAGTGGGAGAAGTTTCGAATGTAAAAATTTTACGACCTGCGAAGGAAGGTGAGAATGCGAAGGTAGAGATTACTTTTTTTGTTGAAAAACGGATTGAAGTCAGGGAACGGTACTTGGTGAGCGTTCAGGGTACCCATATTATGAGTGAGCCCCATATTGAAATTACGCCCGTTCCGGATGGAGGCCGAATCCTCAAAGACGGTGACCTCATACCCAATGGTATTTCTCCGCCGACGTTGGATGATTTAATTAAACAGGGCGATTCCATCGCCAAGCGTATGAATAAGATTCTAGAAAGTATAGGTATTGTTTTCGAAGATGAGGAAACCAGGACGATGCTTCATGATTCGCTTAAAAATATGAATCAACTTCTTGCGTCTATGAATCAAATTACAGCAGGCCAGGAGAAGGAATTGCGCAATATGGTGGTCAATTTAAACCGTACTGCAGATGAAATGAGCAAGCTTCTCAAACAAATCAACGAGGGAAATGGGACTTTAGGAAAATTCATTAAGGAAGATGAAGTGTACAACAATCTGCAGGACTTTACACGTGACATTAAGACGCATCCATGGAAATTGTTAAAGAAAAACTAAGATTCATCTTTATTTATTTTAACCGTCCTAACTTGGATTTGGCGGAGTGTCCCAAATTCAACTTTTTTAAGAAAGGTAGGTATGATTCCTATGATTATGCTGCTTCGAATTTTATTAGTGGGTGCGTTCACCTTTGCAGGGCATTATTTAGGCTTTCATTATTTTTCAAGCGCTTTGCTCGATCAATTTCCGTGGCTGAGCGCCACGGTTGGTGGCTTGGCAGGTTTTGTTGTTATTCTGATTGATTTATATTTTCAGCGGCTTAGCGTTCGAAATATTCTCTCCGTTTTAATTGGCGCTACGCTTGGGCTCTGGGTTCACTCGCTCTTGATGCAAGTCGTCCGAAATTATGCCGCCATTCCCCAAGATCAATTGAGGCAATTTGGAATTCTATCAGCCTCTGTTTTCGCTTATCTAGGAGCGATCACGATTTTACGCGGCCAGGATGAGTTTGCCATGATGATTCCGTTTGTAAAGTTTACGGCAAAGGGTGCTACGGAAGACATTATTTTGCTTGACACGAGTGTCATTATCGACGGCCGGGTTGCCGATATTTGTGAAACGGCTTTTTTGGGGGGGAAACTTTATCTTCCGCGTTTTGTATTGAAGGAACTCCAATTGATTGCGGATTCATCGGATCCTTTAAAACGAAACCGCGGGCGCCGAGGCCTTGATATTTTGAATCGAATGAAGAAAAATCCAATGCTTGAAATCAAAATTCATGAAACAGATTTTTCAGAACTGAATACCGTCGATGCCAAATTGGTGAAGTTGGGCCAAGAACTGGGCGGTAAAGTCCTAACCAATGATTTTAATTTAAATAAAGTCGCTGAACTTCAAGGAGTTAAGGTGTTGAACATTAACGAATTGGCCAATGCCTTAAAACCGATTGTCATTCCTGGTGAGATGATGCAGGTTCGAATTTTAAAGGAAGGGAAAGAACAAGATCAGGGCGTAGCCTATTTGGATGACGGCACGATGGTCGTGGTTGATAATGGCCGTAAGCGGATTGGACAGACGCTTTCGGTCACCATTACAAGCGTTCTCCAAACTCAGGCCGGCCGCATGATTTTTGCAAAGCCAACGGATGAATCCCGTTAAATCCCTCACTGTTTTAGTGATATTTCGAAAAAGTAGCTTTATAACGGCAACAACAATGTGGCGTTGAAACAAACGCCATATTTTGAAGATTTAACGGGATGAATCCAACCGTTAGCCCCGTTAGATCTTCTTTAATTTGGTTTAATACTAAGAAATTGATTGTAATATGCGTTTGAAGAAAATTGTTGGTATGAAAGAAAGATCTAACGGGGTTAGTGTTATTATCCCTGCCGCAGGTGAGGGTCGCAGGTTTCGTGAAAGTAGAAATGGGTCAGCGTCGTCGCGCTCTAAAGGCCGCACGACGATAGACAAACTTTACTTTCAGATTCAAGGCCGTCCTTTAATTGTTCATGCCTTGAGGGCGTTTGATTCGGTTTCTTCAGTGCAGGAAATCATCGTCGCATTGGGGCCTGGAGGCCAGACCCGTTTCCGCCGTGAGATTTTATCCCGCATGAAATTTAAAAAGCCCGTGGTTTTGGTGCGCGGAGGCGCGACGCGTGCCGAGTCTGTTTGGCAGGCGCTCAAGCGGGTTTCAAAAAAGAGCGCTTATGTGTGCGTTCATGATGCCGCGCGCCCATTGGTTCAATCCGCTTGGGTGACACATTTGCTTCAAAATTTAAACGGTTGGGATGGCGTAGTTTTGGGCCGCCGCGCGACTGCTACGGTAAAAGTGTTTCAGAGCGGTACCGGAAAAATTAAAAAGACACTTGATCGAAATCAAATTTTTGAGGCCGAAACGCCCCAGATTTTTAAAAAAGATGTCCTTTTAAAAGCCTATCAAGCGCTTGGCAGCCGCGCTTTTCATGCAACGGACGATGCTTCGCTTGTTGAAACCACA
>MHFM01000042.1:50529-74894 GCA_001804205.1 Omnitrophica bacterium RIFCSPLOWO2_01_FULL_45_10b
TCAGCCATTCACACCCGAATATTAAAGTGACCACGTATCAAGATTTGATTTTGGTTCGGAAAATGATCGAAAAAACTCCAGCTTTACGCTTCGGTTTAGGTTCAGACCGCCACAGGCTCGTTTCAAAACGGCCTTTCTTTTTGGGAGGCGTTCGGATTCATTCTTCCGTTGGCCCTTTAGGCCATTCCGATGGAGATCCATTGCTGCATGCGATTACGGATGCCATTTTAGGAGCTGTGGGGGCAGGCGATATCGGGGATTTTTTTCCGAACACAGCAAAACAATGGAAAAATAAACGAAGCGATTGGTTTCTTAAGAAAGCGCTTGAAATAGCAGCTCGTTCGCTCGTTCGGCCGGTTCAAGTAGATGCCACGGTTATTCTCGAGCGGCCTAAATTAGGGCCCCGAAAAAAGAAAATTCAGGCCCATCTTGCGAAATTGCTTTCTCTTCCCATCACACAAATTGGCCTTAAGGCTAAAACCGCAGAAGGGCTTGGCCCGGAAGGTGAAGGAAAAGCAGTTTCCTGCGAAGTTTTGGTGGTTTTAGGATCGAGTGAATCATGAGTCCCGTTAGAACTCTAAACATTCTCGTCATTGCGAGGACGGCCAACGGATGGACCGGACGAAGCAATCTAAGAACTCTGAGATTGCTTCGGCCTTGTTTGGAATGCTGCCTCGCAATGACGGCGCATAAAACATTGTTATCTGGAGTTCTAACGGGATGAGCATGGTTCGAGTTCGATTCGCACCATCGCCGACGGGATATCTTCATATTGGCAATGTCCGCACCGCGCTTTTCAACTTCCTCTTCGCAAAGCGCGAAGGCGGGAAATTCATCCTCCGAATCGAAGATACGGACCTTGAGCGTTCAAAACCTGAATACCGCGAAGCTTGCCTTGAAGATTTGCTTTGGTTTGGAATCCGCTGGGATGAAGGGCCTGAAATAGGAGGGGAATACGGCCCTTATTTGCAATCTCAGAAGCTTCCGATTTATGAGAAACATGTCCGCGAGCTTATTGAGAAGGGCAAAGCGTACTATTGTTATGTGACGGAAGAAGAAACGGAAGACATGAAACGCCTTGCGCGCGCCGAACATAAACCCCCTCGATTTGATAATCGCGGGAGGAATTTTTCAAAAGAAGAAATCGAAAAGCGTAAAGCACGCGGGATTAAGCCGACCGTTCGGTTTAAGATCGAAAACCCAAAGCTTAAAATGCACGACTTAATCCGCGGAGAAGTTTCTTTTAATTTGGATGAAATGGTGGGTGATTTTGTGATTCAACGCGCGGACGGAACGCCTACCTTTCATTTGGCCGTTTGCGTCGATGACGGCCTCATGAAAATTACGCATGTGATTCGCGGTGAAGATCATTTGTCCAATACGCCCAAACATATCCTACTCCTTGAAGCCATGGGATTTAAACCGCCCCAGTACGGCCACCTTTCGCTTATTCATGGTGAGGGCGGTGAACCGTTATCAAAGCGTATTGAATCTGTTTCAGTTCGGGAGTTTAGAAAGAAAGGTTATCTTCCGCATGCGCTCGCTAATTATATTGCGCTACTTGGCTGGTCGCCGGGTGACAACCGCGAGATTTTCAAATGGGATGAGCTTCGAAAAACTTTTGATTTAGCGCAGGTCAATAAATCCGCCTCGATTTATGATCCGCATAAGCTTGATTGGATTAACGGCCAGCATTTAAGAGCACTTTCGGATGAGGAATTTGCACGCATGGCGCTTGCTTATTTAAAAGAGCAAAAACTTTTAAAATACGATGAAACGCTCGTGCATAAAATTCTTCCGGTGTTCAAAGACAATGTCGAACGTTTCAATCAACTTCCTGAAAAGCTTGAGATTTTGAATGATGATTTAGCTTATGAACATAAAGCTGTCATTGAATCAGCGGAAGCGAAAGAGATATTCAAAACCGCATTGGATATTCTTCCGTTACTCAAAGGGGAAGGGGATGCGCTATTCGATGATTTTGTGAATCAATTAAAACTGAAAGTAAAGGCCAAAGGAAAAAATTTATTTATGCCGCTTCGGATCGCACTCACCGGTAAGGAGCATGGCCCAGAGTTAAAGCGCATTTTTCCTATTTTCGGCCTTCCGCGAGTCAAAAAACGTTTTGAGCTGGTTTTAAAATGATCAAATTTTTTGATACTTTTTCAGGAAAATTAAAAGACTTTGATTTGCCTCAAGGCAGCGAAGTAAAACTCTACACCTGTGGGCCAACTGTCTATGATTATGCCCACATTGGAAATTTCAGGACATTTGTGTTTGAAGATTTATTGCGCCGCTTCCTGGAATATAAAGGCTACAAAGTAAAACATGTGATGAATGTTACGGACGTGGATGATAAGACAATCGCCGGAGCCGCGCGCGATGTAGGGGCAATTCATGAATTGCCCCTACATCGGTTACAAGGTTTTACCGAGCGTTATATCCAAGCGTTCCATGAAGATCTAAAAACGCTTAATATTTTACCTCCGACGAAGGAGCCACGCGCGACTCAAGAAATCCAAGTCATGATCCAATTAATTGAGCAGCTCATCAAAAATGGCAAGGCGTATATGAGCGATGGGTCTGTTTATTATCGCGTTGCCTCTTTTCCAAATTATGGAAAGCTTTCGAAAAAGGATTTAAAGCAGAATATTAAAGGTGCTCGAGTGGATGTGGACGAGTATGAAAAAGAAGAGGGCGCTGATTTTGTGCTTTGGAAAAAATCAAAAGAAAATGAGCCTTCCTGGGATTCCCCATGGGGAAAGGGCCGTCCGGGCTGGCATATTGAATGTTCCGCGATGAGCATGAAATATTTGGGTGAGACTTTTGATATTCACGCGGGAGGTGAAGACTTAATTTTTCCGCATCATGAGAACGAAATCGCCCAATCTGAAGGTGCCACCGGAAAACCGTTCGTTAAATATTGGCTTCATGCGAAACATTTATTAGTGAACGGCGAAAAAATGTCCAAGTCCAAAGGAAATTTTTATACGCTTCGGGATTTGATTGAGAAAGGCTATGATCCTTTGATTATTCGGTATCGTTTGATTTCTGCGCATTATCGCTCACCGCTTGATTTTACTTTAGAAAGTTTGAATGCTTCACGCGAAGCCCTAAAGCGAATTAGAGATTTTTGGTTTGAAAGAACTGCCAGCAAAGGTTCAGAAAAAGGGTCCGGAAAAGTTTCTCAACTTTTAAAAGATATGCAAGCTCAATTCGAACAAGCAATGGAGAATGATTTAAACATTCCACAAGCCATCGGAGCTATTTTCGTGTTCATCAAAGAAGTGAATTCGATATCCAAAGAACAAATTAGTTCAAAAGAAAACCAAGAAATAGGTCAATTTTTCAAGACAGTAGATAGTGTTTTAGGTGTTTTCGGAAATATTTCTTCACATGAAAAAATCCCATCGAAAGTAAAGCAACTTGTAGCCGATCGGGAAGAGGCGCGCAAAAGCAAGGATTTTAAAAAAGCAGATGAATTAAGAAAACGTGTAGAAGAAATTGGATTTGTGATTGAGGATACGGCTCAAGGCGTTCAGGTAAAAAAATCAATATGAAAAAAGGTATTTTGATTACATTTGAAGGCGGAGAAGGGGCGGGGAAAAGTACGCACATCCGCTTTGTCGCGTCTTATTTTCGCAGGAAGGGACGGAAAGGCATCATTGTGCGTGAACCGGGAAGTACGCCCATTGGCGAACAAATCCGGCATATCCTGCTTCATCCGAAGAATAAAACAATGGCCGTTGAAACAGAGCTTTTTCTTTATCTTGCGGCGCGGGCTCAATTGGTAAAAGAAGTGATTCAACCTGCTTTGAAAAAAGGCGTTGTGGTGATTAGCGACCGTTTTGAAGATTCCACGATTGTGTATCAGGGTTATGCCGGTGGTTTTTCAATCAATCATTTAAAAAAAGTAGCTCAAGCGGCTCGCGGAATGATTGTTCCGACGCTTACGTTTTTACTCGATCTTGATGTCAGGAAAGGACTTAGAAGAAGCGGGCGGAAGGACCGTATGGAGCATAAGTCACTTCAATTTCATAACCGTATTCGTCGCGGGTTTCTCGCACTTGCTAAGCAAAATCCAAGGCGTTTTATTGTGATTTCAAGTGAAGCACCGAAAACGGCCGTACAGAAAAAAATTAAGGAAAAATTGGATCATGTCTTCTCCTGAGATCCTAGATCAAAGGTTATTGGAGCAGCTTTGCCGTCAGATTGATCGCAAAAAGTATGCGACTACCTATCTATTTACGGAAGGGGAGAGCGAAAAGAAAAAAGCACTCGCCGCCGCTTTTGCAAAAGCACTCAATTGCACGGCGCTTACGTTTCAAATTCATTGCGATTGCACGGCCTGCCGCCGCATTGATTCTGGAAATTATCCGGATGTCAAATGGTATGGAATGGATGAGGAAGCAAACTCCATTAAAATTGAAGAGGTAAGGGATTTTCAAAATTGGCTCAATCTCAAACCGTTTGAAAGCAAGGTGAAAGTATTTATTTTCAATGGAGCTGAACGATTAACTGCCGACTCACAGCACGCGCTTTTGAAAAGCTTGGAAGAGCCGCCTCCCGGGAATGTCATCATACTTTTGGTGCCGCATGCAAAATCTATTTTTGACACAATCGCTTCACGTTCCGTAGAAATCAAAATTCCATCCTTTGCTTCCAAAGCGATTCGGGATATTTTGATCCATGAAGGCGCCGGAAGGGAAGAAGCCGAATTTTTAGCCCGCTGGTCTCAAGGTTCGCTCAGCCGATCCAGAGAAGGCCGCTCTCAAAAGTGGTTTAACAAGAAAAACGAATGGCTCGATCAATTAGAGAAGGACCCCGTTTCCTTTTTAGAAAATTTTAGCAGCGCCTCCCGCGATGAAATTGCGCGCGTATTTGATTTTTTAATCGAATGGGTAAGAGACATTTTGGTTTGCCAAGCGGCCGGAAATAGCGAAGGCCTCATTCATATGGACCGCTTTAAACTTCTCGAGTCGCTTTCATCGCGAAAAGATTTTGAGTCGGCTCAAGAACTTTTCGAGGCGCTGAGTGAAATCAGAAAATCGCTGGATGATTATGCGAATCAAAAGTTAGCGCTCACTCAGGCTGAAATTTTATGGGAGCGCTTTTCTAAATGATCCCACCACATTTAAGTCAACATACAGCAAAGGCCGTCATTGCGAGCGTCCACCCAGCAGAACGGCGGATCCCTGCCTCGCCGGCAGGCAGGCGCCGTCTCGGGTGGCGGAAAGCGAAGCAATCTGACACTTTGTGTCATCCTGAGCAAAGCGAAGGATCTAAGACCAGAGATTCTTCGCCCTCCGCGAAGCAGCCCTTTAGGGTCGGACTCAGAATGACAGAATCGGGATTGCTTCGTCCCGCCGCCTTCGGCGGCAGTCCTCGCAATGACGGAGGGAGAGAATGACAAAACCTTTTTATATTACAACCCCGCTTTATTATGTAAACGCAAAGCCTCATATCGGCCATGCCTATACCAATATCCTTTGCGATACGTTTGCGCGCTGGCGCCGTTTAATCGGTGAAGAAGTGTTTTTTATGACGGGCACCGATGAACATGGAACCAAAATTGATAAAGCTGCCCGGGATCAGGGAAAAGCCCCCAAGGTTTATGCGGATGAAATGGTGCCGGAATTTAAGAAGTTATGGGAGCTTTTAGGTATTCAGTATGATTATTTTATCCGCACAACGGATTCGAATCATAAGACGGTGGTACAAAATGTTCTGCGTGATCTTGAAAAGAAAGGGGATATTTATAAAGGAAAATATACGGGCTGGTATTGTACGCCGTGTGAATCCTTTTGGACGAGACTTCAGCTTCTGGAAGGCAAATGTCCCGATTGCAAACGCGAGGTCCAGGAATTAAGCGAGGATAATTATTTTTTCAAACTTTCCAAATATCAAAAATGGCTCATTGAATATATTGAAGCCAGCTCAACTTTTATTAGGCCCGAGATTCGAAAAAACGAAATTCTCGGGTTTTTGCGGGAGCCGCTTGAAGATCTTTGCATTACACGGCCCCGGATTCGTTTGGCTTGGGGAATTGATTATCCTGGTTCAAAGGATCATGTTGTTTACGTATGGTTCGATGCGCTCATTAATTATATCAGCGGCGTAGACTATTCGGTTGACGACAAGAAATTCAAGAAGTATTGGCCTGCTGATGTTCATATGGTTGGCAAAGACATTTTGCGTCATCACGCGGTTTACTGGCCCATTATGTTGAAAGCGGTTGGCGTTGAGATGCCAAAAACGGTTTTAGCGCACGGCTGGTGGACAATGTCGGGTGCCAAGGTTTCCAAATCACGCGGAAACGCAGTGGATCCAATCGAATTGTGCAAGAAATATGGGGTCGACGCCTTTCGCTATTTTCTCCTGCGTGAAGTCACACTTGGGCTTGACGGTGCTTTTTCGGAAGATTTGCTTGCTGAGCGTTACACGAGCGATCTGGCCAATGATTTGGGTAATTTATGGTTTCGAATCGCAGCCATGTTACAAAAATATACGGAAGGGAAAATTCCTGCTTATCAGTATGAACCTGAAATTCTTAAAGCTTCACATGAGCTCAATCCTTTTAAACGTACTAGTGAATTTATGGCTAGCCATGATCCAGCGCGTGCTTTAAACGCAATTTTAAACGTAATCGTATTAGCCAACCAAAAAATTGAAATAGAAAAACCTTGGGAGTTGGCCAAAGACAAGACAAAAAAGGAAAAGTTAGCCAATGTTTTAGGCAATCTTGCGGAGCAAATAGCCCATGTTAGCGTTTTGCTTCTGCCTTTTTTACCCGAAACTGCCGGAAAAATTTTAAGACGGCTTAAGCTTCCAACGGAATGGATAATCAAGGATGAAAAAGAGTTTGAGAAGCCGCTGCTTAAAGCTGGGATATCCGTGGAGAAAGGCGATGCGCTTTTCCCAAGGCTGGATGAAGAGAAAGTGAGTTAAACGCCGGTTTTATGTCATTTGTTGATACCCATGTTCATCTGCATTTTCCTGATTTTCAATCTGATTTCGATGGAGTCATCAAGCGGGCCAGAGAAGCCGGCGTACGGTTTTTTATTAATGTAGGCACCGACCTTAAATCCTCCGAACAGGCCATTGCCCTTGCCGAGCGGTTTGAGTTTGTGTATGCCACCGTTGGCATTCATCCGCACGATGTTAAGGATGCAACGCCTGAGGCGATGCGTCAATTAGCGGTACTTGCCAAGCATCCCAAAGTAGTTGCGATTGGGGAAGTGGGCCTTGATTTTTATTCGCCACAAAGCGTTGGCGGAATCCGTCCCAAAACGCTTTGTGGGCAAATCTCGCCGCGTTTTGTGGCGGATCGCAATCTTTCACCGGGAGATGTGCAGAGGAAAATTTTAATCCAATTTTTTGATATGGCAAAGCAGGCCAATTTGCCGCTCGTCCTACATATTCGAGAAGCTTATGAAGTAGTGATAGAACTGTTGAAGAAAAATTTTAAGCCTCCAATCCGGGCGGTGAGCCACTGTTTTTCGGGAACCAAAGAAATGATGATGGAACTTCTTGAGCTTGGGCTTTTTATTTCCTTTGCGGGGCCGGTTACCTATAAGAAAAATGACGCATTGCGCGAAGCGGCGCACGCTTGCCCTGAGGACCGCATTGTCATCGAAACCGACGCCCCATTTTTAGCGCCACAGGCCGAGCGCGGAAAACGCAATGAGCCTGCTTTTATGTTGGAAACCGCGCGCCGGATTGCCAAACTCAGGGGAGTTTCTTTGGAACAGTTCGGGCAGATGACTTTGCAGAATTGCGAAGCATTGTTTAACCGGCATTTTACGGATAAAAAATAAGGATCAAATGAGAACGCTCTTAATTGAAATAGGGCAACTTTTCCGCAGGGAGAAAATTTATTCGCTGCTCCTTATATTTATTATTTTGTTTTATGTGTTTTCTCTTTTTGCTCACAAGGTCGTCAAAAAAGAAATATCGGAAGCGCTGCCACAAGAAACGATTCAAAACCTTGAAGATCAGTGGCGGAATCTATCTGAGGATCCCGAAGGCGTTCAAAAACAATTGAAGGAACACCCGCCACTATTTTGGGCGGTGCAGTTCATTTCCTTCTTTTTTATCGGCGCTTTCACTTCCGGTATTTGGTTTGGTGCTTTGGATTTGAGGCGGCTTTTTTTAAGACAGGAACTGATTCCATCATCCGGCCAGATTCTTTTGGTCTCATGGGGCATGACTGAAGTTGTGAAGTTAATTCTTTTGTTCTTATCAGCAGGTATTGTCATGAACCTAGGATTGGTTTTGATGAAACTTTTATTCGGAATCAAATTTAATACCTCATTACTCATTCTTGTACAAACACTCGCGCTTGACATTGCTGTTGTATTCTTTATTGCCGGCTTGATTCGAAGAAACGGAAGTCGATTAAATGATTTGCTCGGGTTTCGCTTTTCAAAAATTCCTTTTCGTGAAATTTGGATCGGCATTAGGACTTATTTCGTCATTTTGCCTGTTTTTGTCGGTGTTTTGCTCCTTTTGGTTTTTATCGCCAGTCTTTTTTCTTATGAGCCGCCGCCACATCCTTTGGTCAAGCTTTTACTAAAAGAGGAAACTGTTTCACCATGGATGATGACTTATTCGCTTCTGGCGGCTTGTGTGATTGGTCCGATTGTTGAGGAGATATTTTTCAGGGGATTTTTATACCCTGCCTTAAGAAAATATTGGGGAATGGCTTGGACGATGTTAGTCACTTCTGGGCTTTTCGCCTGGATTCATGAAAACGCCTTTTCTTTCGTGCCTATTTTCTTCTTAGGCTTGACCTTGAGCTACCTATATGAGAAACGCAATAATTTACTTCCCTGTATTTCGCTTCATGTATTGCACAACACCGCTTTTATCGGTTATTTCTTTTTGATGAAAAGTATTGTGAGCACCATGGGCGGGGGATAAATCACATGCTCCAAATTCTGGCATGGCTTGTTATCTTTTTAATGACGGTTACTGTGCATGAGGCGGCGCACGGCGCGGTAGCTTTTATCCGCGGTGATCAAACCGCAAAGGAAATGGGGCGCCTGACCCTTAATCCTTTGAAGCATATCGATTGGTTTTGGACCGTACTTTTTCCTGCGCTTCTTTTTATTTCAACCGGCGGACGCTTTGTGATCGGCATGGCGAAACCTGTGCCTGTCAATTTTTCGAACCTTTATCGACCCAAACAAGATATGATTTTGGTGGGTTTGGCCGGCCCAATTGCCAACATCGTATTTGCCGGTCTGCTGATGTGGGTTTATCGCTTCACCAACTTTCCGCTACTGCTTCTCGGAATTTATTTCAATCTCGGCCTCGCGGTTTTTAATTTGATCCCCATTCCGCCGCTTGATGGTTCCCGCGTTTTAGCCGGTATTCTGCCGCGTCCGTTGGACCGGAAGTACTTGATGCTTGAACCTTTTGGATTTTTAATTGTTTTGGCGCTTTATTTCACCGGAATTCTTTACGCCTGGGTCATTCCCGGAGTCAATTTATTGGCAGATGCTCTCGGAATTCCAAGGCTGAGCTTAGGATGAAATGAAAAAAACGATTGAATCATTAGGCGAGTTTGGGCTCATTGACAAAATAAAGGAATGGGTTCCGCGTTCCCCTAAAATGATATGCGGAATCGGAGATGACACCGCTGTTTTCCGCGCGTCATCCGGAACTTATCAATTGCTTACGATCGATACCATTGTAGAAGACATTGACTTCAAACTTTCAAAAGCCCGCCCTGAAGAAATTGGATGGAAAGCGCTTGGAATTAATTTAAGCGATATCGCCGCAATGGGCGGAACGCCGAAACTTGCGGTGATCAGCTTAACGCTTCCGCGAAAGACTTCCCTTCAATTTGTGAAAGGTTTTTATGCGGGCGCCGGAAAACTCGCAAAAAAGTTCAATGTTTCAATCGTAGGAGGGGATCTTTCCAAAGGAGCAAAAATGAGCGCTTCTGTTGCTCTTCTTGGCGAGTCAAACCCGCGCAGGACTATTTTTCGAAAAGGCGCAAAAGTTGGAGATTTTATTTGCGTGACCGGCACTTTAGGCGGCTCGATTCTTGGCAAGCATTTGAGTTTCACCCCACGCATTAAAGAAGGAGAGTTTTTGGCGCGCCATGGGGTTTCGTCCATGATTGATATTTCAGATGGTTTTTTGCAAGACCTTAATCATTTGGTTTACACACCAGGCGTGACGTTTATGATTTCGGAACGTGAAATCCCGATTTCTAAAGCGGCTATGAAATTAGCTCGAGGCAACAGGCGGAAGGCCTTGAATCACGCGCTTTCGGACGGGGAAGACTTTGAACTTTTATGTACGGTTTCTCCAAAAAATTTTCACAAGGTCCAAAAAAACTGGCGGCGAAGGTTTGTCATTCCGTTTACCGCCATTGGCCGTGTGGTGCGCAGTTCTGAAGCGTACAGGTCTCAAGCTCGGCGTCTTGGTTTTCAGCATTTTTAATTTTTATGCGTACCACAAAATGGGAATCTACTTCGCGGAATCAAACCATCGAGCGTGGCCGCCTCATCGGCCTTAAGCTTCAAGCGGGCACAAAGATTGCCTTAATCGGAACGCTCGGAAGCGGCAAAACCACGTTTGTCAAAGGCCTTGGGTTAGGGCTTGGCGTGACGGATGAACGCGAAGTAAAAAGCCCGACATTTGTGATTTTCCATATTTACAAAGGGCGCATTCCACTCTATCATTTTGACCTGTACCGGTTTCACGAATCAACCAACATAGAAGACATTGGCCTTGATGAATTTATAGACGATCCTAACGCAATTTCGGTCGTTGAGTGGGCGGACCGCATCCCGAGAATTTCAAAACAGGCGGACATTGTCATTGAGCTTTCGAAGCGCGGCGAAACAGGGCGAACCATTAGGATGAAGGAGCGTGGGCGTTAATAATATTCTTGCAGTGGATACTTCTTCGCGGGTTCTATCGGTTGCCATTGGCACTCGAACATCAGCTGTTTTTGAATCCAATTTAGAAGGAACGCCGCAGCATTCTGAACAATTGCTTGGGTTGATTGCCGAGGGCCTGAAAGACCTTGGCCTTAAGAAGCATGACTTAACCCATTTGATTTGGGGTCTTGGCCCCGGTTCCTTTACTGGTTTAAGAATCGGGCTCTCTGTTTTAAAAGGTTTTTCGCTTGGCCTGAAAAAACGCTGCTTTGGAGTTTCAAGCCTTGATGTCATTGCGTTGGGAAGCGGAGTGATCAACGGAGATTTAATCGTTTGCCTTGATGCCAGGCGTGAACATCTTTATGTCGCGCAGTACCGGTTCCAGAAAGGCCAGGTCAAAAAAGTTCTTTCGGATCGTTTGCTTTCTTTTGATCATTTTCTCTCAAAGCTGAAACCGGGTATGACGCTAACTGGTGATGCAATCTCAAGTTACGGAGAGTTAATTCAAAAGAAAAAGGAAGAAGGCATTTCTTTTTTGCCTCAATCTTTTTGGTATCCAAAAGCACATTTTATGCTTAAGCTATTAGCTGAAAAACACGAGTGGGTCGAAGCACTGACGCTTCGAAAAATGGTTCCGAAGTATTTAAGAATTTCAGAAGCTGAGGAAAAATGGAGTCAGAAAAAACACAGACGCAAATAAGGGTTTTGCCCGAATCTCCCGTTTTGGATCAAACCACATGGCTTGAGCTGGACCAGAACGCTTTGCGGCATAATTTAGCTCAAATTCTGAGTTTGACATTTCCAAATGCCCAGATCATGGCCGTCGTCAAAGCCAACGCCTATGGCCACGGCCTTTTAGAAGTAGCTCAATGTTTGCGCAACAAAGTTTCCTATTTTGGCGTTGCTTCGATCGAGGAAGCTCTTGTGCTCCGCAATGCCGGAATTGGAACGCCTATTCTTTTGTTTGGCGTCCCTATGGGGGGTGCGATTGAAAAGGCAATACGCGCGGAAGTTTCTCTGGCAGTTTCAAGCGTAGAACAGGCGCGTGAAATTTCAGATGAAGCTCAAAGATTAAAAAAACCCGCTGTCATTCATATTAAAGTAGACACTGGAATGGGGCGGCTTGGAATTCCAAAATCTTCAGCCGTTCCGGCAATTGCCAAAATTGCCTCACTTGAAATGCTCCAGTTGGAGGGGCTTTTCACGCATTTTCCGCAAGCCGAAGAGATAGCCGATCCTTTCACGGGAGGCCAAATCCGTATCTTTAATCAAATTTTGGAAGAGAGCGCTGAAAAAGAGATTCAGTTCCCTTATTGTCATGCGGCCAATAGCACCGGAGTTGTTAATCATCCTGAAGCGCATTTTAATTTGGTTCGGCCCGGCCTTAGTTTATACGGGATTTACCCTCATTCCTCTCTAAAGCCAAAGCTTCCTTTAAAACCGGTCCTCAGTTGGCGTGCACGCGTTATTTTAGTAAAGAAGCTTGCACGCGGAGAATCGGCAGGTTATGGGCGCACGTTTACGGCAGATTCCGAAACCGTTATTGGGATTGTTCCGGTAGGTTATAGCCACGGCTACCCATTTTCGCTTTCCAATAAGGGAACCGTTCTATTTCGGGGTAAGTCATATCCTGTTGTAGGGCGTGTTTCCATGGATTATATTGCCGTCAATTTTGGCCCTTATTTTTCTGCTGTACGTGCAGGCGATGTTGTTACGCTTCTCGGACGAGACGGTGAAAGCGAAATATCAGCTGAAACCTTGGCTGAAAAAGCCGGAACCATTCCTTATGAAATTGTAACCCAATTAAGCCCGTCCATTCCTCGAATCATCCGGTAGATTAGGATGCGCTTTCGGATTTTGCATTACAAAACTCTGGATTCTACAAATAATCTAGCGCTTCAATTTGCCCGCGTGGATGCTCGGGAAGGAGCAGTGATTGCAGCCGATTTTCAAACACAGGGGCGAGGGCGGTTTAAACGCAGATGGATATCAGCAAGAGGTAAAGGACTTCTTTTTTCGATTATTTTGCGGCCTCATTTGAAAGCTTCCGAAGCACCGATTTTGACCCATTTAGCAGCGCAATCAGTAGCTGAAGCACTTAAGTCCAGTTTTAATTTAGAGGCTAAACTCAAACGGCCCAATGACGTTCTCGTGAAGGGCAAAAAGATTGCGGGAATATTGACCGAATCATCTGGTTCTGGGAGCCGATTGGACTATGTGGTGATGGGCATTGGCCTCAATCTTAATCATCGGCCGAAAGAACTGCTTCACTCGGCTACTTCAATTTATGTTGAGACGGGAAAACAAGCCGATCACAAGCAAGTTTTAGCCGAAATCTTAGCTCGATTTAGCGAAAAGTATAATAGGGTATCCAAGAGCTACAAACCAACAGAAAAAGCATTAAAGTCACTCCAACATGCCTAATAAACAATCTCTCATATTAGCTATTGATATCGGGAATTCAGCTGCTACCTATGGACTTTGTTCGGGTAGACAAATCAAACGAAGTGGCTATGTATTATCTGACGATATCCCAAAAATATCTCTAAAAATAATTAAAAGTGGGATAAGTAGGCACAATTATAAGGTGATTATAAGTAGCGTTGTCCCACAAATAACCTTAAAATTGTCGAAATCAATAAAACGAGTTTTTGGCTCAAAAGTTCCTCTTCATATATTAGGTAAAAACCTAAAAATCAGCGTCTCAACCCGCTATAGTCAAAGAGCTCTTGGTGCCGATCGTTTGGCAAATGTTTATGGGGCCCTCAGGCGCTACAAACCACCCATTTTGGTGATTGATTACGGGACGGCGATTACCTTTGACTATATATCGAAACGGGGTATATTTGAGGGTGGATTAATTATTCCAGGGCTTAACCTTTCAGCAAGGGCGCTTGGAGAACATACAGCGTTGCTGCCAAGCCTCAAAAAATTAGGGCCAGTTCGCGGTTTGTGCGGTCGAAATACAAAAGAAGCAATCAATGCAGGCGTTTTGATTGGGTTTGCGGCTCTTTCAGATGGTTTGGTAGAGCGATTTCAAAAGTTCTGCCGCCCGAGACGGCTTACCGTGCTGGCAACAGGCGGCCTTGCCAAGAAGGTGGCGCCTTATGTTCGCCATTTTGATTATGTTGATCCGATGCACACAATTCGATCGCTTGCATTAATTTATCGAAACGAGATTGAAAAAACAAATGTCCGCTAAAAAACGCAGGCTGTTTTCATTTTTGACAAATAAACCTCCTCAGCGATATTTTGCTGTGATGCAGTTCTGTTTTTTGCTGAGCACCCTTGTATTTGTGCTCTATGTCCTGTTCCGGCTATTGAGTGATTTTTCATTTCCGCTTTCTGTCTCAGAGCTTACCCCAACGGCGGTGCAATTGATTTTGACCGAGCTTTTTAGGAGTATTTCCTTAAAAGTTATGATTATTTTTGCCATCGCTTTTGCAATTAATGTGCTGATGGGTCTTATCTTTTACAATCGGGTAGGCGGGCCGCTCGTGCGTGTGAGAAATGTTTTAAACATGATTGCCAAAGGAGAGTTGCCCCAAGGGCCAATACGGTTTCGTAAGGGCGACTTAACGACGGAATTTGCTCCTGTTTTGAATGAGATGATCGGATCACTTCGGCACGGCTACGCCGGTTTTCCCAAGGATAAATCGTAGAGGTACTATGTCAGTCGCAGAACGACGCAAGACTTTTGGATTTAGGGCAATCGGGCAGCCGGAGCGCTATTTCATTTTGTTTCAATTTATCCTTCTGATGTTCACAATGATTTATTTGCTCTACCTTATTTTTGGAACGATTAACGGCGTCTTTTTAGAAATTTCGAAAGCGAATGAAACCATTGTTTTAGCCTCGGTTTTCGACCGAATCAGTTTTCTGCTTTTAATTCGCGTTTCCATTCTGTTCGGGGTTGTTTTCATCGTGAACCTGTTTTTGGGACTGTTTTATTTACAGCGTTTGACGGGCCCCTTAGGTAGAATTCAAGCGGTGCTAACCCAAATTGGCTCAGGGCAGGTTCCCGCAACGGATGTAATGCTTCGAAAAGGGGATTTCCCAATTGATTTAGCCCAGGCGCTAGCCCGAGCACTTAAACAGATTCGCAGCTGGCGCAGCAGGCCCTCTTAAATTTCCTATTTTTCCCTATTGACAATTTAAATAGGAATGATATGATTTCTTCGTTTAGCACTCGTTATTAGGGAGTGCCAACATTCGAGCTGCAGTGGTAAAACCCTCGCACTCATTTAGATAGCTCAGGCTTACAATAAAAATACAATAGGAGGCAGTGAAAATGTCAAAAAAGCAAATTTTATTCTCTGATGAAGCAAGACGCGCGATCCAAAGAGGCGTGGATCAGCTTGCCAACGCAGTCAAGGTGACCTTGGGCCCCAAAGGGCGTAATGTCGTCATTGATAAGAAATTCGGTTCACCCACAATTACAAAAGATGGCGTGACCGTAGCCAAGGAAATTGAATTGGAAGAGCCGTATGAAAATATGGGCGCTCAGATGGTTAAAGAAGTAGCCTCTAAAACTTCTGACGCAGCCGGTGACGGAACTACAACCGCTACCATTTTAGCCCAAGCGATTTATCGTGAAGGCTTGAAAAACGTAACTGCGGGCGCTAATCCAATGGCACTCAAGCGCGGCGTGGATAAAGCAGTAGCTGCCGTTGTCGAAGAGCTTGGAAAATTATCCAAAGCCATTAAAGATAAAAATGAAATCGCACAAGTAGCTACCATTGCTGCAAATTCTGATTCCACGATCGGTGATCAACTTGCCGAAGCTATGGATAAGGTTGGTAAAGACGGCGTCATTACGGTTGAGGAATCCAAAACCGTCGCCACCACCTTGGAAATTGTGGAAGGTATGCAATTTGATCAAGGATATCTTTCTCCCTACTTCGTAACGGATACGGAGCGTATGCAAGTAACCCTCGAAGACCCCTTCATTTTAATCCACGAGAAGAAAATTTCGGCAATGAAAGACCTTCTGCCGCTTCTTGAGTCGATTGCAAAATCAGGACGCCCGCTCTTAATTATCGCCGAAGAAGTCGAAGGCGAAGCGCTTGCGACTTTGGTGGTGAATAAGATTCGCGGAACGCTTTCAGCTTGCGCGGTGAAAGCGCCGGGTTATGGCGACAGGCGAAAAGCCATGCTTGAAGATATTGCCGTTCTTACGGGTGGTAAAGCCATTACCGAGGATCTTGGAATCAAACTTGAAAACGTAACTGTTAAAGATCTTGGACACGCCAAGCGCGTGGCGGTAGATAAAGAAAATACAACCATCATTGAAGGTGCGGGCAAAACCGTTGATATCACCGGCCGTATCAATCAAATTAAAAAGCAAATCGAAGATACCGATTCCGATTATGACCGTGAGAAATTGCAAGAGCGCCTTGCCAAATTGGCAGGCGGTGTTGCTGTGATTAATGTGGGTGCTGCAACCGAAACAGAAATGAAAGAAAAGAAAGCACGTGTTGAAGATGCGCTTCATGCGACGCGCGCTGCCGTTGAAGAAGGAATTGTGGCCGGCGGCGGTGTTGCACTGTTAAGAGCACGTACCGCTGTCAATAGCCTCAAGCTTTCGGGCGATGAAGCAGTGGGTGCTCAAATTATTTTCCGCGCACTTGAAGAGCCGCTTCGTCAGTTGGCGTTTAATGCCGGTGAAGAAGGTTCTGTGGTCGTGCAAAAAGTTCTTAGCGAGAAGGGAAATTTTGGATACGATGCTCAAAGCGGCCAGTACGGCGATTTGATTGCGAAGGGAATTATCGATCCGAAAAAAGTAACCCGCACCGCTTTGGAAAATGCGGCCAGCATCGCAGGCCTGCTGCTCACGACCGAAGCGCTTGTGACTGAAGTTCCGGAAGAGGAAAAAGCGTCGGCAGGAATGCCGGGCGGAATGCCTCCGGGCGGAATGTATTAATCAAAAAATTTAGTACGGTGTACTGTGTACGGCATACCGTGAAAACGCTGTACGCTGTACTCAGTACGCAGCACTAATTGTTAATTAGGAGGTATAGCAATGAAGATTAAACCATTGGGCGATAAACTTTTAGTCGAAGTGCTTGAAGCCGATGAGAAAACCAAAGGCGGCATCATTCTTCCCGATACAGCTAAGGAAGAAAAAACGGAAGGTAAAGTCGTTTCTGTTGGCGGAGGTAAGGTGCTTGAATCCGGAAAAGTCCAGCCGCTTGAAGTGAAGGGTGGCGACCGCATTATTTTCGGAAAATATTCTGGTGATGAAATCATTATTGACGGAAAAAAGCACAAGATTCTTAAGGAAAGTGAAGTTCTCGCCGTTTACGAATCGTAAAATCCAAAGTCAATTTTTCTCTCTAAATGGGGGCATTACTTTTGAAGCCAAGCGGTTGAACTCGGTTTTAAATGATGCCCCTTTTATTTTAAAGAATTATTTCCCTGAGCCGTAACTATAAGGCAATAAACAAGTTCTATTGTTTCGATTTCTAAAGAGGAGGAATATATGAAAAAAATGAACCTGAGTAAAGTGGCTTTTATTTTGTTCGTCAGTTTTTTAATGGTGCCAATCGCATTTTGCGCAGAACCACCCAAGGCAAGCGGAAAAACTTTAAAAACCCCTCCGCTAAGCCCTGCGATGCTTGAACAGAAGAAATTTTGGGAGGACGAGCAAGCTTATATGAAACAAGAAATGGCTTACCGAAAGGAAGCCTCGGACAGAATGGTTCAAATCAGCCGCCAGTTGGGAGACTTTGCCAAGCAGTTAAAAGCGACAACAGATGAAGGCGAGAAGAAGAAAATCCAAACTCAGTTTGACGCTTTGCGCCAAGAGCAATTTGTTGTTGGAGAAGAGATGGCCAAGCACGATGTCGAAAGTGCTGAGCACGGGATTGTCTCAGCTCAACGCCGTTTGGAACTAGCGCAAAAGCGTTTAGAAGATATTCAGGCAAGAAGGGCTCAAAAATCAAATAGCTGAGCCATCGGGGAGTTTTAATCTGTTACGATGGCTCATCCTGAGCCCCGAAGGGGCGTAGGATTTCCATTTGCAGACAGCCACCATTCGGTGGCTGTTTTTTTGCGCCCGGTTTAACTTTTCTTTTCTACTAAAAGATAGGATTCGAAGCGGACTTTGTTGTCCAAGATCACACGGATGGTGAGTGTGGTGGGCCCCTCAATCTCAAAATTTTCCGGAAACGGATGCTTGTGCCAGCGGAAAAGAACGCTGTTTGTAATGGGTTCGATATCGGTATGGGGTGTGCGGATTAAAGCGCCATCAGTTGTTTCAAATTCGACGACCTCCTTATGAAATTTTTTATCCTTTTGCCAGCATGTGACCACGTATAAGCCTCTTGGGGTGTACGGAAAGCGCGTGGTGTAAATGTTGCTGCATATTGCTTCGGCAGCAAATTGATCCCGTTTCGCCTCATTAAATTCCCGGCATACCAAAAATTGTAAGAGTTTTGTTTCATCTTCCATCGCCGTATTATATAACACACATCAAATAAAGAATAAAAGCGATATAATTTTCGTTTGACTTTTGAGGGATAATCCGTTAAAAGTACTTCTCTTAACCTTCCTTTTGGTCTTTTTTCATGTAGGGCTTGGCAAAAAGAAGAGGAGTTTTTTTAGTGGGCGAGTGGATCGGCAGGGATCGCAAAGCAAGGCGTTGTTACGGTTTCGATGAAATTGCGCTTGTGCCGGGCGCTGTGACAATTAATCCTGAGGAAGTCGACATCAGCTGGGAAATCAACGGTAAGAAATTTTTGATTCCTTTCCTCGCCTCCGCGATGGATGGCGTTGTGGATCCGAAATTCGCCATCGCCATGGGCAAATTGGGCGGTATTGCCGTCCTCAACCTCGAAGGAATTTATACCCGCTACGATCATTACGCCCCTATCCTTGAAGACATTGCCAAAGCGACCCCCGAAAAAGCCACCGAACTTGTCCAGAAGCTTTATCTTAAACCCATCAAAGAGGGATTAATCGCAAAGCGGATCCGCGAAATTAAAAAAGCGGGCGTTCCCGCTGTGGTCAGCACCATTCCGCAGCATGCCGAAAAATTCGGTAAAATTGCTCAAGAAGCCGGCTGTGATATCTTTGTCATTCAATCCACGGTTACAACCGTGCGGCATATTTCCAAATCGTACAAGGTGGTTGATTTAAAAAAGCTCTGCAAACAATTAAAAATGCCTGTGATTGTCGGAAATTCCGTAACCTATCAAGTGGCTGTCGAATTAATGGAAACAGGCATCAGCGGGCTTTTAATTGGAATCGGTCCCGGATCTGCTTGCACAACGCGCGGCGTCATTGGAGTGGGAGTTCCGCAAGTCACCGCGATTTGCGATTCAATGGCAGCACGCGATTTTTATTTTAAGAAATCGCGCCGATACATTCCGATCATTGCCGATGGCGGCATGTCAACCGGAGGCGATGTCTGCAAAGCTTTTGCCTGCGGAGCAGATGCCGTGATGGTAGGCTCCGCCTTTGCCCGGACGAAAGAGGCGCCCGGACGCGGATTTCACTGGGGAATGGCAACACCTCATGCCAATCTTCCGCGCGGAACGCGCATTCGAGTGGGAACAACCGGAACGCTTGAAGAAATTTTGTTTGGGCCCGCTAAGTTAGATGATGGAACTCAGAATTTGGTAGGCGCTCTTAGAACATGCATGGGGAATGTAGGGGCAAAAAATGTGAAAGCGCTTCAACAAACCGAAATTATTATTGCCCCGGCCATTAAAACAGAAGGCAAACTTTTTCAAGCAGCGCAAAAAGTTGGAATGATGAAGTGACCCCGTAGGGGTCATCCCCGCGAAAGCGGGGATCCAAACCTTAGATTCCCGCTTACGCGGGAATGACATGAACAATGCAGCCTGAAACCGAAACGATTTTAGTTCTTGATTTTGGCTCTCAGTATACGCAGTTAATCGCGCGGAGAGTCAGAGAACAAAATGTGTTTTCGGTGATTTACCCCTACAACACTCCGCTCGAGAAAATCCTAAGACTTAATCCTTCAGGCATTATCCTCTCCGGTTCACCGGCCAATGTGTATCAAAAAAAGGCCCCATTTCCAAGACCCGATATTTTTTCACTCGGCGTACCGGTACTCGGCATTTGCTATGGCCTCCAGCTAACCGCTCACCTTTTTGGCGGTAACGTGAAAAGAGTAAAACACCGCGAATACGGCCATGCGCGGCTTTTCATCGACCGTCGTGAGGATTTATTTCGAAATTTTCCTTCCAGAATTGATTGTTGGATGAGTCACGGCGATCAAGTCCGAAAACTTCCGAAAGGGTTCGAACGGATTGCCCATACCTCAAGTTCGCCGATTGCTGCCTTTCGAAATAAGAAAAGACGCATTTACGGCGTTCAATTTCATCCCGAAGTGGTTCATACCCCAATGGGCGCAAAAATCATCGGAAATTTCCTCTTTCGAATCTGCCGCCTAAAAGGAAACTGGACAGCAGGTTCGTTTATTCGGGATACGATTAAAGCGGTTCGAACACAGGTGAATGACGAGCGCGTTGTCTTGGGTCTTTCCGGCGGTGTTGATTCCTCAGTTGCGGCAACCTTGGTGCATCGTGCTATCGGTAAAAGGCTTAATTGTATCTTTGTGGATACAGGCTTGCTTCGTTTAAATGAACGGGAACAGGTCCGCACGATTTTTAAAAGTCATCTTCACATGAATATTAAAATCGTCGATGCTTCACGGGAATTTTTGCGCGCACTTAAACGAGTTGAAGATCCTGAGAAAAAACGCAAGATGATCGGGCGAGTTTTCATTGAAGTATTTCAGCGCGAAGCGAAAAAGTTAGGCCATGTCCCATATCTTGCGCAGGGCACTCTTTATCCGGATGTCATTGAATCCGTATCGTTTCACGGAGGCCCGAGCGTTACCATCAAATCGCATCACAATGTGGGCGGACTTCCGAGTAAAATGAAATTTAAATTAATCGAACCGCTCAGGGAGCTTTTCAAAGATGAAGTCCGAAAAGTAGGCCGTTCTCTGGGCATTCCCAAAGAATTGGTTGACCGTCAGCCATTTCCGGGTCCGGGGCTCGCCGTCCGGATCATCGGGGAGGTAACAAAGGCGCGATGCGATCTCCTGCGCGAAGCCGATTGGATTGTGATGGATGAGATTAAAAAAGCCGGCCTTTATTCCAATCTTTGGCAGGCCTTCGCTGTTTTACTTCCAATCAAAAGTGTTGGCGTGATGGGGGATGAGCGGACTTATGAAAATGTGATCGCGGTGAGGGCCGTGACTTCCCAGGATGGCATGACGGCGGATTGGGCGCGTATTCCACCGGATGTGCTGGCCCGGATTTCAAACCGCATCATCAATGAAGTTCGCGGCATTAACCGCGTATGTTATGATATTAGCTCAAAACCTCCAGCGACCATTGAGTGGGAATAATTATGCCGCATTCTGATTTTGTACATCTACATTGTCATTCACAGTTTTCACTTCTCGATGCTGCCTCTAAAATTCCACAGCTTGTAAAACGCGCTGTTGAGCTCCGTTTTCCCGCCCTTGCGATCACCGATCACGGCAATTTGTTCGGCGCCATCGCGTTCTATGAAGAAGCGATGAAGCAGGGAGTTAAGCCCATTATCGGAATCGAAGCGTACATTGCCCCTCAATCGCGTTTTGATAAAACCGCTCATGGGATTAAAGAGGCCTCGTTTCACCTTACGCTTTTGTGTAAGAATGAAACCGGTTACAAAAATTTACTCAAGCTCACGACAGCAAGTTATTTGGAAGGCTTTTATTATCGTCCACGCATTGATAAAGAACTTCTAAAAGTACATCACGAAGGATTGATTGCGTTGTCCGGATGCCTCAAAGGTGAAGTGCCTCATCATACCTGGAATGAGCAATTGGATCGGGCGCGCGAAACGATTAGTTCCTTTATTGATATTTTTGGAACCAAAGATTTTTATTTGGAAATCATGGATCAAGGAATTGATGCTCAGCAGAAATTACTTGAGCATTATCCAAAATTTGCAAAGGAATTCGGGTTAAAAATCGTGTGCACCAACGATTGCCATTACATTCATCAAAGCGATGCGCCCTCGCATGATGCCCTTATTTGCATCGGAACGGGTTCTGCGGTTTCAGACCAGGATCGAATGCGGTATCACGAAAATAATTTTTATCTCAAATCGGCTCAGGAAATGAAAGAGCTTTTTAAGGATTTTCCGGAAGCAATTCACAATACAATTGAAATTGCGGAACGCTGTAACTTGGAGCTTGATTTTAAGCAAACCCATTTGCCCATTTTCACGCCCCCTGAGGGCAAAGCGCCAGATGCTTATTTAGAAGAACTTTGTTTTCGTTTCCTCAAAGAGAAAATGGGCGGCAAAATTTCAGAGGAGTATGAAAAAAGGCTTCGTTATGAACTCGCGCTCATTAAGAAAATGGGTTTTATCGGCTATTTTTTGGTGGTATGGGATTTTATCCGCTATGCCCGCGAAAATAAGATTCCGGTCGGGCCCGGACGCGGTTCTGCCGCGGGCAGTTTGGTGGCCTATGCGCTTGCAATTACAAGTATTGATCCAATTTTTCACGGCCTCATCTTCGAGCGCTTTTTAAATCCGGATCGAATTTCACTGCCGGATATCGACATTGACTTTTGCTATGAGCGCCGGGATGAAGTCATTGAATACGTCCGGAAAAAGTATGGCCAGGAAAGCGTTGCCCACATTGTTACGTTTGGAACGATGGCCGCGCGTGCTGCGATTCGGGACGTGGGACGGGTCATGGGCGTTAGCTATCAAGAAGTGGACAAGCTTGCCAAGCTGATTCCCGCTGAGCTTGATATAACGATCGAGCGTGCGCTTCAAATGGAACCACGGCTCCGGGATTTGGCGACGGCAAATGAAGAAGTGAAGCAACTCATTGAAACTTCGAAAGCTCTTGAAGGGCTTGCGCGGCATGCATCGACGCATGCTGCCGGAATCGTCATTTCGGACGCGCCGCTTTATGAGTATTGTCCGTTGTTTAAAACCAACGATCAAATTACCACGCAATACGACATGGACGCCGTTGAAAAAATCGGCCTTCTCAAAATGGATTTTCTAGGCCTCAGAACACTGACCGTGATTCAAGAGGCATGTAAGATCATCAGAAGAACACGAAATAAAGATATTCAAATTGAAGAACTTCCTTTAGATGACCGCGCTACCTATGAAATATTAGGAAAAGGTGAGGCGATCGGAGTGTTCCAGCTTGAAAGTTCCGGAATGCGCGATCTCCTTAAGAAAATGAAACCCACTCATTTCGGCGATGTGGTCGCGCTTTTGGCGCTCTACCGGCCGGGCCCTCTTGGAAGCGGAATGGTGGATGATTTTATCCGAAGAATGCATGACCCGGCACTGATTAAATATGATCATCCGGCCCTCGAGCCAATTTTGAAGGAGACTCACGGTATTATTCTTTATCAGGAACAAGTGATGCAGATTGTTTCTCAATTGGCCGGTTTCAGCTTGGCCAAAGCTGATTCGCTCAGGCGCGCCATGGGAAAGAAAATCCCGGAAATCATGGAGCGCGAGAAAAAATCTTTTCTCGATGGAGCGGCAAAACGCGGCATTCATGCGCGTGCGGCGGAGAAAATTTGGAATTTAATCGAATATTTTTCAGGATACGGATTCAACAAAAGCCATTCAACGGCGTACGCGTTTATCTCTTATCAAACGGCTTATCTCAAAGCAAATTATCTGCTTGAATTTATGGCCGCATTGCTTACCTCTGAAAAAGACAATACGGACAAAATCGTCCGTTATATCGAAGAATGCAAGCGGCTTGGCATCGCGGTGCTCCCGCCTTCCGTTAATCAGAGCTTTTCTGAATTTACCGGCGTTGAAAATACCATTCGATTTGGTTTAAGTGCGGTTAAGAATGTGGGAATTTTAGCCGTCGAATCCATTATTGCAACGCGTCAGGTAAAAGGTAATTTTAAATCTCTTTACGATTTTTGCGAGCGCGTCGATTTAAGGCTCTGCAACCGTAAAGTGCTTGAAAGCTTGATTAAATGCGGCGCATTCGATGAATTCAAATTGAAGCGGGTTCAATTGATGACCATGTTGGACCACGTGCTTGAAGTGGGCGCTAAAACACAAAAAGATCGTGAAAGCGGGCAGCTTTCACTTTTGGATCAATTTGAACATCATTCAGATGCTTTGGGAAAAAATGCTGCCATTCCAAATGTGGAAGAGTGGCCGGAAAGCCAACTCCTCGGTTATGAACGCGAGCTTCTCGGTTTTTACGTCAGCGCCCATCCCCTTACTAAATTTGAAAAAGTGCTCAGGACTTATGCCAGCGCCAATTCTATGAATCTGGCTGAGTTTAAAGATCAAGAAGAACTCACCATCGGCGGTATCATTAATACCATCCGAGAAATTGTCACTAAAAAAGGCGATCGAATGGCTTTTGTTGGGCTTGAAGATCTTGACGGCCGATGCGAAGTCATTGTTTTCCCCGAAGCGTTTAAATCC